>NZ_JAFEUF010000125.1 GCF_016901035.1 Streptomyces durocortorensis
CGCCAGAAGTACGGGGAGACCTCGGGCGGTTCGGCCGGCATCGAGACCTGGATCGAGCCCGCCGACGAGTCCCAGCCCGACGTCAACCTGCTGACCCTGGCCAAGGGCAAGCCGGGCAAGGTCCAGACGACGCTGGACGCGAACGCGCAGGCGGCGGCCGAGCGGGCGGTGAAGAAGTTCGCCCAGGCGTCGG
Source organism: Streptomyces durocortorensis (assembly GCF_016901035.1). Classification (GTDB taxonomy): domain Bacteria; phylum Actinomycetota; class Actinomycetes; order Streptomycetales; family Streptomycetaceae; genus Streptomyces; species Streptomyces durocortorensis. Next base: position 194 of record NZ_JAFEUF010000125.1, read on the forward strand.
TGGTCGCGGTGAAGCCGTCCACGGGGGCGATCCGCGCGGTGGCCAACAACCCGGTGACCGAGTTCAACGTGGCGCTCCAGGGCAAGCAGGCGCCCGGCTCGACGCTGAAGATCATGACGGCGGCGCTGCTGCTGGAGAAGGGCCTGGTCACGGCGAACGGGGCGGCGGAGTGCCCCAAGGACGCGATGTACCAGAGCCGTTCCTTCCACAACCTGGACCACTTCGATCTGCCGGACGGCTCCACCTTCACCCAGAGCTTCGCCAAGTCCTGCAACACCGCCTTCATCAAGCTCATCGACGACACGAAGGACGACGCCGCCCTCTCCAAGATGGCCAGGGACGTCTTCGGCATCGGTCTGGACTGGAAGACGGGTGTCGTCACGACCGACGGCAGCGTGCCGGAGGAGACGGGCGGCGTGGCGGCCGCCCAGTACATCGGCCAGGGCACGGTCCAGATGAACGCCCTCAACATGGCGTCCATCACCGCGACCGCCCGCACCGGCACCTTCCGTCAGCCCGTCATCGTTCCGCAGTCCCTGGACAACCGGGAGTTGGCGACGGCCTCGCGTTCGCTGTCACCGTCCGTCACCCAGCAGCTCACGACGATGATGCGCGCGACGGCCGCCTGGGGCACGGGAGCGAAGGCCATGGGAGGCGTCGGCGGGGACAAGGGCGCCAAGACCGGTTCGGCGGAGGTCGACGGACAGGACACCTCCAACAGCTGGTTCACCGGCTTCAGCAACGACCTCGCGGCGGCGGCGGTCGTCCAGACCGGCGGCCATGGCGGCGCCGCGGCGGGCCCGGTCGTGGCGGAGGTGCTGAAGGCGGGGGGCTGAGCCCGCAGCTCCTGCGCGCGGGCGGCTGAGGGCTCAGCCGACACGCACGGCGGCTGAGCACCGGGCCGAAGGCCCTACCCCGCCGTCCAGTCCCCCCGCACCGCCAGGTCCAGCACCAGGGCGGCGATGTTCCACGCGTCGTCGTCGCCCCGGTGGTGCCGGCCCTCCAGCGGGAGGCCGGCCACCTCCAGCGCCTGGGCCATGCCGGGGCGGCGGCGCAGCCCGTACGAAGCGGTGAAGACGACCTTGGCGTTGGTGTGCCGCTGCCCGAAGGGGTACTCCACGCCCGCCGCCCGGCACTGGCGCGTGAACTGGTTACGGTCGTAGTCGCCCCAACTGGCCCACGGCAGCAACCCCGTACGGTGCTCGGCGGCCAGCACCCGGCAGGCCTCGGCGAAGGACAGGCCGCCGTCCACCTCAGCCTGGGTCAGCCCGGTCAGCTCCGTGCAGAACGGGCTGACCGCCGAGCGCCCGGGCCGGACCAACAGCCGGTGTTTGGCGAGCCGTTCCCCCGCGCGCAGGTCGACGACGGTGAGCCCGATCTCGATGATCTCGCTGACCTGGCCGGGCGGCGGCTGCCCGTCCCAGCAGGTCGCCTCGACGTCGACCACGTTCAGCAGGCACTCGTCCCGCTCGCCCCGCCCACCCTGCTCGTCCCTGTCCATGGGGGCGAGCGTAGAAGGGCCCCAGCCCCGGGTCATCCGGGTTTCGCGGCCAACACCGGCCGCGGCAAACCCGGTTCGGGCAGGCCCCGGAAGAACAGCCAGCTCAGCAGCGACATCAGCACGAGGGGTGCCAAGGCGGCCTGAAGGGACGTGGCATCGGCGAGGCTTCCGATCGCGGGGCTGGCGAGACCCCCGATGCTGACGGTCAGGCCGAGGGTGATCCCGCCGGCGGTGCCGACCCGGGACGGCAGGTAGTCCTGGCCCAGCGTCACTGGAGCGAGAACGGCACGTACAGGCCAGCCGAGGTCAGCGCGACGAATAGGAAGACGGCCGGGCCGGGCACCCACACCACGCCCGCGACGGCCGCGGCGGCGACCAGATAGGACCGGCGCGCGACCGTCACCCGGTCCCACCCGGGCTGCCAGCGCCCCGCCGAGCACCGAGCCGACCGTGCTGCCGAGGTAGAGCACGGTCAGGGCGGCCGTGCCCACGGCAATGCCGCCGCCGAGGCGCTGGCGTACGTACAGCGAGATGAAGGTGCTCAGGCCGATGAACGCGATCGACCGGAAGACCACGGCCATGGATGTTCCGCAGCGACCTCGGCATGACGTTCCCGCAGTGGCGCACGCAGCTCCGCCTCCACCACGCGCTGATCCTGCTGACCGGGCGGACGCCGGTGACGGCGGTGGCGCATCGGTGCGGCTGGTCGTCGACGAGCGCGTTCATCGAGGTCTCCCGCCGCACGTTCGGCCACACCCCGGGCTCGCACCCGGCAGGATGAGGCCACGCCCCGGGCTCGCAGCCGGACCGGTGAGCCCACCCTCCGGAACCCCCTCGCATGCATAGTGCACGGACCGCTAGCGTGCAGCCATGAGCACACCCGAACCCACCGAAACCACTCCCGCCGCACCCGCCGCCCCCGTCTCCCACGCCCACCCCCGGTTCGCGGAGGCGCTGGCCGAGCTGGGGCTCCAGGTCGAGGTGCGCCGCTTCCCCGATGCGACCAGAACCGCCGTCGAGGCCGCGGCGGCGGTGGGCTGCGAGCTGAGCGAGATCGTCAAGTCCCTGGTCTTCACGGCGGACGGCGTGCCGGTCCTGGTCCTGATGGACGGGTCGTCCCGCGTGGACGTCGAGCTGGTACGCAGCGAGCTCGGCGCGCAGAAGGTCAAGCGGGCGGACGCGGACCTGGTCCGGGAGACGACGGGCTACGCGATCGGAGGCGTACCCCCCTTCGGCCACGCCACCAGGACCCGTGTCCTGGCCGACCGGCGCCTCCTGGACCACGCGGTGGTGTGGGCGGCGGCGGGCACCCCGCACACGGTGTTCCCGCTCGACCCGAAAACGCTGATCGCCCACGCGGGCGCGACGGTCACGGATGTGCGCGAGCCCGCCAAGTGACCCCTCTGGTCGCCCTTGCGGTCCTCATAGCCGCGGTCACGCACGCCAGCTGGAACGCCATCGCCCACGCGATCAAGGATCAGCTGCTCTCCTTCACGCTGATCTCCGGCGGCGGTCTGCTGATCGGCGCGGTGATGGCCCTGTTCGCCCCGTTCCCCGCGGCGGGTGCCTGGCCGTACCTCCTGGTCTCGGCCGCGCTGCACGTCGCGTACATGATGCTGCTGATGCGCTCGTTCACGCTGGGCGACTTCGGCCAGATGTACCCGATCGCCCGGGGCACGGCCCCGCTGGTGGTGACGGTCCTGGCGGCGGTCTTCGTCGGCGAGCGCCCGGACGCCTGGGCCACGGCGGGCGTGGCGGTGGCCTCGGCCGGACTGGTCGGCCTGGCCCTGTGGGGCATCCGGGGTTCCGGAAAGCGCCCGCACTGGCCGGCGATCGTGGCGGCCCTCGGCACGGGCCTGGCCATCGCCGGGTACACGACGGTGGACGGCGTGGGTGTACGGGCCTCCGGCACACCGCTGGGTTACGTCGCGTGGCTCATGGTCCTGGAGGGCCTGGCGATCCCGGCGTACGCGTACTACCGCCGCCGCTCCGAACTGGTCGCGCAGCTGAAGCCGTTCGCCGTACGGGGCCTGCTCGGCGCGGCCCTGTCGGTGGTCGCGTACGGGCTGGTGCTCTGGGCCCAGACGAGGGCCCCGCTCGCCCCGATCGCGGCGCTGCGCGAGTCGTCGATCATCGTGGGCGCGGCGATCGGCACGCTGTTCTTCAAGGAGCGCTTCGGGGCTCCGAGGATCGCGGCGGCGGGGCTGATGGTGGTCGGCATCGGGCTGATGCTGCACACGAGTTGACCCCGGAGAGGCCCACCGGCCGCCCCGCCCGCCTCGCGGGAGGCGGGACGGCCCGATGCCTCATTGTGATGCGCCGGTCCACAACCCCGGGTGGGCCCCGGCTGTCTCTTAGGCGCCGGAGGATGAGCCTCCGGCGCCTTTCCGTACGGAGAATCGGGGATCAGGTGGGGAAGCAGGTCTGGAGAGCCGTCGTGGCCGGTGGTGCGGCGGCGGTGTTCACGGCCGTGGCAGCGGTGCCGGCCGGGGCGGCCGAGGGTGGGGCCTCGTTCTCCCGCGTCCAGGTGAACGGCGGAAAGCCGATCGTGATCGGGACGTCGAAGGAGGTCACGGTACCGGCCTCCTTCCGGGTGACGACCACGCGCAAGTGGAAGTGGTTGCCGCTGGTGTTCCTGTACCGCAAGAACGCGGATGACCAGCTGTGGCACTCCATCGGGGGGAACGACTGCCCCTACCGGGTCGGCACCTGCGACATCGAGGAGACGATGTACTTCGACCCGAGCGAGTGGGAGATGCGCAACAGTGAGGCCGGGGTCTGGAAGGTGGCGGGCGAGGCGCACTTCCAGGACGGGACCAGCAACGTCGACGGCACGGGCCTGACGGTCCACGTCCAGCGCAACTCGCGCCTGACCGTCAACGCCGCGCCCGAACCGGTGGCCAAGGGCAGGACCATCACCGTGACCGGGAAGGTCACCCGGGCCAACTGGGAGACCAGGAAGTACGCCTCGTACGGCGGCCGTCATGTGAGCCTGCAGTTCAAGCCTGCGGGCGCCGCCTCCTACACCACGGTGAAGAAGGTGTACGGGAACAGCTCGGGCAACCTCAAGACCACGGTGAAGGCCACCAGGACGGGCACGTGGCGCTGGGTGTACTACGGCAACACGACCACCGGGGCGTCGAAGTCGTCCGGGGACAACGTCGTGGTGAAGTGACGCCCGCCGGGCCGCCGGGCTCGTGGGCGCCGAGGCGGCGGTAGCGCCTGGGAGGGCCGGCGCGTCGGACTTCCGCCGCACACGGGTTGATGCCCCTCGCTCCCCCGTTCGGGCAGGGGCGAGGGGCATCTGATCGTAGGAGGTAGGACTCAGACGCTCGCCTTCGTCGGCTCCTCGTCGTTGTCCCCGCCACCGTCGGTTCCGCCGGCCTTCCGGACCCGCACGTACTCCAGGAAGGAGTTGAGCTCGCGCTTGACGACGGGCGCGAGGAGGTAGAGGCCGATGATGTTGATGACGGCCAGGGAGAAGAGCACCGCGTCGGCCAGGTCGATGAGAGTCTGCAGGGTGAGCAGGGATCCGGAGACGGCGAACAGGGTGTAGAGGGACTTGTAGATCGTCTCGCTGGTGCGGCTGCGGCCGAAGAGGTACGTCCAGGACTTGAGGCCGTAGTAGCCCCAGGTCAGAACGGTCGAGATCGCGAAGAGCAGCACTGCGAGGGTCAGGACGTACGGGAACCAGGGCAGCACGGTCTCGAACGCGTCCGAGGTGATCGTCACGCCGCCGATGGACTCACCGTCGCGGGCCTCGCCCCAGCTGGCGGGGTTGGCGATGACGATGGTCAGCGCGGTCATGGTGCAGATGATGACGGTGTCGATGAACGGCTCCAGCAGGGCGACCAGGCCCTCGCTGGCGGGGTGCTTGGTCTTGACCGCGGAGTGGGCGATCGGCGCGGAGCCGATACCGGCCTCGTTGGAGAACGCGGCGCGCTGGAAGCCGATGATCAGCGCGCCGAGGATGCCGCCCGCGACGCCCTCGGGGTTGAACGCGCCCTCGATGATCGTTCCGATCGCGGCCGGCACGGCGGTGACGTTGACCAGGATGACGACGAGACAGGCGGCGATGTAGATGCCCGCCATCGCGGGGATGAGGCGGCTGGTGACCTGGGCGATGGAGCGGATGCCGCCGAGCAGGACGATGCCGACGAGCGCGGCGACCAGGATGCCGAAGAAGAGCGCACCGCCGGAGGAGCCCATCGCGCCGTCCTCACCGCCGGTGACGGAGACGACCTGGGCGTAGGACTGGTTGACCTGGAACAGGTTGCCGCCGAAGAGCCCGAAGAACAGGATCATGATCGAGGCGAGGACGGCGAGGACCTTGCCGAGAGTCTTGCCGTTCTTGCCGAAGCGTTCGGCGAGACCCTTGGGCAGGTAGTGCATCGGTCCGCCGGAGACCGTGCCGTCGGCGTGGACCTCGCGGTACTTCACCCCGAGGGTGACCTCGACGAACTTGGTGGCCATGCCGAGAAGACCGCAGAGGATCATCCAGAACGTGGCTCCGGCGCCGCCGATGGAGACGGCGACGGCCACACCGGCGATGTTGCCGAGGCCGACCGTGCCGGAGACGGCGGCGGTCAGGGCCTGGAAGTGGTTGACCTCGCCGGCGGAGTCCTTGTCGTCGTACTTCCCGCGCACCACGTCCACGGCCAGACGGAACTTGCGCACCTGGATGAGGCCGAACCAGCTGGTGAAGATCAGGCCGGCCAGCACCAGCCAGGTGACGATGAGCGGCACGTCGGCGCCGCCGATGCTGACGGAGTAGAAGACGATGTCGCCCAGCCAGCCGGCTATGGGCTCGAAGAACCCGCTGACGGCTTCGTCGATGTTCTCGGTGATGGAGTCCAGTGACACGTTGGCTACCTCGATGACGCGGGAGCGGCGGACTTGGGGGTGCCTTCGCCGGTCGGTGTGCGATGGGGGGATGGGCGAACGACGCTGTCCGGATGGCGACCCGGCGCTACCGCACGGGCGGACGACGTCGGCGATCGCTCTGATCTGCTGCCGGTTGAACCCCGGCACTCCGCTGCGGCGGTGAGTCCGCCCGCGAAGTTGGGCATTTGTACCACGCCTTTTACCGATCCTTTAGTGGCGCAGATCACATTTGGGGGTATTGCAAGTGAAGATGCTGGGCAGGTGACGTCATCGTTATACGGACTCCCGGATACGTTTATCGGACATCTATCTGCGGGGCCGAGCGTCTCGGCCCGGGGGCCATGGCGAAGTCCCCTCCGTCGCAGGTGGCATGTCCGGCGGTGCGCCCTCAGCCGCCCACCCCCACGCAGAACTCCTCCACCAGTGCGGAGACCTCGACCGGCGCCTCGTCCAGCAGAAGGTGCCCCGCCCCCTCGATGACGCGGAACTCCGCCCCGAGCCGCCGCCGTGCTGCCGGGCCCAGGGTTCGCGGGGGCAGAAAGGGGTCGGACCGGCCCGCGACCACCAGCGTCGGCACGGTTCGCCGCTGGTTCAGCAGGCTCGACGGCAGAGGGAGGGGGGCGAGGCTGGTACGGCAGTGGCGCGCGACCAGGTGCATCCAGGCGCTCAGATCGTCGGGCGGGTCACCCCGTCCCGGAGCGGCCATCCGGCGCAGCAACCGCGCCGACCGGGCTTCGGAGGGCAGCAGAAGCCAGGGGGCGGTGGCCGCCAGAAGCCGAGCGGGCACCCGCAGACGGGTGAGGCCGGCACCGGCGAGCACCACCCTGCCGACGATCCGCGGAGCATTCGAGGCGAGCGCGACCGCGCCCCCCAGGGAATGGCCCACCACCACGACCGGCCCCGGCACGGTTTGCGTCAGTGCCTCGCTCAGCCAGTTCCCGTACCAGGCCATGCGCCGGACGTGAGGGCGGCGGCCCGTGCTGAGCCCCGGCTGGCCGGGCAGGTCCAGGATGACCACGCGCCGGTTCCGGGCCATCACCTCCACCAGGGGCAGGCACAGGGCGGCGTTCATGTTCGTTCCCGGCAGCAGCACGATGCTCGGCTCCCCCTCGCGCGGCTCCGGACCTGTGGTCACGACGCCGGTGACTCCCGTCGGCGTCATCACCTCACCGCGGACATGGGCGATGCCCCAGTCCGCGATCCGCCCCACACACCAGGACCGCACCTCCCGTTGCGCGTTGTCGTTCTTGTAGACCGAGCCCATGTGACCGTCCTTGTCGTCGTCGACCATGCGGGGAGCGCTGCTCGCCGTCGCCTACGTCCTGGGTGCGGGCCAGCCGAGAATCCGGGCCCCGATGACAGCTGTCTGCAGGGCGTAACGGTGCCGGGGGTCGGCAGGGTCGGACCCGGTGAGCTGGTGGATGCGTTCCAGGCGGTACGTCAGGGCCCGAACGCTCAAGGAGAGACGCCGGGCGGCCTGGGTGGTGACACAACCGGAGTCGAAGTAGGCGGCGAGGGTCTCCAGATGTGGTTCCGGACCGCCCCGGGCTTTCAGAAGCGGCCCGAGGGTGGTCCGGACCAGGTCCTCCATGGCCTGCCGGTCCCTGGTCAGCACCGGATAGACGAGAAGGTCCGCGGCGTGGACCACCGGGTCCTCCAGTTCGAGACGGCCCGCCAGGTCCAGTGCCCGAAGCGCCTCCTCGTACGAATGGGCGATGCCACCCGCTCCGGGGTGCGGCCGTCCGATCGCGGCCCGTCCGCCGCCGGTCGCGGCGTGCGCCTGTTTGGCGAAGTGGGTCAGAACCTGACGCCGGTCCCCGGGCGCGATGCAGATCAGCCGTCCGTCCTTCGTGGTGAGGAGGATGCTGCGCTCCCCGAAGCGACCCGTCACGGCGCGTTCGACGAGTCGGGGTACAGCGTCGCCCTCTGTGTACGGCACGGGACCTTCGGCCACAGCCACGACATGGGCGTGGGAGAACCGCAGCCCGAGCCGCTCGGCGCGTTCGGCCAGACGCCCCGGTTCGCCGCTCCCGTACAGAAGGTCGTCGATGAACTCCCGGCGTGCCGCCTCTTGATGCCGGACAGCGAGCAGCTCGGCACGTTCGTAGCCCTCGCAGAGTGCTTCGACGGCTCGTTGCACGGCGGCGAGCACGCTGTCGGAACCCGTCGTCCCGGCCGGCCAGGCGGCCCGGGTCCGGGACAGGTGGTGCACGACCAGGGCCCGCACAGTGGCGCCGCTGACCGCGGCTCCTTCCCCGAAGGACCGGAATTCTTCCAACTCGGCCTCGGTGGGGCCCCTGCCCGTTGCCGCGACCGCGTCCAGCAGAGCTTCGAATCCGGGGCAGGTCTGCGCGCGGGTGGGTGCGGAACCGTCGGGTCCGCTCGCGACGGAGGTGCCCTGCCACCCGCTCTCGGTCGGCTTCACCGGTGACCGAGGGGCCATGTACTTCTGGAGAACGGTGGACTTGAACGTCTCGCTCGTCGGCGCAGGTCTTCTTCCACGAGGGGCGGCCTTCCGAAGTCTCGGCAAGCAGAGGGACGGTTGCCCCTCCGACGCCGACCAGACTTCCCGGCACACCAGCGCGCATGGTGACGCGTTGCCCGCATCATAGTGGCGGGCGGGCGTTCAGCGCCTTGCTGCGTACGCGACGAAGCCCGCCCAGGCGGCGGGGGCGACAGCGAGACGAGGACCCTGCGTGTTCTTGGAGTCGCGTACGTGGACGGCGTCCGGGACGGCTGCGACCTCGACGCAGTCGTTGGGGTTGCTGCTGTCGCTGTAACTGCTCTTGAACCAGCGCGACTCGGGCACTTCCTCGGCAGAGGGCCTGTTGGTCATGTCTCTCCCAGAACTTGCACGATGAAGGCCTGGGACTCCTCCGGCGTGAGAGCCCGAGCCCGGATGCTTCCAAACCCTAGCTCAAGGATACGGAGCTGCTTCGGGTGAGAGATGGGCCTACCGGCGAACTCGTCGTCGGCTCGGCCGACAGCTGACCCGTCGGAGAACTTCAGCACTTGGATCCGCCCTCCCGTTCCCGGGTGATCCCACCGGGAAGTCGGCATGACCTGGATGTCGACGAAGGGCAACTCCCCGATGCGGAGCAGGTTCTCCAGCTGACGCCGCCAGATCGCATCCCCTCCGATCGGACGCCGCAGGGACGCCTCTTCCTGGACGAAGCACAGCTCGGGGGCGGGTGACCGGTCGAAGATGGAGTGCCGGGCCATGCGTCCCGCAACCGCCCGCTCCAGCTCGTCCGGCGTCAGAATCGGGCGTCGCGTGCCGAGCAGGGCCCTCGCGTACTCCTCTGTCTGTAACAGACCGTGCAGGTTGTGGCTGCCGTACGCGGCCAACTCGACGGCCTTGGCCTCAAGCTTCGCCAAGTCCCGGATCTTCTTCGGATACCGCACCTCCGCAAGGTCCGGCTTCATCGCCGCGAGCTTCCCGCCCGCCCCCACCGCCACGTCCACGGCGTCCATGAACTCCGGCCGCGGGATGCGGCTCCCGCCCTCGACCTTGTAGATGAGGTCCTCGCCGTACCCCATCGCGGAGCCCAGCTCGCCCGCCCGCAGGCCCGCCGCCTCGCGCCAGATCTTGATCTGGCGGCCCACCGCCGCGACGACCGCCGCGCCCGGCTCGTCGTCGGGGTCGACCTCCCAACCGGGCTCGTCCACCGCGTCGTTGCCGCGCTCCGTACCGTCATCGACCATGCTCATGCGAGCCCCCGCTTCCGACGTGCGTGCCGTTCCTGCGTCAACCGTTTCCGTTCCCCGCACGTCACCGCCGACAGCCCGGACAACACCGGACAAGCCTCGGACAGTCACCGTACGCAGCGGCCGCATCACTGGGAAAGGTACGCCGGGTCGGCCACGCTGAGTGACATGAACCAGGAAGTCGCTCGCATCCAACACACGTCCACCGAACGCGCGTTCACCGTGCTGCTCTCCCCCACCCGTCGAGGGGCCCGGCTCGCCCGGCTGCTGACCACGGCCCATCTCGGCGCGTGGGGGCTCCAGTCGGAGTCGGCCGCACACATCGTCGCCGAGCTGGCGGCCAACGCAACCGTCCACGGCCGTGTGAAGGGCCGGGACTTCCAACTCGCCCTCATCGTCCGGGGCGGCACCTTGCGGATCGAGGTCACGGACACGCACGGTGACAGCGTCCCGCCCGGCCCCGGAGCCGTGAAGCCGCCCGGGGGCGATGCGGAGACCGGGCGCGGCCTGCTCATCGTCGAGGCGCTGGCGGACCACTGGGGGATCGTCCCCGGGCCGGTCCCCCGCAAGACGGTGTGGGCGGAAATCGACCTCGTGCGGTAGCCGTCCTCACCGGATCGCGCCCCGGCGCGATCCGGTACGACCCCCGGAAACCCCCACCGGATCGTGCTCCGGCGCGACTCACTGCCGCACGACATCAACTACTTAAAGAACCAGGAGAAATAACCCAACCCGACCCAACCCCCGGTGGCCACCTGACGGACCCCAGGGGCTCTCGGAGCTTCGTCACTCACACGGGTGACATTTTCCAACTCAGCTCGTATTCCGGCGGGTTGCCCGGCATATGCTCACGCCAGACCACATCCCACACATACGTCGGCCCCCGACCGGGAGTGCAATCCCAACCGAGGGCCTGACCACCAAGGAAGTTAGGGCTTCCCCGATGGATACCCAGCAGAATACTGCCCTCACCCGCGCCCTGGCGGAGGTTCCCGGACCTCTCCCCACCTCCGGCGTGATCCACATCGTCATCCCGCACACCGACCGCTTCACCATCGTCGGCAACCACCTCGCCCAGCACCCCGACCTGAGCTGCACCGCCGTCGGGATCGCCGTACGCATCCAGTCCCTGCCCCAGGGGACCGAGGTCAGCATCAAGGCACTCACCGCCCGCTGCAAGGAAGGCGAGAAGCGCATCGCCGCCGCCCTGCGCGAACTCGAAGCCCACGGCTACCTGCAACGGTCCCGCAACCGGCTGCCCGGCAATAAGGTCATCACCCGCACCGTCTTCTGCAACCAGCCCGCCGCGCTGACGCACCCCCGCCGCCCGGCAGCGGAGACACACCCCCGAGCCGCCGCGTGGGCATCCGCGCCTGTACGTATGCCTGCGCGGGTGGACGTACCTGCGCCCGGCCCCGTAGCCGTCTCTGCACCCGTAGCCGTCTCCGCACCCGCCCCCACCCCCGTACCGACAGCTGCGCCGCCCGTGCCGGAGGCCCTCGTGGCCCCGCCCGTACCGGCACCGCCCGCGCCGTCGGCCCCGCTCTTCGTGCCGCGTGTACCGCCCCCGACCGCGCCCAAGGCATCTCGTCGGCCGCTCCCGCAGCCCAGCGACCTCACCCCGGAGCTCGACCGCGCGGCCACCGCATTCCTCAGCGATCTGCGCAGCCACGCACCGCAGTTCATCCTCTCCGAGGACGACGTCCGCCGACTCGTCCCCGGGGTGGCGGCCTGGCTCGAACGCGCGGCCCGTCCGGACGCCATCCGCCGCTCCCTCACCGACGACCCGCCCCACCCCCTCAAGCACCCGGCCAAGCTGCTCAGCTACCGGCTCACCGAGCTGCTCCCGCCCGCGCCTCCCGGAGCCGACGACCTCGCCGCGCTCGCCCGCCCCCGCGTCACCGTCACGCCCTTCCAGACCTGCGACGACTGCGACCGCGCCTTCCGCTCAGCCGACCCCGGGTGCTGCCGCGACTGCCGCGAGACCCGCACCGCATACGCGCCGGCCGCCGCCTGAGAGGCCTCACCGAGTCCCCGCAGGCCGAGGTCACCGGTGGCGCAGGGCCTCCGCCACCGCGACGGCGGACGGGGCGAGCCGTGTCTCGCCGTCCTCGATGTCCCAGAGGGCGTTCTGCAGCAGCCGCCCCAGCGTCCAGCCGGCGGCCCGGGCGCGGTCCAGGCCGAGGACCTCGGTGAGCAGGTCGAACCGGCGTCGCACCACACGCAGCGGCTCGCCCTTCGCGACGACGACGTCGTCCCACCGGCTGTCCAGGGCGGGCCACAGGTCGAACCCCGGGTCACCGACGAGCGGCTCGGGATCGATGGCGAGCCACGGCTCACGCTGCGCGGCGAGGATGTTGTCGTAGTGGAGGTCCCAGAGCAGCAACCGGTCTCCGGGGTCGTCGGCCAGTTCAGCGACGGCCGAGGCCCAGCCCCGCAGGAGTCGCCGGTCGGCCGGATCGGTCAGCCGAGTGATCGCCTGCGGGGCCTGCTCCAGCATCTCCGCGGCCACGTCACCGAGGCCGCGCAGCCCCTGCGGCGCGGGGACCGCGACCAGCCGCGCGTGCAGTCCGGCGAGGATGCCCATCGCCACGTCGTCATCGTCGACGGACGCCAGGGTGCGGGCTCCGTCCAGCCGTTCCAGAAGCATGCTGCTGCTCGCGGGGTCGTGATCGAGCAGCCGGACCATTCCCTCACCGTTCCAGGTGCGGAGCCCGATCAGCGCGGCGGCGGTCTCCTCCCGGGGCAGCTGGAGTTTGAGAACCGCACCCGTGCCGTCGTGGCGCAGGACCGGCAGCACCAGGGATGCCTGGCCGGACCAGGCCGCACCGTCCCGCCGCAGCTGCCGGCGCTCCAGCATGTCGGCGGCGAGAGAGGGCAGTTGGGCGATCCACGCTCTCCCCTCCTCGCCGAAGCTCGTGGCGTACGAAGCCACCAGGCACTGCGGGATCTCGTCGGCAGCCAATGCGTCGGGCACGTTCATCGGTTTCAACTCCCGGTCCGACAGGTCCTAGTGGTCTGCCGTCGCGTGCCAGTCGCGGCGCAGCAGCCCGAAGACCCAGGAGTCGGAGACGTCGCCGTTGACGACGCAGTCCTCACGGAGGGTGCCTTCGCGGACGAAGCCGAGCTTCTCCAGGACCCGGGCGGACGCCACGTGGAGCGGCGCCGCGTCGGCGTCGGTGAACGGCCGCAGTCGCAGGCGCGCGGTGTGCAACTCGGGGGTGGGCAGCGTCATGCGGAGCATCCTGCCGAGTGACACCCGCCCCCGCCATCGGTTTATCCGGCGGTTTCGGGCATCGCGGACGGCCACCCCCCGCCCACAGCCGGATCTCCGCGCCGCGACTACCATCGCGGCCCATGACCACCACGACCGGCGCCCGGCCCGGCGAAGACGCGTACGAGATCGACACCGATCCGGACCGCGTCGACATCGGCCTCGTACACCACTGGCTCTCCACCGACGCCTTCTGGGCACTCGGCCGCAGCCGGGACCTCGTCGAGCGGGCCCTGCGCGGGTCGCTCAACTTCGGTGTGTACGACGGCGAGGGGATGCAGGTCGCCTACGCCCGGGTCGTCACGGACCACGCCACCTTCGCCTGGCTCTGCGACGTCTACGTGGACCCCGCGCACCGCGGCCGAGGCCTCGGCGTACGCCTGGCGACCGCCGTCCGCGACCACCTCGCCCCGTACGAACTCAAGCGGACTCTCCTCGCCACGCTTGACGCCCACGAGCTGTACGGCAAGGTCGGGTTCGTCCCCGTACCCGACCCCGAAGGGCTGATGGTCCTGAGGCCGACGACCTGACCGGCCTTACCCCCTGACATCGCGCCCGGCGGCGGAAGCCGCCGCGGCGATCGTCCACAGGGCCATGCCCCACAGGCTGAGAGCGGAGACGAGGCCCACGGTCAGGCGTACGGCGCTGTCCGGACCGTCCCCCAGCCATACGGCCAGGCCCGACAGTCCGGCCGCGACCAGCAGAGCCGCCGGCACCCGGAGCCGGGGCTGCTCGAACACCGCGGCGAGCGGGAGGAAGTGCAGTCCGACGACCAGCGCGACCAGCGGGGGAATCAGCACCGGCACCCCGCCGCGCGAGCACACGACCGCGATGGCGACGATCAGCAGCCACTGGAGACCGTTGATCCGGTTGAACCGCCGACGCCGGTCGGCGGGGAACGGGCCTCCGGCCGACGCGGGAAGGAAACGGCGCGCGGCGAGCAGCAGCCCCACCGTGACCGCACAGCCGGCCGCCACCTCGACCAGCCGGACCGTGCCGCCGAACGCGCTCGTGGCCAGCAGCCACCAGCCGAGCCCGAACAACGCGAGGAACCCCACCCCTGACTTGAACATGATCGGGAGCCTAGGTGAGGAATGAGCCCTTCCGCGGCTGCCGTGAACCAGTCCTTCAGGCAGCCAGCTCCGCCACCACCTCCCCGTCCTCCACCACCCCCGTAGGCCGGAACCCGAGCGCGGTGTACAGATGCGCGGCCGCCTCGTTCTCCGGGGCGTACGAGAGGCGTACGGCGCTGCCGGGCTCGCGGGCCGACAGCCAGGCCGCCAAGGTCCGTACGGCTGCGCGGCCGATGCCCCTGCCCTGGTGGGCGGCGTCGATCAGCACGCCGCCGATCCAGTGCGAACCGTCCTCGTCCCGGCCCCACATGATGTGCCCGGTCACCTCGTCGCCGACGAGCACCGCCAGGGAGTGCCAGGTGTCCTCGCGGCTCGTCAGCACGAGGTAGCGGGCGGCCAGGGCCGGAACCCAGTCGCGTTGGTCGTCGCGGGGTGCGCTGTCGGCGACCGCCCGCCAGTTGTCCGCGTCCACCTCGTGGAGGGTGACGGGGCGGCCGGTCCTGTCGGTGTGTCCGTGGTCGATCATCCGCGCAGGGTAGGCCGCCCCGGCGAGGCGCGGCCACGGGTTTACGGCTGCGCCATCGCCTGCCGGAAGCCCGTGTTCACGGCGAGGATCCCGCCGTCCACGCGCAGCGTCGTCCCGGTGATCCAGGCCGCGTCGGCGGAGGCGAGGAAGGCGACGGCGGACGCGATGTCCTCGGGGGTGCCGATGCGGCCGAGCGGGTAGAGGGCCGCCGCCCGCTCCAACTCCGCGTCGCGACCCGCCCAGGCGTCGGTGCGGATCGTGCCGGGGGCGACCAGGTTGACCCGTACCCCGCGCGGTCCCGCGTGGCCCGCCAGCGTACGGGTCAGGCTGGCCAGGCCCGCCTTGGCGGCGCTGTACCCGTGACCGCCGAAGTCCTGTTCGCCGTTGACCGAGCCGATGGTGACGATCGCGCCCCGGCCCGAGGCGACCAGGTGCGGCAGGGCGGCGCGGGCGCAGCGGAACGGGCCGGAGAGGGTGATGTCCAGGTCGCGTTCCCACTGCTCGTCCGGCACGTCCTCGAAGAGTTCGGCGTCCTCGCTCGCCGCGTACGCGTTGTTGACCAGGACGTCGAGCCGGCCGAAGGTCTCGACCGCGTACGCCACGGCCGCCTCCACCGCCGTCCGGTCCGCCACGTCGCACGCCAGGGAGGCGGCGGTGCCGCCCGCCTCGCGTATCGCCTCCGCCGTGTCCGACGCGCGCTTCGCGTCGAGGTCGGTGACGAGGACGGAAGCCTCTTCCGCCGCCAGGCGGCGAGCCGTTGCCGCGCCGATGCCCTGGCCGGCGGCGGTGATCAGGACGCTGTAACCATCGAAACGGGGTCGTGTCATAGCGCCGACCGTACTGCCCTGACCAGCGCCTGGGCACGGGGGTCGGCGGTGACTCCCTTCTGGAGGCCGTTGGTCACGTAGCCGAGCGCGATGCCGGACTCGGGGTCGGCGAAGCCGAGGGAGCCGCCGCGTCCGGGGTGGCCGAACGAGCCGGGGCCCAGCAGCGGGGCGGCCGGGCCGTGCAGCATGTAGCCCAGTCCGAAACGGGTGTTGACGACCAGCACCCGGTCCGGGCCCGCCGACTCCTCCGTGCGGGCCAGGGTGAGCGTGGCGGGGGCGAACAGGCGGCGGTGGCCGTCGACCGGGCCGATCATCGCGGCGTAGCAGCGGGCCAGGCCCCGGGCGGTCGCGATGCCGCCCGACGCGGGGAGTTCGGCCGCGCGGTAGGCGGGGTCGTTCTCGTCGGGGAACGGGTCGATCGCGCCGAACGCCCGCCGGGTGAGCGAGTCCGGGTCGCGGTAGGCCTCGACGACGGAACGTTTGGGGCGTACGCGCAGGGCGCCGGACGAGGCGGCTGCGGCC
This sequence comes from Streptomyces durocortorensis, assembly GCF_016901035.1. Taxonomy (GTDB): domain Bacteria; phylum Actinomycetota; class Actinomycetes; order Streptomycetales; family Streptomycetaceae; genus Streptomyces; species Streptomyces durocortorensis. The sequence continues at coordinate 16,509 of NZ_JAFEUF010000125.1, forward strand.
GGGGGCTCCACGGGGCCGATGCGGCCGATGCGGTGGGCCTCGTCGGCGGGGAGCCCGAACCAGAAGTCGAGGCCGAGCGGGCGGGCGATCTCCTCGGCGATCCAGCGGCCGATGGTGCGGCCGGTGGCGCGGCGGACCAGTTCGCCGATCAGCCAACTGTAGGTCTGGGCGTGGTAGCCGTGGTCGGTGCCGGGCTCCCACTGCGGGCGCTGCGCGGCGACGGCCGCCGGGCCGGAGACCCCGTCGGCGGCCTCGGCGGGGGTGAGGGCGGTGTCCAGGGCGGGGATCCCGGCCCGGTGGGCGAGGAGGTCGCGGACCAGGACGCGTTCCTTGCCGTTCGCCTTGAACTCCGGCCAGTAGGTGGAGACCGGGGCGTCCAGGTCGACCTGCCCGCGCTGGTGGAGCAGGAGCGGGACGGCGGCGGCGATGCCCTTGCCCGCCGAGCGGACGATCTGGACGGTGTCGACGGCCCACGGTTCGGTGCCGTCGACGTCCCTCGTACCGGCCCACAGGTCGACGACCTTGCGCCCGTGGCGGTAGACGGCGACGGCCGCGCCTCGCTCGCCGCGCTGTTCGAAGTTGCGGACGAAGGCGTCCGCGACCGGTTCGTACCCGGGGGCCACTGTGCCCCGTACGTCCACGGCCCTGTCCTCGGTCACGGTCTCGGTCACATCCGTGGCCGCTGCCGCCTCCGTGCCGGATTCCGCTCCCGCGCCGGATTCCGCTTCCGCTTCCGCGCCCGTACCCGTCGTGCTCACTCCCGCGCTCCCGCTCATCCCCCCATGGTGCACGTCCCGGCGGGGAGTTCGGGGGGCGGGTCGCCGTGACCACCGGGCTGTCACCATCTGTTTACGGTGACGGAATCTGCCTACGGTGGCCCGACAAGGATCGCGGCCAGCGCCCCTCCCATCAAGTGGCCGCTGGTACCGGCGGCCACCGGGAAGTTGAGCATCTGCACGGCGAAGATGAAGGCGGCCACCAGGCCGGCGAGCGGGGCGGGGCGCTCGTCCAGCTCGCGGGCGCGCCGCGCAGGCTGACGGCTACCGCGCCGGCCGCGAAGACCCCGGCGGCGACGGAGACAGGTGCGTCGATGAATCCATCGGGTACATGCATGACAGAGACTCCCGCTTTCTGCGGTTCCGCACGGTGTCCGCGTCCACTCGGGCACGGATCCGCGGGCGGGGTCATGAACCCATCAATATAGTGCTCTCTTGCGAACCCTGCGCAAGAGCAGGGTCAGAGCGGGGAGGTTCACGCTCACCGTGCCGCTTCCGCGAAATATGGGACATTAGAGGGCAGAGCTACATATATAGGAGGAGCCGGCCTATGTCCCCTGTGATCGAAGTACATGCACGCGCCCGGCTCATCACCGATGGCCCTCTGACCCGCCCGGTCCCCGTCGACCTGCGCTACGACCCGGCCGACGAGCGGCGCACCGTCCACATAGGACTGCCCGACGGCACCGACTGGGCGTTCGGCCGCGACCTCCTGGAGCGCGGCCTGCGCACCCCGATCGAGCGCGGCGCCGTCCGCGTCTGGCCGTGCGGCCGAACGCAGCTGATCGTGGAACTGCACTCGACGGACGGGGTCGAGGTGTTCCAGTTCGAGATCCGGACGCTGATCCGCTTCCTCGCCCGCACCCGCGCGCAGACCCCGGCCACACCGGTCACGTCGGCCACACCGCCGGACGCGGGCCGGGAACCGCAGCCGCCGTCCCGCACCACCACCACCGCCGCCCGCCGCCCGGAGCGGGATGCCCGGCCCGAGCGGGGCGCGCAGCCGGCCCGCGGCTGAGCAGCGGTCCGCAGACGCGCGGAAAGCCCCCGTGCCGTGTGCGCACGGGGGCTTTCGCTGTGCCCCGGTCCCCGTCCCCACAGGTAACCGGCGCTTCCGGGGCCGCGCTCCGCTCAGACGCGGACCCCGGAGTCTTGACCGTCCGGGGACGGGTCAGACGCGGACGAGCTCACGCTCACCCTCGCCGCCGCCCTCGCCGGGCCCCTGCTCGGAGCCGGGCCCGTCGGTCAGCTGCTGCTGCAGCTTCTCGCCCTCCACGTCCACGTTGGGCAGCGCCCGGTCCAGCCAGCGCGGCAGCCACCAGGCCTTCTTGCCGAGCAGGGCCAGGACCGCGGGCACGATCGCCATGCGCACCACGAAGGCGTCGAAGAGGACGGCGATGGCGAGCGAGAAGCCGATCATCTTGATCATCTGCTCGCTGGAGCCGATGAAGCCGGAGAAGACCGCCATCATGATCACCGCTGCGGCCGTGACCACCCGTGCACCGTGCTTGAAGCCGGTCACGATGGCCTGCCCCGGGCTCTCGCCGTGGACGTACGCCTCGCGCATCCGGGTGACGAGGAAGACCTCGTAGTCCATCGCGAGACCGAAGACCACACCGACCATGAAGATCGGCATCATGCTCATGATCGGACCGGTCTGCTCGACGCCGAAGAGCGAGCCGAGCCAGCCCCACTGGAAGACCGCGACGACCGCGCCGAGGGCCGCGACCACCGAGAGCAGGAAGCCCAGGGCCGCCTTCAGCGGGACGAGGATCGAGCGGAAGACCAGCATCAGCAGCAGGAACGCGAGGCCGACGACGAGCGCCAGGTAGGGCAGCAGCGCGTCGTTCATCTTCTGTGAGAAGTCGATGTTCATCGCGGTGGCACCGGTGACCAGGACCTCGGCCCCGGTGTCGGCCTTGATGTCCTTGCCCGCGTCACGGATGTCGTGGACGACCTCCTCCGTGGCGTGGGAGGACGGGCGGTCCTTCGGGATGACTGTGATCGTCGCGGTGTCGCCGGCCTTGTTGAAGGCGGGCGGGAGGACGGCGCTGACGCCGAGCGCCTCGATCTCCTCGGCGACCCGGTCGGCGGCGGCCTTGCCGTCGGAGCTGTTCTTGGTGTCGGTTACGACCATCAGCGGACCGTTGAACCCGGGGCCGAAGCCGTCCGAGAGCATGTCGTACGCCTGGCGCTGCGTGGTCGACTTCGGCTGGGCGCCGTCGTCGGGCAGGCCCATCTCCAGCGAGGCGGCCGGTACGGCGACGATGCCGAGGCCGAGCACGCCGACGAGCATCACCCAGACCGGCTTGCGCAGCACGAACCGCGCCCAGCGCGTGCCCATGTTCGGCTTGGCGTCAGGGCCCTTCTCCGCCTCGGCGGCCTTACGGGCCTTGCGCCCCATGATCCGCTTGCCCGCGAAGCCGAGGGCGGCCGGGACGAGGGTGAGCGCGATGAGGACGGCGATGGCGACCGTACCGGCGGCGGCGAGGCCCATCTTCGTCAGCATCGGGATGTTGACGACGGCGAGGCCGGCCAGGGCGATGACCACGGTCAGGCCCGCGAAGACGACCGCGGATCCGGCGGTGCCCACGGCCCGGCCGGCGGCTTCCTCGCGCTCCCGGCCCTCCGCCAGTTCGGCGCGGTAGCGGGAGACGATGAAGAGGGCGTAGTCGATGCCGACCGCGAGGCCGATCATCATGGCGAGGATCGAGGTGGTGGAGCCCAGGTCCATCACGCTGGCCAGCGCGGTGATCGTGGAGACCCCGATGCCGACCCCGACGAGCGCGGTCACCAGTGGCAGCCCCGCCGCGATCAGCGAGCCGAAGGTGATGACGAGGACGACGGCCGCGATGGCGACGCCGATGATCTCGGCGGTCCCGGTGTGCGGCATGACCTGGAGGGCGTCACCGCCGATCTCCACCTTCATGCCGCTCTTCTGCGCGTCCTTGCCCGCGTCCTCCAGGGCGTCCCGGGTCGCGTCGGTCAGCTCCATGGAGTTGACCTTGTAGGAGACCGAGATGTACGCCGTCGAGCCGTTCTGGCTCACCGCCTTCTTCTGGAAGGGGTCGGCGACCATCGCGATCTGGTCCGAGCCGGACTGCAGCTCCTTGACGATCCCGGTGATCTCGCGCTTGTTCCCGGCGTCGGTCACCTTCTCGCCCTCGGGCGCCTGGAAGACGACCCGGGCGGTCGCGCCGTCGGCACTGCCGCCGGGGTTGCGCTCTTCCAGCAGGTCGAAGGCGCGCTGCGCCTCCGTACCGGGGATGGAGAAGGAACTGGAGGTGGCGGTGGACGCGGTGGCCGCACCGATTCCGGCGACCGCCAGCAACGCCACCCAGATCAGGGCGACGAAGCCGCGGCGGCGGAAGGTGAGCCGTCCGAGCTTGTAGAGGAAAGTGGCCACGGGGGCGTACTCCCGGTCAGGTCGTGTGAGTGGAAAACGGGCGTGAGGAACCAGCCCGACGACGAGAGCGGCGTGTCAGGTGGAGCTTCAGGGGAGAGGGCCGTGCGGGTGGGTGGGGCCCAACGCGGCGGAGACGGCCGGCAGCAGGGCCTGGGTGGAGTAGAGGAGGGCGAACGCCGCGACACCGGCGGCGAAGAG
>NZ_JAFEUF010000126.1 GCF_016901035.1 Streptomyces durocortorensis
CGTCAGGGACTCGAACCCCGGACCCGCTGATTAAGAGTCAGCTGCTCTAACCAACTGAGCTAACGGCGCCTGCTGACTCGAAAATAATACCTGGTCCCGCGGGGTGCTGATGACACCCCGCCGCTCAGGGCCCCCGGAGCCCGCTCACGCCGCCCCGCGCCCGCCCACCGCGTCCGGGATCAGCGGCCCGATCCACGCGGCGAACGGCTCCGCCAGCTCGTCGCCGGCCGCCCGGACGAGTTCGTTGGGGTCCTCGGCGGCCTCCAGGCCGAAGCGGTCGCGCAGCCAGGACCGGAACGCCGGGTTCGCCGGGCTGGGGTCGTACGCCTCCTCGCCCCCGTCCGTCTCCTCGCCCTCGTCCGCGTAGTCCACGCCGTCCCAGCCGCCCATCGGGGTCCAGCCGGAGGCGAGGATCCGCAGCAGCTCGGGCAGATCGCGGGCGACGACGTGGACGCCGCCCTCGTCGCCGAGGAAGAGCACCGGCAGCGTGGCGAGGTCGGCGCGGTCGTCCCGCAGCCAGATCGCGTACGTCGAGCCGGAGCCGGTGGCCTGCGCGAAGGGCCGGATGCGGTCGGAGAGCTGCGGGTAGCCGCCGTCGTCATCGCCGAAGGCGATCAGCTCGAATTCCGGCGCGAAGTAGTCGTCGACGCTGTCCTCGAACTCCTTCAGGAGGTTCAGCGCGGGTATCGGTGCGTACATGGCGGTGAGGGTACCGCCGACGAGCCCGGAACGGTCCGAAGGGAGACCTGCAGCGCCGGCGACAGCAGGATCGCGGGACCGGCAGGTCCGGCAGGGAAGGCCTACAGCGCCAGCGACAGCAGGACCGGCGCCGCCCGGCGGCTCAGCGTCTCGGCCGCCGACCGCAGCCGGTGCGCGTCCTCGATCGGCAGCGACAGGGCGAGGCAGCCTGCGGCGGAGCCGGCCGTCAGCGGCACGGCCGCGCAGACGGTGCCCACCGCGTACTCCTGGAGGTCCAGCACCGGGACCGTGGCGGCCTGGGCGTCCAGCTGGGAGAAGAGGATCTTCTCGTCGGTGATCGTCCGCGAGGTGAGCCGGGCCGTCCGGTGCCGGGAGATGTGGTCGCGCCGCCCGTCGTGGTCGAGCTGGGCCAGCAGGCACTTGCCGACCGCGCTGGCGTGCGCCGAGGAGCGGAAGTCCACCCACTCGTTGACCGCGGGGGTGAGCGGGCCGTCCGCGACCTGGGTCACGCTGACCTCGCCGTCCACGTACCGGCTGAGGTAGACCGCCGCGCCGACGGAGTCGCGCAGCTCGGTGAGGGTGAGCTGGAGGCGGTCCTCCAGCGCCTGGCGGCGGGCCGCCCCGGAGCCGAGCAGCAGCAGGGATGCGCCGATGACGTACGCGCCGTCGCTGACCTGCTCCACATACCCCTCGCGGCGCAGCGTGAGGAGCAGGGAGGCGAGGTGGCCGGTCGGCAGCCCCGTCTCGCGCGAGATCTGGGCATCGGTCACACCGTCGCCGTGCTTGGAGACCGTTTCGAGCACGCGCAGGGCGTACTGCACCGAGTGGAACGGTGCGGTCGGCTCGGGCTTCAACGCCACGGTGTCCCCCTACCAGGTTGTGACCGCAAGCTTTCGCCCCACGATAGCCGCAGGAAGGCCCCCGCGGGGCGGCAGTTGACGAGTCAGTAGGGGCGCCCCGGAGCTGTCATCTGGGGCGCACCCGTCTGGCATATGCCAACGTCATGGTCGGTGGCTCAACTGCGAGGTCACAGAACCGCGTTGAGGAACTCGCGCGTACGTTCGTGCGACGGATCGGAGAAGATTTTCTCCGGGGATCCGGACTCCACGACCCGTCCCGCGTCGAACATCAGCACCTTCTCCGAGACGTCCCGGGCGAAGCTCATCTCATGGGTCACGCAGAGCATGGTGATGTCGGTGTTGCGGGCGATGTCCTCCAGCAGCTCCAGCACGCCCGCCACCAGCTCCGGGTCGAGCGCGGAGGTCACCTCGTCCAGGAGCAGGATCTCCGGCTCCATGGCGAGCGCGCGGGCGATGGCGACCCGCTGCTGCTGGCCGCCGGAGAGCTGCGAGGGGTGGGCGTCGACCTTCGCGGAGAGCCCCACCAGGTCCAGCAGCTCCCGGGCCCGGGTCTCCGCCTCCTCGCGGCTCTTGCCGAGCACGCTGACCGGGGCCTCGGTGATGTTCTCGATCACCTTCATGTTCGGGAAGAGGTTGAACTGCTGGAAGACCATCCCGATCTTCTTCCGGGACTCGCGCAGCTGCTTCTCGCCCGCCGGCTTCAGCGAACCGTCCGGGGTGCGTGTGTGGGTCAGCGGGGAACCGTCGACCCAGATCACCCCGCCGCTGACCTTCTCCAGCGTCATCAGCAGCCGCAGGATCGTGGTCTTGCCCGAACCGCTGGGCCCGATCAGGGTGACGTGCTCGCCGCGGTCCACGGTGAAGTCCAGCTCGTCCAGGACGACATGGTCGCCGTAGCGCTTGACGACCTTGTCGAACCGGACCAGCGGCTCGCCCGTACGGGCCGAGGCGGGGGCGGCGTCCTGGGGAGCGGCCGCCGGCCCCGGGGAATCCGTCTTCTGCAGGGGGAGGGGTTCAGTGGCCAAGGCGCTTCTCCAGCTTTCTCATCAACAGCGACGTGGGGTAGCTCGCGACCAGGAAGATCAGGCCGGCGAGGGTGAACACCTCGGTGTACGCGAACTGCTCGGCCCCGTACTTCCGGGCTTCGAAGACCATCTCCTGCACGGTGATCACGGCGAGGAACGGCGTCTCCTTGAACATCGAGATCGCGTAGTTCCCGAGCGCGGGCAGCACGTTGCGCACCGCCTGCGGCAGGATCACGGCCTGCCAGGTGCGCCGGGGCGACAGCGACAGCGCCCGGCACGCCTCCCACTGGCCCTTCGGTACGCCGTCGATTCCGGCCCGGTAGACCTCGGAGGTGTACGCGGCGTAGTGGACGCCCAGCACCGCGATGCCGATGTACAGCGGCTCCACCGTGTTGAACAGCGCTGCCGCGCCCACCAGTTGCACCAGAAGCGGGGTGGAGCGGACGAACTCCGTGACGACCCGCACCGGGACCGTCACGAACCTGCTGGGCGCACGCCCTGCCATCGCGACGACCAGCCCCAGTACGGCCGCCACCAGGGTGCCGAGCACGGTGGCCAGGAGGGTGACCCTGAACCCCTCCAGCAGGAGGGGCAGGGACTCCCTGACGGCGTTCCAGTCGAAGCCGTCGTTCATCGGGTACCTCCCACGGCGGCGGTGGACGCGCTGCGGCTCTTGAACAGGCTCGTCGCGCCGGTTTCCAGGCCGAGCCGCCGCTTGGCGCTCCGCTCCAGCAGGTTCATCAGCATCGTCAGCGCGTACGCCAGCACGAAGTAGGCGGCCAGCAGGGTCAGATAGGCGGTCACCGTCTCACCGGTGCGGTCGCGCAGTTGCTGGACCACCGTCATCAGATCGGCGGCCGAGATCAGCCACAGCAGCGGCGTCGCCTTCAGCAACTGGATCAGCAGGTTGGTGAAGCTCGGGATCATCTGCACCCAGGCCTGCGGCAGGATCACCTTCCAGAGCCGCCTGGCCGGGCTGAGGTTGAGCGCGATCGCCGCCTCGTACTGTCCGCGCGGCACGGAGTTGATCGCGCCCCGCACCACTTCGGCCCCGTACGCACCGAAGTTGAGGCCGAACGCGACCACGCCGCAGATGACGGGCGTCAGTTCGTAGCCGGTCACCAGCGGCATTGCGTAGTAGAGCCAGAACAGCTGGATGTAGAGGGAGGTGCCCCGGAAGAACTCCACGACCACCCGGGAGACCCCGCGCGCCAGGAGCAGTCGGCTGTTCGCCGTAAGCCCGAGCACGAAGGCCAGCACCCCGGCGAGCAGCGCGCCCAGGACCGTGGCCTGGAGCGTCACCCACAGGCCGGACCGGACTCTGGGGAACTCCTCGACGAGGAGGGAGAAGAAGTCACTCATGCGCGCGCGCCCGCCCGCCCCGTCAGCCCTTGCACAGGTCCGCCGTCTTCAGGTCCTCCGGCGGGATCTCCGACTCCCCGAACCCGTACGGCTCCAGCAGCTGCACATAGCGCGAGCGGTCGGAGACGATCTTCTTCAGCTCGCGGTTGAACGAGTCCCGCAGATCCTCGTTGCCCTTGCGGAACACCGCGCCGCCCGGCGAGAACTGCGCGTTGCCGTCGATCTCCGGCACGAACGGCTCGGTGACCTCGGTGTCCGGGTTGGTCTTCGCCAGCCAGCGCAGCGAGATCCCGGTGAGCAGGAAGGCGTCGATCCGGCCGCCCTTGACGGCGTCGGCCCCGTCCTGCGGCTTCTGCAACGTCTTGATCTTGCCTTCGGCTATGCCCGCGCCCTTGGCGTAACTGCCCTCGACCGCACCGGACATGACGCCGATGGTGATCCCCGCCTCCTTCGCGGAGGCCAGGTCGGTGAGCTTCTTCGGGTTGCCCTTCTTCACCATCAGCGCGGTCGGCGAGATGAACTCCGGCTCGGAGAAGATCGCGTTGCCGCAGCGCTCCGGGGTGATGGCCATGCCTGCGCTGACCACGTCGTACTTGCCGGCCTGGAGCCCGGGGATCAGCCCGTCCCACTCGGAGAGCGTCGGCTTCAGCTCGTCCACGCCGAGGGCCTTGAAGATCTCCCGGTGCAGCGTCGGGGCCTCGCCCTTGAGCTCCTTGCCCTCCAGGTAGCCGTACGGGGCCTCATTCGCGTACGCCACCCGTACGAAGCCCTGCTTGCGGAGCTTGTCCAGGGCGCCCTCGCCCGTCGCGGAGCCGGCGTCGGTCTTGCTGCACGCGGTGAGGAGGCCGGGAACGACGAGGAGGCCGCCCACGGCCGCCGATCGGTTGAGGAAACCCCGGCGGGACAGGTTCGGGAATTCAGCCATGGTTCGCAATCTCCTGGAGGTCGAACAGTCCGGACAGGGTGAGCGCCTGCCCGATCCCGTACGTCTATGCGGGTAGCCGGAGGCATGTAACCCAACGGTGGCCGGAAGGTGACCTTCCCGTGCCCGAACGGGGCGGAGGGCGACCAGTGATGCGCGGGGCGTGTTCCCCCGTCATGGAGAATTCATGACTCCATGTCAGTCACTTCTGTGATCAGCTGGCGCCATGGTTGCCCTATGGACAAGCGTCGTGGCGGTCGGGGGCACGCTCCTGGGGGCCGTGCTCACGCACCTCTTCCAACGTCTCAACGCCGCGCGCACGGAGAGGTTCTCCCGGTCGGAGGCGCTCCGGCAGGAACGCACGGCCACCTACAGCTCGTTCGCCGCCTCGGCGGAGGAGTACCGGCACGGGCAGGCGGGCCGCTGGTACCGCATGCGGCAGAGCCCTGACTCCGAGGCGTTCGTCGAGGCGCGCGACGAGGCCCACCGTCTGCGTACCGCCACCCGGCAGGTGCTCTACCGGGTCAAACTGCTCACCGACGACCCGGAAGTGGTCGCCGCCGCCGAAGAGGCCTACCGGTGCACGCGGGACGTCTCGACCGCCCAGGACCAGGACGAGCACGAGGCGCTGGACGCCGCGGCGAGGGAGGCCATCGAGGCGTTCGTCGTCCGGGCCGCGCCGCTCACCCGTTGAGGTCGCCGGGCTCGCCGGGCCCGTTGAGCTCGTCGAGGTCGGGGGAGAGGTCGGCGGAGGGGACGTAACCGCGTTCCTTGTCGACCACGTTCGGCAACGGCTCGCCGCGCGCCCACCGTTCGTACAGCGCGACGAACTGCTCGCCCAGCCGGTCGCGCCACCCCACCGTGTCCCCGCTCAGGTGCGGCGAGACCAGCAGCCCCGGTACGTCCCACAACGGGCTGTCCGGGCCCAGCGGTTCGTCCTCGAACACGTCGAGCGCCGCGCCCGCCAGCCAGCGGCGGTTCAGCGCGTCCACCAGGTCGGCCTGCACCACGCTCGCCCCGCGCCCCACGTTGATGAACCGCGCCGAGGGCTGGAGCAGACCGAAGAAGCGGGAGTCGAACATCCCGCGCGTCGCGTCGGTCAGCGGGGCCGCGCCGATCACCCAGTCCGCCCGCGCCGCCAGCCGGTCCAGGTCCGCCGCCCCGTGGATGGTGCGCCGGGCGGTCCGTCCCACCAGGGCCACCGTGACCCCCAGGCCGTGCAGCAGCCGGGTGATCTCCCGGCCGACCGGGCCGGCCCCCACGACCACCGCCCGCGCCCCGGCGACCCGCTGCCCCTCGCGGTGGTGCCAGCGCCGGTCCCGCTGGAGGGCGAGGGTGCCGGGGAGGTCCTTGGCCATCGCCAGCACCAGCCCGGCCACGTACTCGGCGATCGGCCGCTCGAAGATCCCCCGGGCGTTGGTGAGGACGGTGCCGGAGGCGACCAGCTCCGGGCAGAGCAGCCGGTCCACGCCCGCGCTCGCCGTGTGCACCCAGCGCGGCCGCCGCCCCGGACCCGGCCAGGCGTCCCGTACGGCGTCCGACGCGAAGTCCCACACCAGCAGCACATCGGCGGCCGGCAGCCGCTCGGCGAGCGTGGCGGCGTCCGCGTACCGCACGTCCACCCGGCCGGTCAGCCGGCCGAGCCGCGGGGACGGTTCGGCGTCGAGGACGAGCAGGACGGGATCCGGCATCGCTGGGCGGCCCTCCGCGACAGAACGGAACTACGGATCGCCCACGCTCGCAGCAGGTCACCCCCGCGTCAACGAGGCCCGGCCGCGCGCCCCGGCGCCCGGCCGGGGGAATACTGGGAACAGGCCGGGGCACCCGTGACCGGTCGCGCGGTCACGGCCGCCGGAGCCTCCGGAGGCCCGCCGCGGCCCCTTGGCCGGGCCGCCGCCTCGATCCCGAGGGGATCGTCCGCCGCGCGGCGAGCCGTCGACGCACAGGAAGGGTGGACATGACGACCGTAGGGCTTCTCTACCCGGGCCACGCCGCAGAGGACGACTTCCCACGGACCGAGATCCTGCTCGACACCGACATCCGGCTGCCCCTGTTCTCCACCGAGACCGGCGAGGACGCCTACCGCGCCGACGCGCTGCGCGAGCAGGGCGCGCCGGAGCGGATCGCCGAGGGTGTCGAGGAGCTGCGCCTCGCCGGGGCCGAGGCGCTGATCTGGGCCTCCAGCGGCGGCAGCTTCGGGCAGGGCTGGGAAGGCGCCCACGAGCAGGTCGCCACGCTCGCCCGGACGGCGGGCCTGCCCGCCTCCAGCACCTCCATCGGCTTCGGCCACGCGGTGCGGGAGCTGGGGGCCGGCCGGGTCGCGGTCGCCGCGCCCTACCCCGAGGACGTCACCGGGCTCTTCGCGGAGCTCCTGGCGTCGGCGGGCATCGAGGTGGTGGCCGCCGCGTCCGGCGGGGCCGGCTCGTCGGCCGAGGCCGGGTCCTGGTCCCCGGACCAGGTGAAGCGGCTGGCGCGGGAGGCGGACCACCCGGACGCCGAGGTGGTCCTGATCCCGGACACCTCCCTGCACACCACCGCGTACATCCCCGAGCTGGAGGAGCTGCTCGGCAAGCCCGTCCTCACGGCGAACCAGGTCACGGTCTGGGAGGGGCTGCGCCTCGCCGACCGCCGGACCTGGGCGCCCACGCTCGGCACCCTGTTCGCCACCCGCGAGCCGGTGCTGCGGACGCTGGAGCCGAAGGGCATCGAGGTGCGGGAGTAGCGCGGCGGGTCGGCCTCCTGACGCGTCGGGAATAAAACGGAGTCGCCCTCCTGTTGTTGCTCGGCGATACGCAGACGTACGACAGCAGCACCGGGAGAGGCCGACACGTGGACGAGATCCGAGGCGACGAGACCCGCGGCGACGCGAAGGGCGGAGACGCGACGGGCGACGCGAAGGGCGACGGGGACGGGATCCGGGGTGCCGCAGCCGGAACGGCCGCCGTGCCGCTGTCCGTGCTCGATCTGGTCACCGTGGGGCACGGCCGCACCGCGAGCCAGGCCCTGCGCACCGGCGTGGAGATCGCGAAGCTCGCCGAGAGCCGCGGCTTCCACCGCTACTGGGTCGCCGAGCACCACTCCATGCCCGGGGTCGCCTCGTCCTCGCCGGCCGTGATCCTGGCGCACATCGCCGCCCACACCGAGCGCATCCGGCTCGGCTCGGGCGGGGTGATGCTGCCCAACCACGCGCCGCTGGTGATCGCCGAGCAGTTCGGCACGCTGGAGGCGATGGCCCCGGGCCGGGTCGACCTCGGCCTCGGCCGCGCCCCCGGGACGGACGGGGCGACGGCGGCGGCCCTGCGGCGCAGCGACCGGCTCAACGAGGGCGCGGACGACTTTCCGCAGCAGCTCATGGAGCTGATCCGCTTCCTGGACGACGACTTCCCGGACGGACACCCGTACGCCCGGATCCACGCCGTACCTGGCCCGGTCCAGGCGACCGCCCCCGGTGGGGTGCAGTCCGCCCACCGGCCGCCCGTCTGGCTGCTGGGCTCCTCCGGCTTCAGTGCGCGGCTGGCGGGGACGCTGGGGCTGCCGTTCGCCTTCGCGCACCACTTCTCGGCGCAGAACACCATCCCGGCGCTCGACCTGTACCGCGAGTCCTTCCGGCCCTCCGCCGTGCTGGACGCCCCGTACGCCCTCATCGGGGTCTCGGCGCTGGCCGCCGACGACGAGCGCGAAGCCCGCCGCCAGGTGCTGACCGGGGCGCTGTCGATGGTCCGGCTGCGCACCGGCCGCCCGGGGCTGATCCCGAGCCCGGAGGAGGCGGCGGCGTACGACTTCTCCCCGATGGAGCGGGAGTTCGTCGACGGCTGGCTCGCCAACGTGATCCACGGCACCGCCGACGAGGTCCGCGGCGGCCTCGACGACCTGGCCAAGCGCACCGGCGCCGACGAGCTGATGATCACCGCCAACGCGCACGGCGGGGACGCGCGGCTGCGGAGCTACGAGCTGATCGCGGACGCGTACGGCCTGCCGACCGCGGCCTGAGCGGCGGGGACGGTTCCGGTCGGCCGGGCCGGGCACGGGTTCCCGCGCCGGGCCCCGGTTCCGGCCGCCCCCGGAGGCGTCAGCCCTCCAGTGGCCGGGAGCCGATCAGCCCGGCGATCTGCTCCGGCGCGACCGCCCGCGAGTACAGCCACCCCTGCCCCGTGTCGCAGCCGATCCGCCGCAGCCGCTCCGCCTGCCCGGCCGTCTCCACGCACTCCGCGGTGACGGTCAGGCCCAGGCGGTGGGCGAGCTGCACCATGGCCTCCACGATCGTCTCGTCGGCGGGGCTGGGATGCGTGCCGTCCTCGTACCGGAAGCCCTTGACGAACGCCCCGTCCAGCTTGAGTACGGAGACGGGGAGCCGGCTGAGGTAGGCGAGGTTGCTGTACCCCGTCCCGAAGTCGTCGATGGCGATCCGTACGCCCATGTCGCTCAGCGCCTGGAGCGCTCTCAGCGGGCGGCCGCCGGAGCCCATCACCGCCGACTCGGTCAGCTCCAGCTGGAGCAGCCCGGGGGCGAGTCCGGTCTCGGTGAGGATCTCCGCGACGTCCGCCACCAGGTCGGAGTCCCAGACCTGCCGTACGGCGACGTTGACGCTGATGAACAGCGGCGGCTCGTCCGGGTGGTCCAGCTGCCAGCGCCGCGCCTGGCGGCACGCGGTGCGCAGGATCCACCGGCCCAGCTGGACGATCGAGCCGTCCTCCTCGGCGATCTGGACGAACCGATTCGGCGGCAGCACGCCGAACTGCGGGTGGTTCCAGCGCACCAGCGCCTCGACGCCGCGCAGCACCCCGTCCGCCATCCCGACCAGCGGCTGGTACTCCAGCGTGAACTCGCCGCGCTCCACGGCGGGCCGGAGCGTCGAGGAGAGGGACTGCCGGGTCATGCGGTGGGCGTTGCGCTCGGGGTCGAACAGGGTCCAGCGGGCCCGGCCGTCCGCCTTCGCCCAGTAGAGCGTGGTGTCGGCGGCCTGCATCAGACCGGTGGGCGAGGTGCCGGCGGCGGTCCGCTCGACCACCCCGATCGACGCGGAGACCGAGAGCCGCTGCCCGGCCAGGTCGAACGGCTGCTGGAGCGCGGCGAGCACCGAGTGGGCCAGGTCGGTCAGCTCCTGGGTGCCGGCCGAGTCCTCGACCAGGATCGCGAACTCGTCGCCGCCCAGCCGCGCCACCAGCCGGTTGCCGCCGGGATTGCGGGAGGCGTCGTTCTCGGCGCAGTCGGTGAGCCGCGCGGCGACGGCGGCCAGCAGCCGGTCCCCGGTGCGGTGGCCCAGGGTGTCGTTGATCGCCTTGAAGCCGTCCAGGTCCAGGTAGCAGAGGCCGATCCGGGCCTGCTGCCGGGTCGGCAGGGAGTCGTCCTGGTACGGCGGGGTCTCCAGGGCCGAGGCGAGCCGCTCGAAGAACAGCGTCCGGTTGGGCAGCCGGGTCACCGGGTCGTGCATCTGGAGGTGGCGCAGCCGCTCCTGGAGCTCGCGCCGGTCGCTGACGTCCGCGACCGTCAGCAGCACCCGGGCCGCCTCGGTCGCCGACGCGCCGGTCATCGGTACGACGGTGATCTCCGCCCACAGGGAGCGCCCGTCGGAATGCTTGAGGCGGCGGGTGCAGCGGAACCGGGAGCGGCGGCCGAGGAGCACCTCGCGGTAGGCGTGCCAGGTGCGGTCGTCGGAGGCGAGGTCGAGCAGCTCGCACGCCTGCCGCCCGGCGAGGACCGCGGCCGGGGTTCCCAGCAGCCCGCCGAGCGCCTCGTTGGCCCGGACGACGTGGCCCCGGCCGTCGACGACGCCCATGGGGAGCGTGGCGGCGTTGAAGGCGGCCCGGTAGTCGCGCAGCTCGGCGGCGGTGGAACCGGCCTCGCCCCCGGCGGGATCGGTCCGGGCGGTCTCGGCCCGTGGGGGATCGGTCCGGGGGGAGTCGGTCCGGGCGGGGCCGTTCTCGGCCGGGGCCGTCGTATGACGCTCCGTGACCGGCGCGGCGGGCGCGCCCGGGGCCGTGCCTGCCGAGGCGCCGGGCCCTTCGGAGGTTCCGCTCACCGCTCGCTCCCGCTGTGAAGGTCGTCGTGAACTGGTGGGGTCCAACTGGCCGCCGGGTGGTGGTCCCGTGAAGGGGCCCGTTCCACGCGGGAAAGCGTGGTGAAGCATAGAGGGTGCCGCACGGGCCGTTCCAGCTCACCGTCCGGTCCTGGCCACCGTGAGGGTCCGCGGGGCAGCGGGAGCAGGCGTTCCGCTTTGCCCGGTCCTGATCATTTCTGTGCGGATCCGTTGCATCGGGCCGTCGGCCTGACCGATGGTGACGTTCCGTGAAGGTGTGGGCCTCGATTTTGACCGCTGACCCGTGTGGGGCAGCACAACAGGGCGTGGCGTGGTGAAGCGGCACAGGGTGGACGGGATGGACCGTGTTTCCCCACCCGGAGGTCGATGTGCCGTCCCGTCGCGGACCCGGGGGAGCGGAACGGTCGCCGCTGCCCCTGCGCAGTCTGGCCGCCGCCGCCACCTCCCTGCTGGCGCTCGCCGCCACGTCCCTCGTCGCGGGCCCCGCCGCGGCCGCCACGGGGGACGCCGCCCCCTGCGCGCTGCCTCGGACGGCGGCGCACCACTCGCTCGGCCTGAACACCTGGAACGCGGCCTACCCGCGCCCCGACCAGGGCCTCGACGCGGTCATGATCTTCCTGTCGTTCCCGGACTCCGCGCCCTCGCTCACCCCCGATGAGCTCACCGCCGACCACTTCCCCGCCACCACCCGCTTCTTCGAGCGCGCCAGCTACGGCCGGTTCACCCTGCGCCCGCACCCGCAGCGGAGCTGGACGCAGATGCCGCGCGACTCCACCTGGTACGCCATAGAGCGGGACTGGAACGCAGAGCGGCGCACCGCCTACCTGCGTGACGCCGTCGCCGCCGCCGACCCGGAGGTGGACTTCTCCCGGTACGACGTCGTCTACCTGGTGGCCGACCCGGACGCCCCCGGCGTCGACTCCGACGCCACCAAGGTCGTCAACTTCGACCGGCCGCTGCGCGCCGACGACCATGACATCCGGCGCGTCGTCACGGTCTTCGAGCAGCACCCGCCCGACCGCAACGTCCTCGCCCACGAGACCGGGCACGTCTTCGACCTCGCCGACCTCTACCACCGCCCCACCGACGGCAAGGGCGACTGGGACACGTACGTCGGCGACTGGGACGTCATGGGCAGCCAGTTCGGCCTCGCCCCCGACCTGTTCGGCTGGCACAAGTGGAAGCTCGGCTGGCTCGGCGGCCGGCAGGTCGTGTGCGTCAAGGGCTCGGCCGACCTCACCCTGGAACCGGTCGCCGCCGCCCCGGTGCCCGGCGGATCGATCGGAACCCGGCTCGCCGTGGTCCGCACCGGCGCCGACAGCGCCCTGGCCATCGAGGCCCGCGGCGCCACCGGCAACGACCGGTCCACCTGCACCGAGGGCATCCTGATCTACCGCGTCCGCAGCGAGACGGCCTCCGGCGGCGGACCCGTCGAGGTGATCGACACCCATCCGGAGACCGGCGCCTGCTGGGACCGCTCGGTCTACCCGCCGCTGGCCGACGCCCCGCTCGAGGTCGGCGAGACCTTCACCGTCCCGGGCGACGGCACCCGCGTCGAGGTCGCCGACCGCACCCCGTCCGGCTCCTGGACCGTCCGGATCACCACCGGCGTCTGAAGAACCCTGCCAGCTGCCCCCCGGCACACGAAGAAGCCCCCCGCTTCCGCGAGGGGCTTCTTCCGTCTGTGCGCCGTCAGGGACTCGAACCCCGGACCCGCTGATTAAGAGTCAGCTGCTCTAACCAACTGAGCTAACGGCGCCTGGTGACGTCGTAGACATTAGCACCCTGATCCGCCCGAGGAAAAATTGAATGCGCACCACCCCGGGAGGAGGCGGACCGGCTGACCCGCACACACGCCCAGAGCAGCACATCGGGCCCGGGCAGCCACGGATTGCGGGTGTCGGGGGCGACCACCCAGCGCGGCCCGCCGTCCGACGACGCGCAGGTCAGCGGCGGTACGGTCACGGCGTCACCGGTGCCGTGACAGAGCAGGGGCGGCACCGGGCCGCGCGACTCCCCGGAACCCCCGGAGCCGCCGGCTCCCCACTCCTCCCAGGCGAGCAGCGAGGGCAGCCGCTGGGCCGTTCCGGGGGCGGCGAACAGCAGCATCCGGCCCCGGTGCGTGGCCACCGGACCGGAGCCGGGCCCCTCCGCCCAGAGCTGTTCCAGCATCCGCCGCCCGAACAGCGCCGGCACGTTCACCACGTCGAAGGCGGAACCGCAGGGGAGCACCCCGGGGGCCGTGGGGCGCTCCTCCCACTGGGCGAGCGTGCTGCGCGGGTAGGGGGCGGCCCCGGCCAGCCAGGCGGCGCCGGCCGCCGTGACCTGTGCGGCCTGGGGTCCGGACTGGTCCCGCAGCAGGGCGAAGATGTCGACGCCGTGGTGCGGGGCGGCACCGGTCCGCAGGGTCGTTTCGTCTTTCAGCCATGCGCTCATGGAGCAAGGTCTACCGGGAGTGACGGAACTGATTCCGAGAGTTGCCGGAAACCGGGACAGGTGGGGAGGGGGAGGGGTATCTTGCCCGCCGGAATATGCCACGGGCCCTGACCCCCGGCCTGGCGGCGCAGCATCTGCCCCGGCCGCCCCACGGATCACATCGGCACCACAGAGCCCAACGGCACCATCTGAGCGTTCCGCAGGAGGTCAGGCTCTCGGCGAGTCCAGCAGGGAGCGGCCGAACTCGATCATCTTCTTCGCGTAGTCCTCGGTCCACTCCGCGCGCTCCGCGACGTCCGCCGGGGTCAGCCGGTCGAACCGGCTCGGGTCGGCGAGCTGCGCCGCCGCCATCGCCTGGAACTCCACCGACCGGTCCGTCGCCGCCCGGAAGGCCTGCGTCAGCTCGGTCGCCCGGGCCAGCAGCTCACGGGGGTCCTCCAGCGACTCCAGGTCGAAGAAGTGCTCCGGATCCGCCGTGGCCTGAGACGGCTCGAAGAGCAGCGGCGCGGGGCGCAGCCGCTGCCGTTCGTTCCGCTCGGACTGTGTCATGTGCTGTTCCTCCCTCGCACGGCCAGGACGGCCACCCTCCATTGTCCAACCCCGCGCAAGAGGGCCCTGGGCCGTGAGCTTCGCCGGGCCGGCCGCTCTCTTCGATACGTCACGTCCTCACGGCTTCCAGCGCACCTTGTGCTCCGCGAGGTGGGCCAGCACCGCGTGGTTGGCCTCCCAGCCGTCGGGGAACTTCACCGTGACGCCGAGCTGGACCGGCTCCGTTGACGGGTGCTCGTCCAGCAGGTCCGCGACCCCTTCCCGGCACACCACGACACAGGCGTGCCGGTGCCGCGAGGCCAGCACGCACAGGCGGCCCGTCTCCAGGTGGAAGGCCGTGGCGTCGGGGCGGCCCGACAGGGGGTGCAGCACCACCGTGACGTCGAACTCGCGGCCCTGGAGCCGGTTCGCCGTGTCCACCGCGACCCCCGTGACGCCCAGCTCGGCGAGGGCCGCCCGCACCGCCGCCGCCTGGTCGCGGTGGGCCGTGCCGACCGCCACCCGGTCCGCCGTCACCGGCACCGGATCCTCGGCCCGCTCGCTGGTGGCGACGCCGCCCCGGTCCAGCAGCCGCCGGACCACCAGCGCCACCGCCCGTACCGCCTCGGGGTCCGTGCGCGGAGTGTGCCGGGCCGGCAGCTCCAGCAGCCCCCACCCGGACTCCGCCGCCTCGTCCAGCACCCGGTCCGGGCCCGACCCGTCCGACGCCACCCCGAAGGAGAGCTTCCGGTCCCCGTGGTCCGTACCGCTGCGGAAGGGCGTGTACGGGTAGAACGCGTCCGACACCAGCGGGGCCGCCGACGCCGGAAGCCGCCAGGAGACCGGGAGCCGGTGCTGCGGCAGCTCAGGGTTGTGCGCGAGCAGCGTGGACACCGCGCTCGCGGAGGGGTCGTAGGTCAGCCCCGCCCACTGGTCCGCGCCGACGATCGAGAACGGGTCCAGCTGTCCCGGATCCCCGACGAACAGCGCCCGTTCGAACAGCCCGGCCACCGCCAGCAGCGCGTCCGAGCGCATCTGGTACGCCTCGTCGACGATCGCGTGCCCCCACGGCTCCACGTTCTTCACGTGCGCCCACTTGGCGGCCGTCGAGATCACGATGTCGAGCCCGGCCAGATCCGCCGCCTTGGCCGACTTCGTCACGTTGGCGAGGCCGTCCAGCACCTTGTCGTACGGGTCGGAGTCGCTGCTGTGCAGCCGTCCCACCGGCAGCTCCGGGTCCTTCTCCGCGAGCCGTACGACCAGGTCGTCGACCTGGGCGTTCGTCTGCGCGATCACCATCAGCGGGTGCCCGGCGGCGGCCAGCTCCAGGGCCGCCCGGACCACCAGCGTCGACTTCCCGGCGCCGGGGGGCGAGTCGACGACGATGCCCCTGCTGCTGCCGCGCAGGGTGTCGTCGAGGATCGCGCCGGTCGCGCGCGCCGCCTCCGCACCGGGGTCGAAGCCGGTCCTCACAGCGGTCCCTCCGAGGTCACGGGCGTCGAGGTCACAGCGGTCCCTCCGAGGTCACGTGGGTCGGGGTCACAGCAGGTCCTCCGGGGTCACGGGGTCGGGTTGCTCCGCGCGCGTCGCGGCGTCCGCGCCCGGCGGGCCGCCGTGGGTCCACGGCGTCTCCTCCGGGTCCGGCAGCTTCGGCCCGCCGCGCTGGTCGTGCTCGAACAGGGTCCAGGCGATCCGCTCCCCGGGCTCCGGCACCGAACCGGGCGCGGGCTCCTTGCTCCGGCCCATCCGGTCCAGGATCCGCAGCACCAGCAGGATCTCGCCGTCCTGGTCCGTCTCCTGCTCGGCCCGCACGAACTCCGCCGTCTGCGGCTTGCCGTCCAGCGAGCGGTAGACCTTCGTCCGCTCGCCCAGGTGCGGTCGCTCGTCCGTGCGGACGGTGACCAGCGGGCGAGGCGAGGGCCGCTTCGACTCGGTGTACGCCATCTCCACCCCGGACACCGTGCCGAGGAACGCCTCGCCGGCCAGCCGCCGACCCGCCAGCACCAGCGGGTCGTCCAGCGCCTCCTGCGCCTCCAACTGGGCCTGGGCGGTCTCCCGGGAGGCCAGCTTCTGGGCCGCCGTCACCGCGTCGTCGCGGCGCGGCTGCGGCGGCTCGCCCGAGCGCACCCGGTCCCGGTGCGCGGTGAACGACCAGCGGTCCCGGGTCCAGCGGTCCTCGGCCCTGGCCCCCTCGGGCAGCTGCCGCAGCAGGTCGAGACCCCGCCAGACCGCGTCCCAGGTCGGCAGCATGACCCGCGCCAGCAGCGAACGGATCTCGCGCTCGGCGGCGCTCAGCTCACCGAGGCGGGCATCCGCGGCGAGCCCGTCCTCGGCGGACGCGAGCGCCGTGCGCGCCCGGTCGTACCGCTCGATCGCCGGGGCGAGGAGCCGGTTGTCGAAGTCCGGGTCGGTCGCCGGACCGGCCGGCGGGCACAGCAACTGCCCCTCCCCGTCCCGGGCCAGCTCGGCCCGGAGCGCCGCCTCGGCCCCCGAGGAACCGGCCGGCGGGTCGATCCAGGACAGCAGCGCGCCCAGGTGCTGGTCCTCCAGGCTGCTCTGCCCGGTCGCCCAGTGCCGGTTCAGCAGATCGGTGGAGGCCAGCAGCAGCGAGGAGCCGGGCACCCTGGCCCGTTCCCCGTAGTGCGTCAGCCAGCGGCCGAGCAGCGGCACCCGGGCCGGGGCCGGATACGGGGTGTCCGGGTTGTCCTCGGCGGTGCGGCGGAACCGCATGGACCGGCCCAGCAGCCGGACGAACTCGACGCCCGCCCGGCTCGGCACGATCACCTGGGCGGCGTCCAGGCACAGCTCGACCTCGACCTTGGTCTTCTTGCCGGTCGCCGGATCGGTCTCGTTGCGCTCGGCGGGCTCGACGACGTCCGCGCACGCCTCGATGTGCGGCAGGACCGCCTCCGCCAGCTCGGCCAGGAACGCGAAGCGCAGGTCCCGGTCGCGCGGCTGGGCGACGGCCAGCAGCCGGGGCGCCTCCCGGTCGGTGCCGACCAGCGCCCCGAGCGGGGCCCCGGCCTCACCTGCGGTGGTCAGCGGCACCAGCACCAGCGGCCGGTCGGTGAGATGGCGGTGCCGTACGGTCGCCAGCGGCTGGGCGCGCCCGGAGTCGACCGCCTCCAGCCGGGCGAGGGTGGTGATCAGCGACATGCGGCCGCACCTTCCGGAGTCCCGCCGCCCGCGACGGAGGCGGCTTCCGGCGCCTCGGCCCGCAGCCCGGCGGCGCTCTCCAGGGCCTCGGCGCGCAGGGCGGCGGCCCGGCGCAGCGCCGCGACCGTCGGGTCGGCGGGATCGCCCTCCTTGCCCGCGGCGGCCGCCAGCACCCCGGCCACCGTCGTCAGCCCGCCCAGCTCACCGCGCACACTGCGGCCCAGCGCCTCCACGGCCCCCTCGGCCCGGGACCTCGCCCGGCAGTGGAAGGCCAGCTCGCAGGCGGCCAGGCACTCCGGGGCGTACGCCGGGGGCACCGCGGCCACGGCGGCGTCCAACTCCTCCGGGGCGCACGCCGGATCGAACGTCGTCCCCTCCGGCAGCCCCGCCGCGATGTCCTCGACGCGCATCAGCCGGGTCAGCTGCCTGCGGGTCACGGCGCGCTGCTTGCGTACATCTACGACGGAGGCGGTCGGCAGGTTCGAGAAGTCCTTGGGGCAGACCAGCAGCACCTGGTGCCCGACCTCCGCGCCCTCGGTGACCGCCGCGACCCGCTCCAGCGCCAGCACGTACACCGCGGCCTGCCGGGCGGCGGCCCCGACCTTCGCCGCGGCGGCCGACGCGTCGATCATCGGGAACGACTTGATCTCGACCACGGTCCACCGGCCGTCGGGGTGCACCACGACCGCGTCGGGCTCCAGATAGGCGGGGGAGCCCGCCACCTCCAGGGCCAGCATCGGGTGGTCCAGCAGGGCCCAACCGCCCGCCGCCGTGGCCTCCCGCAGGGCGAGCGCGGTGCGCGCGGCGCGGCCCTCGGGTCCTGCGGCGCTCAGATCGGGCGTGGCGACGTCCGGGCCCGGGGCGGCGGAGGAGCCGCCGAGGCGCTCGTACAGCAGGCGCAGCAGCTCCGCGCCGCCGTCCGCCTTGACCTTCGCCTCGAAGGCGTTGCCCCGCATGAAGGCGAACTGGGACTGCCCGAAGGGGGCGGGAGAGCCGAGCGCGGTGGCCAGCACGCCCTTGTCCACCCCGGCGCCGTCCAGCAGGGCCCGCCGCTTGCAGCCGGGGTTGGCGGCGAGGGCGGCCAGGGCTCTGGCGTCGAGCGGGTGCGGTGCGACGGAGGGGCCGCGCAGCTCAGCGAGCCGCTGCCGGAGCGTCGTCGCTCGCGGCGGTGTCGGCGGCGTCTCTGGCTGCCGGCCCGCCGACTGCCGTGCCGCCGACTGCCGGGCCGGGGGGATCTGCGGAGGTGGTCCGCTGGCCGGGGATTCGCTCACCCGTGGAAGTCTTGCACCCGGCACTGACATCCGGGGACACGGTCGCCGGAACCGACGTGGCGGCGGTGCTCGCGAGGCCCTGCTTCCGGCCGCCGGGGAGGCCGCCCGGGAGAACGCCGGCCAGCCGCGCCTTGACCCCGTCGGCGAACCGGATGACGGGCTTCACCAGCAGGGCCCCGAGGCCCATCACGGCCGCGCCCGCGACGGCGTCCAGGAAGTAGTGGTTGGCGGTGCCCATCACGACGATCGTGGTGATCAGCGGATAGGCGATCCCCGCCGCCCGTATCAGGGGGTGGCGGCCGTGCCGCCACAGCAGGATGCCGCACCAGAGCGACCAGCCGACGTGCAGGCTGGGCATCGCCGCGTACTGGTTGGTCATCCCGCTCAGCCCGCGCGGGGCGCTCGCGCCCGCGCCCCACCAGCCGTAACTGCTGTACTGCGCCATCGTGTCGACGAAGCCGTGGCTCGCGTCCAGCAGGCGGGGCGGGCAGGTCGGCATCAACGTGAAGCCGACGAGACCCAGCAGCGTGGAGTTCATCAGCCAGACCCGGGCCGCCCGGTACGCCGCCGACCTGCGCCGGAACATCCAGACGAGGACGGCGGGGGTGACCACGTAATGAAGGGAGGCGTAGGCGAAGTCGGCGGGTATGCCGATGGACGGGGTGCTGGTGAAGAGACGGTTCAGCGGGTGCTCGGCGTTGAGGTACAGCGCCTGTTCCAGCCGGAGGATCGCCAGGCCGTTGTCGATCGCCGTCGACACATCGCCGCGCACCATGAGCCGGCCCACGGAATACAGCGCGTACACCACCGCGATCAGTGGCAGCTCCGTCCACCAGCGGGGCCGATGACCGGTCGCGGGCGGCGCGGTGGCGTGCGGCATCCGGTAGCTCTCCCCATGTTCATGCGGCCGACGACGAACGTTCAACCGTACGGCGGCACCGTGCCGCCGACTCCCCCGGGGGTCCGCTTCGGGACATCCCGTCCGCAGCGGTCCCGTCGTGGTCCGATCTCTTCGCCGGGGGCTGCACGAGAGAGGGACGCCCGCCGGGCCCGGGAGGTTGCCTGGCGGGCCGGTACGGGATGATGGAAGAACCCAGCACCAGCGTTCCAGGGAGAGCCTTCATGGCACCGCGCATCCTGCTCGCCCGGCACGGCCAGACCCAGTGGTCGGTCCGGGGCAACCACACAGGCAGGACGGACATCCCGCTCCTGGACGCCGGGCGCGAGGGCGCGAAGCTGCTCGGCGAGCGGCTGCACCGGGCGCCGTGGGCGGGGCTGCCCGGCGTCGAGGTCCGCACCAGTCCGCTGGTCCGGGCCGCCGAGACCTGCGAGCTCGCCGGGTTCGGGAAGCGGGCCGAGCCGTGGGACGCGCTGATGGAATGGGACTACGGGGCGTACGAGGGACTGACCCCGGCCGAGATCAAGGCGGACCGGCCGGACTGGCTGATCTGGCGGGACGGGGTGCCGGGCGGGGAGTCCGTCGCCGACGTCACCGCCCGCGCGGACGAGATCGTCGCGTGGGCGCGGTCTTCGGACCGGGACGTGCTGGTCTTCGCCCACGGCCACATTCTGCGGGCGCTGGGTGCGCGGTGGCTGGGGGAGGACCTGTCCTTCGGCGCGCGGATCCGCCTGGAGCCGACGTCGCTCTCGGTCCTGGGCTGGGCGTACGGCCTCCCGGCCCTGGAACGCTGGAACGACACGGGCCACCTGGACCACTGACCTCGCGGGGGGCCCGCACCCCTTACGCCTGAGCCCGCTCTTTCGGCCCGCCCGCGCCACCTCCAGCCCGTCCGGCGTTTGAGGACGGAACCGTCCAGTCGGTGGGCGTCAGCTTGGCGGACTCCCTGGCCCACCCCGGCCCTTCGCCCGGTGGGGGTCAGCTTGGCGGACTCCCGGACTCACCCCAGCCCGTCCGGCGATTGAGGACGGAACCCTTTGCCCGGTGGGCGGGAACTTCACGGACCCCGGGGAGGGGGAGACCCTGTCCGCACCCGAGAACGTGCTTGACGGTTCCGTCCTCGAACGCCGGACAGGCTGGGTGGTCCGCCGGACGGGCTGGAAGGAGGTCACCGCTCGACGTGCTGGGAGGCCCCCCCGTCCTACGGGCTGAAAGGGGCGCGGCCCTACGCGCCGGACGCGCCGGATTCGTGGCGGGTCAGGAACGACGACACCTCCGGCGCCCCCGCCCGAGAGCCCAGCACCCGTACCGCCCCCGCCAACATCCCCCGAATCCGCGACGACTGCACCCGGGTCAGCAGATCCAGCACCTGGTGCCCCGTCGCCGCCGCCTCGTCCGCCCGCCCCGCCCGGGCCAGGTCACCCGTGAGCTGCGCCCGGTACAGCGCCAGGTTCCGGGTGAAGTGCGCGTCCTGGAGCACCACCGCCCGCCGCCCGTGCCGCGCCGCCCGGGACCAGTCGCCCAGCGCCGACCAGCACTGTGCCTCCAGCAGTTCCAGCTCCGCCTCCCGGAAGAAGCTCATCCACTCCGGGTCACCGGACGCGGGGCCCCGCTCGAACGCCGCCCGCGCCCGCCCGATCGCCCGGTCGCACCCCGGCCGCCCGGCCCCGCCGGCGCCTCGGGGGGTG
>NZ_JAFEUF010000127.1:0-3406 GCF_016901035.1 Streptomyces durocortorensis
TTATCAACACATTTTAAGTGGTCGGCTGCGTATGATGTTAATAAGAGACTGCGCGCACGATGAGCAACGACGAGACGCCCCCGGGCCCCCGTGCCTCCCGACGTGCGGCCAAGCCCCGCAGACGCCGCCGCGGACTCAAGATCACGCTCGGTGTCCTGCTCGTCCTGCTGCTCGCCACCGGCGGCACCCTCTACTGGCTCTACAGTCAGCTCGACGGGAACATCAAGGGCGTCGACATCAACAAGGCGCTCGGTGAGGACCGCCCGGAGAAGCTGCCCACCAGCGGGCAGAACCTGCTGGTCCTCGGCTCGGACTCGCGGTCGGGGGCGGAGAACGAGGAGCTGGGCGGCGGCGGGGCCGTCAGTGGGGCGCGCTCCGACACCGCGATGGTGGTGCACATACCCGAGGGCCGGTCGAAGGCCGTCGCCGTCTCCATCCCGCGCGACACCCTGGTGACCCGCCCCGAGTGCGTCGGCGACAACGGATCCACCGTGTCCGCCAAGGAACGCGTCATGTTCAACTCCGTCTACGCGCAGGTCGGTCCGGCCTGTGTGGTGAAGACGGTGGAGAAGATGTCCGGCGTCCGCATCGACCACTACCTGGAGATCAACTTCGCCGGGTTCAAGGACCTGGTCGACGCCATCGGCGGCGTCACCGTCGACGTGCCGCAGGACATCGACGACAAGGCGTCGGGGCTGCACCTCACCTCCGGTCCGCAGAAGCTCGACGGCACCGAGTCCCTCGCGTACGTCCGCACCCGGCACGGCATCGGCGACGGCAGCGACCTCGGCCGCATCGGGCTCCAGCAGCAGTTCCTGATGGCCCTGCTGAGCGAGGTCAAGTCGCAGGACCTGCTGGGCAGCCCGACGAACTCGTACAAGATCGCCAAATCGGCCACCAAGTCGCTCACCACCGACTCGGGGCTCGCCTCCCTCACCTCGCTGGCGGAGTTCGCCCGCTCCATGAACGGCGTCGACCCGGCCTCGATGGAGACGGTCATGCTGCCGGTGGCGTACGACAAGATCGACCCGAACCGGGTGATCGCGTCCGAGCCGCAGTCCGGCCGGCTGTGGAAGGCGATCCGCGAGGACACCGCGATCCCCGAGGAAGCAAAGAAGTCCCCCGCCACCGGCGGCTGACGGCCCGTCGTACCGCGCTCCTCGTGACACCCTGCCGGGATGAGCGAGGACGAAGCGGTGCTGGTGATCGTGGACGGCGCCAATGTGGTCGGCTCCGTGCCCGACGGCTGGTGGCGGGACCGGCGCGGGGCGGCGGTCCGGCTGCGCGACTCCCTGGTTCCGGCCGCCACGGCCGGGCTGCCGGGGCTGCCGGGACCGGTCGAGATCGTGCTCGTGGTCGAGGGAGCCGCCCGGGGCGTCGCCTCCGTGGCCGGGGTCCGGGTCGAGACGGCCCCCGGCAGCGGCGACGACCTGATCGCCGAGCTGGCGGCCGGGGCCGCTTCGGACCGGGAGTGCGTCGTCGTCACCGCCGACCGCGGACTGCGGCAGCGGGTCGAGGCGTACGGGGCCCGGTGCGTGGGGCCCCGGACGGTACGGCCACCGCACCGACCGGGGAACGAGAGCATGTCGGGCTGATGAAGATTTCGGGGAAAGGCTGCCCTTTCAGGATCGAAGAGACAGGCGCAACTCCTGCGGCAGGGTGGACTCCTGTACGGTCGTCCCCGACCCCGTGCCGTCAAGGCGTGCCACGAGCCCCTGCACGCCGGCCCGCGCCCGCGCTGTGTCCCGTCGGTACGCACGGTCGCACCCGAAGTCGCTTGCCGTGTCCGGCGCTTCACTCACTCGGCCTGTGGAGACCGGCCGGGTGAGGCCCTGGGCGAGGTGCACTCGGCGCCGGCTCTCGACATGGCTCCTGATCCAGACGTGAGTAAGGAAAGCGCATGGCACAAGAGCACGATCCTGATCGTCACATACCACCGCGGCAGGCTACGTCCGGGACGAGCGGTGGATCCGGAACTGGGGCCTCCGCGAGTTCGCCCGTCTCCGTCCGCCGGGCGGTCACCATGCGAGGCACTGCGGGGGAACCCGGCGACGCTCTGGCTCCGGCCGCTCAGCGCGGCCGCTCCGAAACCCCGTCCTCGTCGTCCGACCCGGATGCGAGCGCACACGGCCCGACGAGCGAACCCGAGCAGGACAAGGAAGCCGAGCAGCTGGCCTCGCAGGTAAAAGGGTCGGCGGCCCGTGTCAACGCCGCAGCCCCTCGCAGTACCGGCACTCCGAAGCCGTCGGAGAGGAAGCCCTCGGCAGAGGCATCAGCCGCCGCCGGAGGAACGGGCGCGGCTTCGGCGGCGGAGCCCTCCTCGGAACCGGCCGCGGCAGCAGCCGCCTCCGGAGGATCCCCGGAAGCCGCGACGACAGTGGCTTCTCCGGGCGGTGGGGCGGGGACGCATACGGATGAGGAGCCGCCCGGCAACAGGCCCAAGAAGCCGATGCTGGCCGCCGCGGCGATCGTCGGCGCGGTCCTGATCTCGGTGCCGTTCCTCGTAGCGGGGCAGGACGACGACCGCAAGCCCGAGAAGGACCAGACCCAGAACGCGGCGGGCACGGTTCTGGACGCTCAACGTCCCCCTGCCCCGGAGACCTACACCAGCGAGTCGCCGAAACCCTCCGTGAAACCCAGCAAGAAGGAGACGGTGAAGCCCTCCGTCCCGTCGGCGCCCAAGCCGGTGGTCGTGCCTCCGTCCCCGAGCCCTTCGACGAGCAAACCGGCGGAGAAGAAGCCGGAGAAGAAGGCGGCGACGGGCCCACCACCGGGGACGGCCGCCGCCGCATTGGCCGGCCTCGCCAAGAGCGACCCCCAGGGACGGCATATCTGCTATCGCGCCTTCGTCTCCGGTCAGGGGTGGCAGTCGGCCGTGTGCGACGGGACGATGACCGGGACAGCGGGGCAGGGCAAGAAGATCACGGCGCTCAACATCGCGGTCGGGAACGTCGAAGGCTCCTCGGCCAACGCTCTGCTGCACGATGGGGGTTCGTCGAGCGCGAAATGGGCTCCGAGCTGGACAGCCGTCGTCGGCGACGGCAAGAACAACTACATCGGCAGTTCGAAGCCGGGCGCACCGTTCCTGACGGGCTTCGCCATGAACGTCGGCAAGGGCAACGTCTGCCACACCGCCAAGATGCAGAACGGCGGCTGGGGGCAGCAGTTCTGCAAGAACGGCCGACCTGAGTACATGTTCGTCGGCACCACTGACAACAACAACTGGTTCGAGGCCGTCAAGCTGACGGTGTGACGGCATCGGCCGATCGCTCTCCCGCCCAAGGAGGAGCCCCCCGGGGGGGGGCCCCGGGGGGGGCGGCGGGGGGGGGGGCGCGGGGGGGGGGCCCCCCCCCCCCGGCGCCCCGCCCGACGGGCGGCGGGGGGGGAGGGAGGGCCACCAGGGGGG
>NZ_JAFEUF010000127.1:3416-20779 GCF_016901035.1 Streptomyces durocortorensis
CCCCCCCCGACCCCCACTGGGGTGCGCGGCCGGTACGCTGGCGTGGGTCCGCTCCGGGGCCGGGCCCCCCCCCCCCCCGCCCGCCCCCCCCGGGGGGGGCCCGGGGGGGGCTCCTCCTTGCGGCGGCACATCGTCGGCTCCCACGCCAACGTCGGCCCCTCTCAGGACGGACTCCGTTGTCCTTCCTTGGCCATCCGGCTGTGGGAGCGCCCGTAGACGAAGTAGATGATCACGCCGAGCACCATCCAGGCACCGAAGCGCACCCAGGTCTCCACCGGCAGGTTCAGCATCAGCCAGACCGACGCCGCCACGGAGACGATCGGGAGCAGCGGGACCAGCGGAGTACGGAAGGCGCGGGGCAGGTCCGGGCGGGTGCGGCGCAGGACCAGGACACCGAGGGCGACGACGACGAAGGCGAAGAGCGTGCCGATGTTCACCAGGGTCGCGAGCTCTTCGATGCTGGTGAATCCGGCGATGATCGCGATCAGCACGCCGAGCAGGATCGTCGGACGGTACGGGGTGTGGAAGCGCGGGTGCGTCTTGGAGAAGAAGCGCGGGAGCAGGCCGTCGCGGCTCATCGCGAAGAAGACCCGGGTCTGGCCGAGCAGCAGGATCATGCAGACCGTGGTGAGCCCGACCGCCGCGCCGAAGCTGATCAGACCGGCGTAGAACGGATGCCCGGTGGCCTTGAAGGCATCGGCGAGCGGGGCGCTGACGGACAGGTCCTTGTAGTTCTGCATACCGGTGACCACGATCGAGACCGCCACGTAGAGCACCGTGCAGATGATGAGCGAGCCGAGGATGCCGCGCGGCATGTCGCGCTGGGGCAGCTTGGTCTCCTCGGCGGCGGTGGCGACCACGTCGAAGCCGATGAAGGCGAAGAACACGATGGAGGCGGCGGTGAAGATGCCCATCACGCCGAAGTTGGTGGGTTCGTAGCCGAACATCAGCTGAACCAGCGGGGCGTCCCAGCCGCCGCCGGTCTCCTGGCTCTCGGCCGGCGGGATGAACGGCTTGTAGTTCTCGGCCTTGATGAAGAACAGGCCCGCGATGATCACCATGAGGACCACGCCGACCTTGATCGCCACCACGACCGAGGTGACCCGGGCGGAGAGCTTCATGCCGATGACCAGGATGACGGTCAGCACCAGCACCAGGGCGAAGGCCAGGATGTCGAAGCCGAATCCGTCCGCCACGTCCGTCCCCGAGAGCACTTCGGGCAGCGCCCAGCCGACGTTGTCCATCAAGGACCGGATGTAGCCGGACCAGCCGACGGCGACCACCGCCGTGCCCAGCGCGAACTCCAGGACCAGGTCCCAGCCGATGATCCAGGCCACCAGTTCGCCCAGCGAGGCGTAGGAGAAGGTGTACGCGGACCCGGCCACCGGGACGGTGGAGGCGAACTCCGCGTAGCAGAGCGCGGCGAGACCGCAGACGACGCCCGCGACGACGAAGGCGATCGCGGTGGCGGGGCCCGCCGTCTCCTTGGCGACCTGCCCGGTGAGGACGAAGATTCCGGTGCCGATGATGACACCGACGCCGAAGACCGTCAGGTCCAGGGCGGAGAGGGACTTCTTGAGCCCGTGTTCCGGCTCCTCGGTGTCGCGGATCGACTGCTCGACGGATTTGGTGCGGAACATGCCTTTTCCGCGGGGTGGTGTGACCTGCGCGCTCACCTGCGTACCTCCACGCACTCGTTGTGAACGCCATGATGAGGACCGAAAAGCACAAGAACACGCCAGTTGGCCCGTTTCATGCGAATGGGCCGGGAGAACCACCCGGACAGGGGTCGTCTTCCCGGCCCATCGGCCCGAAAATGGGTCAGTCGCGGACGGGCTCCACCGCGCGGCTCTCGAAGCGGCCGTCGAGCTTGGCGACCAGGCCCGTGACCTGCCGGGCGATGTCCGGGGCGGTCAGACCGATCTCGGTCATGACCTCGCCGCGCGAGGCGTGGTCGAGGAAGACCGGCGGGATGCCGAAGTCGCGCAGCGGTACGTCGACGCCGGCGTCGCGCAGCGCCTGGGCGACGGCGGAGCCGACGCCTCCGGCCCGGCTGTTGTCCTCGACGGTGACGACGACCCGGTGGCGCTCGGCGAGCGGGGCGAGCGCCTCGTCGACGGGCTTGACCCAGCGGGGGTCGACGACGGTGGAGGAGATGCCCTGGGCGTCCAGCAGGTCGGCGATCTCCAGGCACATCGGGGCGAGCGCGCCGACGGAGACGACCAGGACGTCGGGGCGGGCCGCCTTCGGCTCGCGCAGGATGTCCATGCCGCCGGCCTTGCCGACCGCCTTGACGGCGGGGCCGACCGCGCCCTTGGAGAAGCGGACCACGGTGGGCGCGTCGTCGACGGCGACGGCCTCGCGCAGCTGGGCGCGGACCTGGTCGGCGTCGCGCGGGGCGGCGATCCGGAGGGTGGGCACGCACTGGAGGATCGACATGTCCCACATGCCGTTGTGCGAGGCGCCGTCCGTACCGGTGATGCCGGCCCGGTCCAGGACGAAGGTCACGCCGCACTTGTGCAGGGCGACGTCCATCAGGACCTGGTCGAAGGCGCGGTTGAGGAAGGTGGCGTAGACCGCGAAGACCGGGTGGAGGCCGCCGGTGGCCAGGCCCGCCGCGGAGACCGCGCCGTGCTGCTCGGCGATGCCGACGTCGTAGATCCGGTCCGGGAAGGCCTCCTGGAACTTGCCGAGACCGACCGGCTGGAGCATGGCCGCGGTGATCGCGACGATGTCCTCGCGCTCCTGGCCGAGCTTGACCATCTCCTCGCCGAAGACGGAGGTCCAGTCGAGGCCGGAGGTGGAGATCGGCAGGCCGGTGTCCGGGTGGATCTTGCCGACCGCGTGGAAGCGGTCCGCCTCGTCCTCCAGGGCCGGGGTGTAGCCGCGGCCCTTCTCGGTGAGGCAGTGCACGATGACCGGGCCGCCGAAGCGTTTGGCGCGCTGGAGCGCGGATTCCAGGGCCTCGATGTCGTGGCCGTCGATCGGGCCGACGTACTTCAGGCCGAGGTCCTCGAACATGCCCTGCGGGGCGATGAAGTCCTTGAGGCCCTTCTTGGCGCCGTGCAGGGTTTCGTACAGCGGACGCCCGACGACGGGTGTGCGCTCCAGGATGTCCTTGCCGCGGGCCAGGAACCGTTCGTAACCGTCCGTGGTACGGAGCGTGGCGAGGTGGTTGGCCAGGCCGCCGATGGTCGGGGCGTAGGAGCGCTCGTTGTCGTTGACGACGATGACGAGGGGGCGGTCCTTGGCGGCGGCGATGTTGTTCAGCGCCTCCCAGGCCATACCGCCGGTGAGCGCGCCGTCACCGATGACCGCGACGACGTGGTCGTCCTTCTTCAGGACCTCGTTCGCCTTGGCCAGGCCGTCGGCCCAGCCGAGGACGCCGGAGGCGTGGCTGTTCTCGATGATGTCGTGCTCGGACTCGGCCTGGGAGGGGTAGCCGGAGAGGCCGCCCTTCATCTTGAGCCGGGAGAAGTCCTGGCGGCCGGTGAGCAGCTTGTGGACGTAGGCCTGGTGGCCGGTGTCCCAGAGGACCCTGTCCTTGGGCGACTCGAAGGCGCGGTGCAGGGCGATGGTGAGCTCGACGACGCCCAGGTTGGGTCCGAGGTGGCCGCCGGTCTTGGACACCGCGTCCACCAGGAAGGTACGGATCTCGTCCGCGAGCTGGTCCAGCTCACCGAGGCTGAGCCGGTCCAGGTCGCGCGGTCCCTTGATGCGGGTCAGCAGATCCACCCGTGCCTCCTTGCGTTTGAGCTGATCGAGCGTGCCGATCCGATGAGTCTAATGTTCCGCTACCGGACGTGAGCAGCGGGCGGCCCTGTTCGTAGCGATAACCGGACACGCGCAGGCGCGACCCGCGGTCTTCTGGGTCTTACGGGTGACGGAGTCGATGACGACCGTGGCGAGGAGCACGGCGCCGGTGACCATGTACTGGATCGGCGTGGCGATGCCCTCCAGCGACAGGCCGTACTGGATCGAGACGATCACCATGACGCCGAGCAGCGCGTTCCAGGTGCGGCCGCGGCCGCCGAAGAGGCTGGTGCCGCCGATGACGGCCGCCGCGATGACGTTCATCAGGAGGTCGCCGGTACCGGAGCCCTGGTTGGCCGCCGCGATCTTGGAGGCCCAGAACAGGCCGCCGATCGCCGCGAAGGTGCCCGCGATGGAGAAGACGGAGATCCGGATCGCGGTGACGTTGATACCGGCGCGCCGCGAGGCCTCGACGCTGCCGCCGAGCGCGAAGATCTTCCGCCCGTAGGCCGTCCGGCGGAGCAGGAAGTCCGTGCCGACCAGGACGATCAGGAAGAGGACCAGTGCGAGCGGCAGGCCGCGGTACTGGTTGAACATGTACGCGGCGGCGAAGGCGAACACCGCGAGGACCGCGGTGCGCACGGCGATGTCGGCGATCGGGCGGGACGGGACGCCCGCGGCCTCGCGGCGGCGGGTGTCCACGAAGGCGGCGGCGAAGTAGCCGACGACCGCGATGGCGGCGAGCCCGTAGGCGGCGGCGACGTCGGTGAAGTAGTACGTGGTCAGCTTGCCGACCACCCCTTCGCCGTCCAGGTTGATGGTGCCGGAGTCGCCGAGCAGCTGGAGCATGAAGCCGAGCCAGAACAGCAGGCCGGCCAGGGTGACGGCGAAGGCCGGGGCCCCGATCCGGGCGAAGAAGAAGCCATGGATCGCGCCCATCACCGCGCCGCTGACGATGGCGACGACGATCGCCAGCCATTCGTTCATGCCCTGGGTGACGCTGAGCACCGCGACCAGGGCGCCGGAGACACCGGAGACGGAGCCGACCGAGAGGTCGATCTCGCCGAGCAGCAGGACGAAGATGATGCCCACGGCCATCATGCCCGTGGCGACCATGGTGACCGCGATGTCGCTGATGTTCTTCGCGGAGAGGAACTCGGAGTTCAGGCTCTGGAAGACGATGGCGATGATCGCGAGGCCGATGATCACCGGGATCGAGCCCAGGTCACCGCCGCTGATCTTGCGCTTGAACTCGGTGAGGTAGCCGGCGAAGCCCTGCTCGCGGATGAGCAGCCGGGGGTCGACGACCGTGGCGGCACCGTCGGCGGCGTCCGGGTTGCCGACCGGCGGCGCGTCCACCGGGTCGCTGCCCTTGTCCAGCGAGGTGCTGCTCTTGTCCACCGTGTTGGTGGTCTCGTCGGTGGTCACTTGGAAACCTCCGCGTTGCGCGCCGCACGTCGGGTCACGGCGTTGTCCGTGGCGCCCGTGATGGCGGAGATGATCTCTTCCTGGGAGGTGGTCTTCACGTCGAAGACACCGTTGTTCCGGCCCAGCCGGAGCACGGCGACCTTGTCGGCCACGGCCTTCACGTCGGCCATGTTGTGGCTGATGAGGATGACCGCGTGACCGCGTTCGCGCAGCCGCTCGACGAGGTCGAGGACCTGGGCGGTCTGCTCGACGCCGAGGGCGGCGGTCGGCTCGTCGAGGATGACGAGCTTGGGCTCACCGAGCATCGACCGGGCGATGGCCACGGTCTGGCGCTGGCCGCCGGAGAGCGAGGCGATCGGGATGCGGACGCTCGGGATCCGGATGGAGAGCGTGGAGAGCAGCTCGCGGGAGCGGCGCTCCATCTCCACCTCGTCCAGGATGCCGAACTTGCGCAGCTCCCGGCCCAGGTAGAGGTTGCCGACGACATCGATGTTGTCGCACAGCGCGAGGTCCTGATAGACGGTCGCGACGCCCAGGTTCTGGGAGTCGTGCGGCTTGTTGATCTGCACCGCCCGGCCCTCCCACTCGATGACGCCGTCATCGATCGGGTGGACTCCGGCGATCGTCTTGACCAGCGTTGATTTACCGGCGCCGTTGTCGCCGACCAGGGCGACCACCTCGCCGGCGTGGACCTCAAGCTCTACATCGGTGAGTACCTGGACGGCACCGAAGCGCTTGGAGACCCCTCGCAACGCCAACACGGGCGTAGCGGACACATGAACCATCTCCTTCGCCGCCTGACCGGCGGGGATGCCGCACCCGGGGGAAGGCGCGGCGGTGTCGAGCAAAGAGAACAGATGAGGTGTGAGCGTTCCGTCCGGCGCCCCGCCCGGTAGCGGGACGGTTGGTGTGCGGGGCGCCGGACAGGCTTCGTGGCGCGTGCGGGCCGGTCGGACCGGCGCTCGCGTGCGCGGGCGGTGGGCCGCTCCCGCCCTCCCGCTCTCTCTCGGGAGCGCTGCGGGCGGCACGGCCGGTGGTACGGCGGAGGGAACCCGGCCGCCGGGGAGCGGGCCGGGCCCCGGGGCCCGTCGTTCGACGACAGGCCCCCGCGGACTACTTCAGACCGATCTTGTCGCAGTCGGCCTTGTACTTGGCCGTGCAGATCTCGTCCAGCGTCCAGATGCCGTCCTTGAGGACGGTGTCCTGGATGTTGTCCTTGGTCAGCGAGACGACCGGGACGAGGACCGTCGGGATGCCCTTGGTGGTGGCGCTGTCGACCTTCGAGGTGGCGATGGAGTCGAGCTTCTCGCCCTTGGCGAGGGCGACGGCCATCTCGGCTGCGACGATGCCCTCGGCCGGGTAGGACTTGTAGACGCTCATGAACTGCTCACCGGAGACGATGCGCTGCACACCCGCGAGCTCGGCGTCCTGGCCGGTGACCGGCGGGAGCGGGTCGATCCCGGCACCCTTGAGGGCGGTGATGATGCCGCCTGCCATGCCGTCGTTGGCGGAGTAGACGCCGTCGATCTTGCCCTTGCCGAGCGCGGTGATCGCCGCTTCCATGTTGGCGTTGGCGTTCTCCGGCTTCCACTCCTTGGTGTCGTACTCCTTGCCGTACTTCACCTTGCCGTCGAGGACGGACTTGGCGCCCGACTTGAAGAGCGCGGCGTTCGGGTCGGTGATCGCACCGTTCATCATCACGATGGTGCCGCCGTCGGCCTTGTCGCCCAGGGCCTCCAGCAGGGCGGTGCCCTGGGCCCGGCCGACCTCTTCGTTGTCGAAGGAGGTGTAGGCGTCGATGGGGCCCTCGGCGAGGCGGTCGAAGGCGACGACGGGGATGCCGGCGTCCTTGGCCTTCTTGACGCTGTTGGCGATCGCCTTGGAGTCGACCGAGCCCAGGATGAGGGCGTCGACCTTGTTGGTGATCATGGTGTCGACCTGCTGGGCCTGCGTGTTCGCATCCTGCTTGGCGTTGGCGTAGGTGACCTTCGCCTTGCCGCCGGTGAGCTCGCTGATCTTCTTCTCGATGATCGGCCGGTCGAACTTCTCGTAACGGGCCGTCTGGTTCTCGGGGAGGAGCAGACCTATCTTCAGGTCGTCGCCCTTCTTCTCCGCCGAGCCCTGCTCGGCCTTGTCGCCGGACTCCTTGGCGCTCCCGCAAGCGGCCAGCGAGATCGCCATCGTGGTGGCGGCAACGGCAACGGCGGCACGACGCATACGCGTGTTCATTCTCGAACCTCCCTGACGAGGCCGCGACGTTGCGGCCGAGGTGGCTGGAAGTCAACTCGGCCCCAGCGCCAGCGTCAAGGAGTAAATCCTTAACGAGATGACAACGGTGCCATTCGTTATCTAAGTGAAGGCAGGAGTGGCCACAGGGAGGGTGCTCTCCAAAAGGGTTGAATCCCCCATCTCGCTGAGCACCAGGGCGAGTGCGCCCAGCACCTCGGCACGGCCGCCGAGCGCCCCGGGAAGGACCGAGAGCTGCCGGGCGGCGCTGGGGATCGCGTAACGCGACACCGAGTCCCGTATGGGCCCCAGGACCAGCTCCCCGGCCTCCGCCAGCGAGCCGCCGAGCACGACGCGGCTGGGGTTGAGCAGATTGCACAGGTTGGCCACGCCGCTGCCTATGTGGCGGCCCACGTCCCCGATGACCCGGCGGCACCCCGGATCGCCCTCCCGGGCCAGCTGGACCACCCGCTCCATGGTGAGCCCGGGGCCGTGGCTGGGCTGGAGCAGCGGCAGGACGTAGCGGGCGGCGGTGAATGTCTCCAGGCAGCCGCGGTTGCCGCAGCGGCAGACCGGGCCGGACTCGTCGAGCGTGATGTGCCCGATCTCGCCGGCCGTGCCGCCGGGGCCCCGGTAGATGGTCCCGTCGATCACCAGACCGGCGCCGACGCCGCTGGCCACCTTGATGTACGCGAGGTCCTTGACGCCCCGGCCGCTGCCCCAGACCAGCTCGCCCAGCGCTCCGAGGTTGGCGTCGTTGTCGACGTACACGGGCACGCCGAGGCGGCCGGAGAGCTCCTCGCTGGGGTTGATGCCGGTCCAGCCCGGCAGGATCGAGGTGGAGCCCAGCGTGCCGGACTCGACGTCGATGGGGCCCGGCACGCCGAGACCGACGCCGATCACCTTGTCCGGGCCGATCCCGGTGGCCTCGATCAGCCGGTTGACCAGCACCTCGGCCCGGTCGAAGCCCTCGGCCGAGGAGGCGTCGACGTCCAGCGGCTCGGACTCCTCGGCGAGCACTTGGTGGGCGAGGTTGCCGACGGCGACGCGCAGATGCGTATGGCCGAAGTCGACGCCGATGACGATGCCCGCGTCACCGCTGAGCGAGACGCTGCGGGCCCGCCGGCCGCCCGCCGAGGTGGGCGTGACCTCGACCGTTCCGCCTTCCTTCAGCTCCCGGACGATATTGGAGACCGTGGCCGCGGACAGCCCGGTGCTCCGGGCGATCTCCGCCTGGGTGAGCGATCCCGCCATCCGTACGGCGCGGACGACCCGCTCCAGATTGGCCCTGTGCAGCGATGTCTGCGACCCGGGAGTCTCCATCGACTCATCCACTCCTGCCCTTGGCGGGGGGGGCCGGGGGGCCCCCCCCCCCCGGGGCGCCGCGCAGGGACCCCCCCGGGCGCCCACAAATTTACAAGAAACAGGACCATAGGGGGGGGCGCCCCGCAAGAACCGAGCCCCCGCGCCCCCCCCCAACCCCCCCCCCGCCCGCCCCGCCCCCCCCCCCCGGCCCCCCCCCCCCCCCCCCCCCCCCCCCCCCGCGGCCCCGCCCCCCCCCCCCCCCCCCCCCCCCCCCCCCCCCCCCCCGCCCCGCCCCCCCCCCCCCCCCCCCCCCCCCCCGGCCGGGGCCGCAGCGATGAGACCCCGGCTTCCTCCAACATGTGAACTCTAAGCTGACCGTTCGGGGGTGCCTCCCGTCAAGACCTGAGCACCGGGTCGTTGTGGATACGTGACCTTCGCGTGTGCGCTACTTCAACGCGCCCGCCGTCAGACCGGAGACGACCTGCCGCTGGAAGATGATGTACGCGGCCAGCACGGGCAGCATCGCGATCACCAGACCGGCGAAAAGGCCGGAGTAGTCGCCCTTGTACCCCTGGCTGGAGGCCAGCTCCACCAGGCCCTGGGCCAGCACCCGCTTCTCCGGGTCGGTGTTGAGGACCGTCGGCAGCATGTACTGGTTCCACTGGCCCAGGAAGTTGAAGATCCCGACGCTGATCAGGCCGGGCTTGGCCATCGGCAGCATGACCTGGAAGAACGTGCGGGTGTGCGAGGCCCCGTCGATGATCGACGCCTCCGCCACCGAGGTCGGCAGCGTACGGAAGAACGAGGTCAGGAAGAACACGGTGAACGGCAGCGAGTACGCGATGTACACGAGGATCAGGCCGTGGATCGTGTTCAGCAGCCCCATGTTGTCCATGACGTAGAACAGCGGGACCAGCGCCAGCATGATCGGGAAGCTCATGCCGCCGACGAACAAGAAGTAAATGAAGCGGTTGCCGGGGAACTCGAAGCGGGCGAGCACGTAGGCGGCCATGGACCCGAGGACCAGGGTGCCGGTGAGGGAACCGCCCACCACCAGGATGGTGTTGAGGAAGTACTCGCTCATGTGGGCCTGGCTCCAGGCCCGGCCCCAGGCGTCGAAGCTCAGCGAACTGGGCAGCGACCACGGGGTGTTGAAGATGTCCGAGTCGGTCTTGAACGAGGACATCACCGCCCAGAACAGCGGCAGGACGACCATGATCGCCCACAGGATCAGCATCCCGTGCGAGAAGACGTTGAGGACCTGGCCCTCACCGCTCTTCGCGGGGGCCGACGAACCCTTGGAGACCGTGCCGGTGCGCTGCGCCGGGACCTTGGCCGCGTCGGCGTCGGAAGGGGATCCGGAGGGCCCGGGGGGAGGGGTGTCAGTGGTCTTCATCAGAACTCCAGCCGCTCGCGCCGGCCCACCCGCATGACGATGGCGGCGAACGCCAGGGTCACGATGAGCAGGGCGACACCGATCGTGGTCGCGTAGCCCGCCTGTCCGTCACGGAACGCCGCCTGGTAGACGTACAGCGGCAGGACGGTGGTCGAGTAGTCGGGCCCGCCGGGGCCGACGCTCATGATGTGGACGATGGCGAAGCCCTCGGCGCCGAGCGCCAGGATGCCCATGTAGACCCAGCCGGACTGGACCGTGTCCCACAGCAGGGGCAGTGTGATCCGGAAGAAGGTCGTGAAGCGGCTCGCCCCGTCCAGCAGGGCGGCCTCGTAGAAGTCCTTGGGGATGGAGGCCATGCCCGCGGAGAACAGCACCACGAAGAAGCCGGTCGTGCACCAGACGAGGACCGCCATGATGACCCAGAGGGCCAGCTGCGGATCGCCCAGCCAGTTCGGTACGTCGTCGAAGCCGACGGCCTTGAGCGTGCCGTTGATCATGCCCTGGGCCGGGTCGAAGGCGAACTGGAACAGGATGGCCACGATCGCGATCGAGAGCACCTGTGGGAAGAAGTAAGCGATCTTGTAGAAGCCCGAGCCCCGTACGCCGGTGACGGGGGGGCCCTTGCGGCGCCGCCCGCCCACGTTGAGCATGAAGGCGAAGAAGAGCGCGAGGCCCAGCGTCACCAGCGGCAGCAGCACCGCCAGCAGCACACTGTGCTGCAGCGATTTCCAGAAGATGTCGTCGTCGAGCATCTTGGTGTAGTTGTCGAACCCGACCATCTTGAAGTCGGGGCTCAGACCCGTCCAGTCCGTGAACGAGTAGTAGATGGACTGGATGAAGGGCCAGATGACGAAGATGACGTACAACGCCATCGGGACCACCAAGAACCCGACTATGAACCGGTATTTACCGTGTTGCATCGTTACCGACTCCGACCTTCCCGTGCTGCCCGCCGCTGGTGACGCGTGGTCACTGGTGCTTGAAGTGCTTGATGGACTGGTCCTTGGCGGTCGCGTCGGCGAAGGCCTGGATCTTCTTGATGGTCTCGGCCGGCTTGGCGCGGCCCGCCATCATCTCGCCGAGCGCGGCGACGCCGATCTGCTCCTTCTGGAGCTTCACGTACCAGTCCTGCAGGCGCGGGTTGACCACGTTGGTACCGGCCTTCTCCAGCGCGGCGACGCCGGACTTGAGGCCGTCGGAGAGCTCGATGCCGTCCGTGCCGCCGTTGAAGGCGGACAGCGACTTCGTGCTGGTGGTGAAGGACTTTGAGGAGGCCTCGCTGAGCATGATGCGCAGCTGCTCCATACCGCCCTCGACGTTCTTCGCCTTGCTCGGGACGATGAACGGCTCACCGCCGGAGGCCCAGATGGTGCCGAAGGGCATCTTGTCCGAGGAGTCGAGGCCGGAGGGGGCGCCCACGGACAGCTTGAAGTCCTTGGGGATGATCGCCGCTTCCTCGTTCTCGACCCAGGAGCCGTTCGGGATGAACAGCGCCTTGCCGCGGGCCCACGCGCCCTGGGAACCGCGGTGGTCCAGGCCGGGGGTGCCCTCAAGGATGTAGTCCTTGGCGACGAGCTCGTAGTACGCCTCGAAGGCCGCCTTGACCGCGGGGTGCTCCCAGGCCTTCGGCTCCAGGTTGTCGATCGCGTCGAGGACCTCGACACCGCCGATCTTGGCGATGAAGGGGTACAGCGAGAAGGGGAGGTAGTAGGGGTGCTTGCCGGGGTACGTCCAGCCGGCGATGCCCTGCTTCTTCGCCTTCGCGCAGAGCGCGAGCATGTCGTCCCAGTTCTCCGGGTACGTGGCGTCGAGCTTCTCCAGCGCGGTCTGCGAGTACCAGACGCCGTAGACCGTGTACGCGTAGTACATGATCCAGACCGGGTCGCCGTCGAACTGGCCCATCTCGACGATGCCGGGCCGCAGGGTGTCGCGGACCTTCTTGGCGGGGTCGTCGATGGAGGGGGCGTCGAGGAGCGGGGTCAGGTCGGTGAGCTGCTTCTTGCCGACCAGGACGCCCATGTCCATCTGCTGGGCACCGGAGTTGTCGATCAGGTCCGGCGGGGTACCACCGTTGAACCGCGGCTGAAGAACCGACTGGATCTTCTGCGTCGCCGAGAACTTGACCTTCGCCTCGGGGTAGGTCTTCTCGTAGACGGCCTTGGCGTCCTCGGCGTACTTGGTTCCGAAGCCGCCGTCGAAGATGACGATCTCCAGCGGGGCGCTGCCGTTGACGGCCAGCGGGTTCTTGTCGCTCTTTTCGCCCTTTTCGACCTTGTCGTCGCTGCTGCTGTCGCCGCTCGCGCAGGCGGACAGGAAGCTCATCGTCGGAACAGCGATCAGGCCGAGTGCGGCAGAACGCTTGATCAGATCGCGACGGCCAAGGCCCTCATTGTTGTGGGCGGAGGTGGATCCCATGCTCAAGTCCTCGCCTTCTCCAGGACTCAGGCGGTGTACCGGTCACCCGTCGAAACTCGCCTCAGGCGAAGGGCCCCGCCACCGCGGTCAGTTGCGCTTGGGTCATGCGGATATGCAGATGTACCGGACAGGCCGGTGCAGTGGGGATGCCGGGAGACCGTACAGCGAGGACGCCCTCGGCGTCTTGGCGACGTTCCTGTTTCCCCCGCGCACACCCGCGTGAAACGGCTGTGCAGATGCCGACAGGTATAGTCCACTTGTCGCCAACTGAGCAAGATCGAAAGCAGGTTTGGGCGGCAGTCTTTCCCGAGTTGAGACCTCACGGACACCTCGGCACCCCGCACCCTCCTCCCGCGGCGGCTATTTCCCCATTCCGGCCGATTCGCCGACGGGCCCCGCGGCAACACCCTTGACACGTCCTGTCACTTGGCTCCCTACTGGACCTTGCATCCCGCTATGACAACGTTGTCCAGGCATTTTCCCGGGGAGGAACGGCTCGGCATGCAGCCACCACGCGGCCTCAACCACGGCTTTGACACAGCCCCTCACGCGGTCCCCCGCCCGGCCTCCCGCCGGAGACGGACCCCCACAGCAGCAGCCCTCGCGGCATCCCTCGCCCTGGTGGTGATCGCCCCCGCGGTCGCCTCCGCCCAGCCCGCCTCGCCGGACCGGAAGCCGTCCGGCGACCGGACGTTCAGCACCTCCTTCGAGGCGGGCGAGAAGCAGCCGGACTGGCGGAACACCGTCGAGGAGGGCCCCGACGGCAAGAAGCGCTCCTCGGGCGTCGACGGGGGCTTCTCCTCCGGCATACCGGGCAATGTCACCGACCGGGTGACGGAGGTCCGCGCGAGCGCCGAGAACACCGCCGGCGGCGAGGTCAAGGAGAACCTCGTCGACGTCGAGCCGGGCTCCAAGTGGCTGACGTTCGCGAAGACCGGCTGGGCCGAGTTCGACCTGGACGAACCCGTCAAGGTCGTGACGTACGCCCTCACTTCGGCCAACGACCACGCCGAGCGCGACCCGAAGGACTGGACGCTGAAGGGCTCGGCGGACGGCAAGGAGTGGACCGACCTCGACACCCGCACCGGCGAGAGCTTCGCCAAGCGGCACGAGACCAAGAGCTACGACTTCGCGGGCGACACCGCCTACCGGCACTTCCGGCTGGAGATCACGAAGAACAACGGCGCGGACGCACTCCAGCTCGCCGACGTTCAGTTCTCGAACGGTGACACCTCCACCCCGGTGCCCGACGAGATGCGCAGCCAGCCCGACCGCGGCCCCTCCGGCTCCCCCACCGCGAAGTCGGGCGCGGGATTCACCGGAAAGAAGGCACTGCGTTACGCGGGTACGCACACGCCCGAGGGACGCGCGTACTCGTACAACAAGATCTTCGACGTGAACACGGCCGTCACCAAGGACACCGAGCTGTCGTACCTCGTCTATCCGCAGATGGGCGAGACGGACCTCAACTACCCGGCCACCCACGTGGCAGTGGACCTCGCCTTCACCGACGGCACGTACCTGAGCGATCTGAAGGCCACCGACAGCCACGGCGGGCTGCTGACCCCGCAGGGCCAGGCGGACGCCAAGCGCCTCTACGTCAACCAGTGGAACAAGGTCGCCGCCCGGCTCGGCACGGTCGCCGCGGGCAAGACGGTCGACCGGATCCTGGTGGCGTACGACTCCCCCAAGGGGAAGGCGAAGTTCCAGGGCTGGATCGACGACATCTCGATCGCCCCGAAGAAGCCCGAGAAGCGCAAGGCGCACCTGTCGGACTACGCGCTGACGACCCGCGGCACCAACTCCAGCGGCGGCTTCTCGCGCGGCAACAACATTCCGGCCACGGCGGTCCCTCATGGCTTCAACTTCTGGACGCCGGTGACCAACGCCGGTTCGCTGAGCTGGCTGTACGACTACCACCGCGGCAACAACGCGGACAACCTCCCCACGCTCCAGGCGTTCAGCGCGAGCCATGAGCCGAGCCCGTGGATGGGCGACCGGCAGACCTTCCAGCTGATGCCCTCGGCCGCGAGCGGCACCCCGGACGCCTCCCGGACCGCCCGCGCGCTGCCGTTCCGGCACGAGAACGAGACGGCGAAGCCGCACTACTACGGCGTCACCTTCGAGAACGGCCTCAAGGCCGAGATGACGCCGACCGACCACGCGGCCCGGATGCGGTTCACCTATCCGGGCAAGGACGCCAGCCTGATCTTCGACAACGTGTCGAACGACGGCGGCATCACGCTGGACCCGAAGACCGGCTCCTTCTCCGGTTACTCGGACGTCAAGAGCGGCCTGT
Source organism: Streptomyces durocortorensis (assembly GCF_016901035.1). Taxonomy (GTDB): domain Bacteria; phylum Actinomycetota; class Actinomycetes; order Streptomycetales; family Streptomycetaceae; genus Streptomyces; species Streptomyces durocortorensis. The sequence continues at coordinate 18,239 of NZ_JAFEUF010000127.1, forward strand.
CCACCGGTGCGACCCGGATGTTCGTGTACGGCGTCTTCGACGCGCCGGTCACCGACAGCGGCAAGCTGAAGGGCGGCGGGGGCGACGACGTCACCGGGTTCTTCCGCTTCGACGCGGGCAAGGACCGCACGGTCAACCTGCGCCTGGCCACCTCGCTGATCGGCGTCGACCAGGCGAAGCAGAACCTGGCGATGGAGATCCCGGAGTCGACCTCCTTCGACCGGGTACAGCGCAAGGCGCAGGGCGCCTGGGACGACATCCTCGGCACGGTCGAGGTCGAGGGCGCCAACGCCGACCAGCTGACGACGCTCTACTCCAGCCTCTACCGCCTCTACCTCTACCCGAACTCCGGCCACGAGAAGGTGAAGGGCAGGAACAAGTACGCCAGCCCCTTCTCCAAGGCGACCGGTGAGAACACCCCGACGCAGACGGGTGCGAAGATCGTCGACGGCAAGGTGTACGTCAACAACGGCTTCTGGGACACCTACCGGACGACCTGGCCCGCCTACTCCTTCTTCTCCCCGAAGAAGGCCGGCGAGCTGGTGGACGGCTTCGTCCAGCACTACAAGGACGGCGGCTGGACCTCGCGCTGGTCCTCCCCCGGCGCCGCGGACCTGATGACCGGCACCAGCTCGGACGTGGCGTTCGCCGACGCGTACGTCAAGGGCGTGAAGTTCGACGCCGAGGCCGCCTACGACGCGGCGCTCAAGAACGCCACCGTGGCCCCGCCGTCCTCGGGCGTCGGCCGCAAGGGCCTGGAGACCTCGGTCTTCAAGGGTTACGCGAACACCGCCACCCACGAGGGCCTGTCCTGGTCCCTGGAGGGTTACGTCAACGACTACGGCATCGCCCGCATGGGCCAGGAGCTGTACAAGAAGACGAAGAAGGCGCGGTACAAGGAAGAGTCCGACTACTTCATGAACCGGGCGCAGAAGTACGTCAAGCTCTTCGACGACAAGGCCGGGTTCTTCCAGGGCAAGAAGCCGAACGGCGACTGGCGCCTGCCCTCGGACCAGTACGACCCGCGCGTCTGGGGCTACGACTACACCGAGACCAACGGCTGGGGCTACGCCTTCACCGCCCCGCAGGACAGCCGGGGCCTGGCCAACCTGTACGGCGGCCGCGCGGGTCTGGGCAAGAAGCTGGACACGTACTTCTCGACGCCGGAGACGGCGGGCCCGGAGTTCGTCGGCAGCTACGGCGGGGTCATCCACGAGATGACCGAGGCGCGGGACGTGCGGATGGGCCAGTACGGCCACAGCAACCAGGTCGCCCACCACGCCACGTACATGTACAACGCGGCCTCGCAGCCGTACAAGACGCAGGAGAAGGTCCGCGAGGTGCTGGGCCGGCTGTACGTCGGCAGCGAGATCGGGCAGGGCATCCACGGCGACGAGGACAACGGCGAGCAGTCGGCCTGGTTCCTCTTCTCCTCGCTCGGCTTCTACCCGCTGGTGATGGGCAGCGGGGAGTACGCGATCGGCTCGCCGCTCTTCAAGAAGGTCACCGTCCGCATGGACAACGGCCGCAAGCTGGTCGTGAAGGCCCCGAAGAACAGCGACGAGAACGTCTACGTGCAGGGCGTGAAGGTCAACGGCAAGAAGTGGACCTCCACGGCGCTCCCCCACGACGTGCTGGCCAAGGGCGGCACGCTGGAGTTCGCCATGGGGTCGAAGCCGTCGGCCTGGGGCACGGGCAAGGACGCGGCCCCGGTCTCGGTGCAGAAGGACGACAAGGTCCCGACGCCCAAGGGCGACGCGCTGAAGGGTGACGGCGCGCTGTTCGACGACACCTCTGCCACCTCGGCGACGGTGGAGTCGGTGGAGCTGCCGGTGGCCTCGGCGACGAAGGGCGTGCAGTACACGCTGACCTCGGCGGCGGCGGACAAGGCCCCGAAGGGCTGGACGCTCCAGGGTTCGACGGACGGCAAGAAGTGGAAGGACGTCGACCGCCGCTCCGGCCAGACGTTCGCCTGGGACAAGCAGACCCGGGTGTTCTCGGTGGACAAGCCCGGCTCGTACACGAAGTACCGGCTGGTGCTGACCGGTTCGGCGACGCTCGCGGAGGTGGAGCTGCTGTCGTGATCGTGGCGCGTTCGTGGCCGGTCAGGCGGCGGGGGCGCGCTCGTCGTCGGTCTTGATCTCGATCTCGACGAAGGACAGCCACGCGTCGCCGGTGTTCACGACGTCGTGCTCGCCACCGGCCGGGCGGGCGTAGGAGACACCCGCGCGCAGGGCGGACTCGGTGACCGTTCCATCGGCGGCGAACGCGCTGATGGTGCCGTCGACGACCGGGACGACGACATAGGCGAGGGCGTGGCGGTGGTGGCCGGTGCGGGTGCCGGGCTCGAAGTCCCAGCGGGTGACCCGTACCCGCTCGTCCTCGTGCTGGAGAGTGGCGCGGGCGGTGGTGTCGGTCATGGTGGTGCTGGCCTCCTGGCTGGTCACGGACCGGATGGTCGTCGGGCCCCTCCAGGCTCGCTCAGGCGTCCTGGGGGCTTTCGGGGGGGGTGCCGCCGAGGCCGACACACAGCCCCCCGGC
>NZ_JAFEUF010000128.1:0-12584 GCF_016901035.1 Streptomyces durocortorensis
GCCCCGAACCGCTCGCACCAGCCCGCCTCCAGCGCATGCGCGCACAGCGCCGCCCCCGCCGCCCCTGCCAGATGCGGGCGCCGCTCCGTCCAGTCCAGGCAGCTCCGCACCAGGGGGCGCCGCCCCGACCGGTCCAGGGGGATGCCGAGCGCGCCGAACCACTCCAGGCCCGCCTCGGTCAGCGCGAACCCGGCGTCCTGCCGCAGCAGCCCCCGTACCGTCATCGCCTCGGTGATCCGGATGCCGAGCCGCCCCGCGAGATGGTCGTAACAGGTACGCCCCCGGGCCAGCGCACTGCCGACACTCGCTGCCCGCAGGGGCCGCGGCGGCTCCTGCTCGCCGGTCATCGTCTGCGACGCCAGCTCCTCCACCAGGTGCGCCGCCCGTTCGCCGGCCAGCCGGACATAGCGGTGGCGGCCCTGCCGTTCCTCGGCGAGCAGTCCGCCCGCGACCAGCCGTCCCAGGTGCTCACTGGCGGTGGACGGGGCGACACCGGCGTACCGGGCCAGCTCACCGGCGGTCCAGGCCCGCCCGTCCAGCAGCGCCAGGCAGAAGGACGCGCGGGTCTCGTCCGCGAGGAGGGCGGCCAGCGCGGCGAGGCGTACGGCGGTGGAGTCGTGCGGCCGTGGCCGGAGGGAACGGTCCATACGTCCAGCGTGCGTCACGGACGGTTCGGCGCCGGCCGAACCGCCGCCACGTCGTCGCCCCCCGCCCGCGCGTACTGCTCGTACTGGATCGCCAACCCGTCCAGCAGCGCCCGCAGCCCCGTCTCGAAGGCCCCCTCGTCGACCTGGCGGCGGTGGTCGGCCAGCAGGTGGGCCTGACCGAGGTGGGGGTAGTCGGCGGGGTCGTAGGCCGTCTCGTCGTCGACGAAACCCCCGGCGAAGGAGCCCAGCGCCGAGCCGGTGATGAAGTACCGCATCAGCGCCCCGATCCGGGTCGCCTGCGCGGCCGGCCACCCCGCCCCCACCATCGCCCCGAACACCGCGTCGGCGACCCGCAGCCCCGCCGGGCGGCGGCCGGGGCCCCGGGCGAGGACCGGGACGATGTGCGGGTGCGCGGCGAGGGCGGCCCGGTAGGACAGCGCCCAGTCGTGCAGCGCCGCACGCCAGTCGCGCGGGTCCGACTCCTCGAACATCGACAGGTCGACCTGTACGGAGACCGCGTCGGCGACGGCGTCGAGGATCTCCTCCTTGTTGCGGAAGTGGTTGTAGAGCGAGGGCCCGCTGACCCCCAGCACGGCCGCCAGCCGGCGGGTGGATACGGCGTCCAGCCCCTCGGAGTCCACGAGCGCGCTCGCCGCCGCGACGATGCGGTCTCTGCTGAGGAGGGGCTTGCGCGGTCGGGCCATGCGGCTCATAGTAGGCCCTGCGAACCAGAAACTAGCAGTGCTAATTAACTGATCGAGGGAAGCGGGGTGGCGCGCGATGGACCTGGCGCTCAGCAAGGAGCAGGAAGCCGTCCGGAAACTGGCCGAGGACTTCGTCGCCCGCGAGGTCGCCCCGCACGTCGTGGCATGGGACCGGGCCGAGAATGTCGACAGGTCGATCGTCGGCAAGCTCGGGGAACTCGGCTTCCTGGGGCTGACCGTCCCGGAGGAGTACGGCGGCTCCGGCGGCGACCATCTCTCCTACTGCCTGGTCACCGAGGAGCTGGGGCGCGGTGACTCCTCGGTGCGGGGCATCGTCTCCGTATCGCTCGGTCTCGTCGCCAAGACGATCGCGTCCTGGGGGAGCGAGGAGCAGAAGCGGCAGTGGCTGCCCCGGCTCACCTCCGGCGAGGCGATCGGCTGCTTCGGCCTCACCGAGCCCGGCACCGGCTCGGACGCAGGGAACCTCGCCACCCGGGCCGTCCGCGACGGCGGTGACTACGTGGTCAACGGCACCAAGATGTTCATCACCAACGGCACCTGGGCCGACGTCGTCCTGCTCTTCGCGCGGACGAACGACAGCCCCGGCCACCGGGGCGTCTCCGCCTTCCTCGTCCCCGCCGACACCCCCGGCCTCACCCGCCGCACCATCCACGGCAAGCTGGGCCTGCGCGGCCAGGCCACCGCCGAACTGGTCCTGGAGGACGTCCGGATACCGGCGTCCTGCCTCCTCGGCCCCGAGGGCAAGGGTTTCTCCATCGCCATGTCCGCCCTCGCCAAGGGGCGCATGTCGGTCGCGGCGGGTTGTGTCGGCATCGCCCAGGCCGCCCTGGACGCGGCCGTGCGCTACGCCGGCGAGCGCGAGCAGTTCGGAAAGCCCATCGCCCGCCACCAGCTCGTCCAGGAACTGCTGAGCGACATCGCCGTGGACGTGGACGCCGCCCGGCTGCTGACCTGGCGGGTCGCCGACCTGATCGACCGGGGCCAGGACTTCGCCACCGCCGCGTCCAAGGCCAAGCTGTACGCCTCCGAGGCCGCCGTCCGCTGCGCCAACAACGCCCTCCAGGTCTTCGGCGGCTACGGCTACATCGACGAGTACCCGGTCGGCAAGCTGCTGCGGGACGCCCGCGTGATGACGCTCTACGAGGGCACCAGCCAGATCCAGAAGCTGATCATCGGCCGCGCGCTCACCGGCGTCTCCGCCTTCTGAGCCCCTCTGCCCGGGCTCGTACGGGTGTCTGAGTACCGGCCTGATCCGGCCTGAGTACGGGCGCGGATGTGGCGTGCGCCACGTCGGCGGATGCTGAACCCATGAGTGACACGACATCGGTCAAGCAGCAGAGCACCGCCGCCTTCTACGTCCAGGCCGTGGCCTCCTTCATGGTGGCCATCGGCGCGGTCGCCTTCGGCATCTTCTTCCTCGACGCCGACGCCTGGGTGCGCGGCTTCCTCGCCATCGGCGTGCTCTACCTGGTCACGTCCTGCTTCACGCTCGCCAAGGTGATCAGGGACCGCCAGGAGGCCGGGCAGATCTACAGCCGCGTCGACCAGGCCCGGCTGGAGAAGATCCTCGCCGAGCACGACCCCTTCCAGAAGCTCTGACCCGGCACCATCGGCCGGACAACCCCTAAGCGCTTGCTCAGGTTCGGGGTATGGTGTTCGTCCTGCTGACGGAGAGGGGTCCTGGGCGATGAATGCAGCGGAGGAGACGACCGGCGAGGACACGCCGTGGGGCGAGGTCAACCCCGAGGCGGCCAGGCGGCTCCTCGTCGCCGCCGTGGACGCCTTCGCCGAGCGCGGGTACCACGCGACCACCACCCGTGACATCGCCGGCCGGGCCGGGATGAGCCCGGCCGCGCTCTACATCCACTTCAAGACCAAGGAAGAGCTGCTCCACCGGATCAGCAAGATCGGCCACGAGCGGGCGCTGTACGTCCTCGACTCCGAGGCGGACCGGGACGGCACGGCCGCCGAACGGCTCGCCGGGGCCGTCCGCTCCTTCGTCCGCTGGCACGCGGAACGGCACACCACCGCCCGGGTCGTGCAGTACGAGCTGGACGCGCTGGGCGAGGAGCACCGCACCGAGATCGTCGCGCTGCGGCGCAGGAGCGACGCGGTGGTGCGCCGGATCATCGGCGAAGGGGTGCGCGACGGCGAGTTCGACGTCCCCGACGTCCCCGGCACCACGCTCGCGGTGCTCTCCCTCTGCATCGACGTGGCCCGCTGGTTCAACGCCCAGGGCAGCCGCACGCCCGACGAGGTCGGCGAGCTGTACGCCGACCTCGTCCTGCGGATGGTCGGGGCCCGTGCGGCTTCGGGTCAGAAGTAGTAGCGGGACACCGACTCCGCGACGCAGGCCGGCTTCTCGCTGCCCTCGCGCTCGACCGTGACGACCGCCGTGACCTGCACGCCGCCGCCCACCTCCGTCACGTCCCGCAGCACCGCCGTGGCCCGCAGCCGCGAGCCGACCGGGACGGTCGAGGGGAAACGGACCTTGTTGGTCCCGTAGTTGATGCCCATCTTCATGCCCTCGACCCGCATCACCTGCGGCACCAGCGCGGGCAGCAGCGAGAGCGTCAGATAGCCGTGCGCGATGGTCGTGCCGAACGGCCCGTCCTTCGCCCGCTCCGGGGCCACGTGGATCCACTGGTGGTCGCCGGTCGCCTCGGCGAACTGGTCGATCCTCTTCTGCTCGATCTCCAGCCAGTCGCTGTGTCCCAGCTGCTCGTCCACTCCGTCCCGCAGCTCCTGCGCGGACGTGAAGATCCTCGGCTCTGCCATGTTCCCGGTCCCTGCCTTCCGGCTCGACGCACCATCCGGCGCGATGTCTAAGCGCTTGCTCAGCATCGTCGTGCGCCGGGTTCCTGTCAACGACATGGCAGTAGGTTTGAGGGGTGCCCCAGATCCCACAGACACTCCACGAACTCTCGGTCGGCCAGCTCTCGGCGCGCAGCGGCGCAGCCGTCTCGGCCCTGCACTTCTACGAGTCCAAGGGCCTGATCACCAGCAGCCGCACCAGCGGCAACCAGCGCCGGTACTCCCGTGACGCGCTGCGCCGGGTCGCGTTCGTCCGGGCGGCCCAGCGCGTCGGCATTCCGCTGGCCACGATCCGGGACGCGCTCGCCGAACTGCCCGAGGAGCGCACGCCGAACCGTGAGGACTGGGCCCGTCTCTCCGCGGCGTGGCGCAAAGAACTGGACGAGCGCATCACGCAGTTGCACCGGTTGCGCGACCACCTGACCGACTGCATCGGCTGCGGCTGCCTGTCGCTGGAGACCTGCGTGCTCTCCAACCCCGACGACATCAACGGCGAGAAGATCACCGGTTCCCGCCTGATGCCCGAACGCAAGCAGTCGCCGGACACCCCCTAGACCACCGGCTGGACCAACCGGTCCGGGAGGGCGGGGCTCACGCCGCCGCCGCGGCCGGCCTCCGGTGCCGTGGCAGCCGGGCCCTGGCCAGCGTTCGGTCGGTCAGGGCGGGCTGCGGCACCGCGATCCCGCAGCCCGTGCACACCGGGCCCGCCCACGGTTCGTCGCCCCGCTCCTGCCGCCACTCGATGCCGGTGCCCGCGCAGACCGGACAGGCCGAGCCGGGACCGGAGCCGAGGGCCGCGATCAGCCGCCGCAGGACCTCGGCCAGCGGCTCGGTGGGATGCACCTCCGGGTCGGTGCAGCGGGCCACCCCGTGGCCGCCCCACGTCCGGCGGTGCCAGTCGTCGAAGGCGCCGGGCCGCCGCAGCCCCTCGTGCTTCTCGCGCCGCCGCCGCTCCGCGAACCCCGCCTCGTAGGCGAGCCAGACGGCCCGCGCCTCCTCCAGCTCGTCCAGCGCACGCATCAGGCGCACCGGATCGGGCTCCCGGTCCTCGGGACCGATCCCGTGCCGGGCGCACAGATGGTCCCAGGTCGCCCGGTGCCCGTACGGGGCGAACCTCTCCAAACACTTGCGCAGGGAATACCGCCGCAGGGCCAGATCACCCAGCGGATCGCGGACCTGTCTCGCAAGACTCCGGAAACCGGCCATGGCACCGCCACCTCCGTCGCTCGTCCTTGGACGTCAAGGAATGGACGTACGCCTGCCCGTTTCGGCTCCATCGAAAGATGAAATCCGCCCATTGGCCGAGACTCCCCATGTGGGACGGGGTGCCGCGGGCGGAAGCGGAGCGGCGCACGGGCGGGTGGTGCGCGGGCGCGCGGCGGTGCGAGCGTGCCCGAAACTTGTTGGCGGCGTCACGGTTCCGTGCGGTTGGATCCCCTCATGACAGCAGCTCACCCGCGCCTGGAAAAGATCACCCCGGACAACGTGCTCGACGCCTGTCGGCTGGAAGTAGCGCCTGAGCAGCGCAGGTTCGTCTCCCCGGTCGCGCAGTCCCTGGCCGAGGCCTATGTGCACCCCGTCGCCTGGCCCCGGCTGATCTGCGACGGTGAGCGCGCCGTCGGCTTCGTGATGGCGTACTTCGACCTGGCGTTCGACTTCGACGCCGGGGTGCCGGACGCTCCGAAGCGCTCCGGGCTCTGGCGGCTCGCCGTCGCCGCCGGCGAGCAGGGCCGGGGGTACGGGCGGTTCGCCGTGGGCGCGGTCAACGAGGAGATCCGCCGGCGCGGCGGGACGGTCTCGACCGTGACCTGGAAGCCCGGCGAGGGCGGGCCCGAGGAGTTCTACCTCCGGCTCGGCTTCCGCAAGCGCGGCCTCACCGACGACGGCGAGTACCTCGGCGACATGGAGCTGAACTAGGGCACGCCCTCTTCGTATCGGGCCGGACCCCGTGGCCCGGCCCGATGCGAACACCGGTCTCAACCGCCGTACCGCAGATACCTCCGCCGCTTCGCCCGGAACGCCGACAGGTCCCGCTGCCACGCCCGTACGACCTCGTCGGTGTCCGCGCCCGCGTCGATCATCGTGCGGACCCGGGTGTTCCCGGTGAGCTTGTCGATCCAGTTGTCCGGCCGCCAGGCGAAGCCGCTCCACGTCTGCTTGGCGGTGACCAGCAGGGCGATCCCGGTGCGGACCGGGTCGAAGGCCTCCCGGTCCTGGACGTGGATCTGGACCCCGCCCACGGTCTTGCCCTGGAACTTGGAGAACGTCGGCGCGAAGTACGCCTCCCTGAAGGCGACCCCCGGCAGCTCCAGCGCGTTCGCCGCGGCCGCCCAGCGGTGGTCGATGCCCTCCGCGCCGAGGAGTTCGAAGGGGCGCGTGGTGCCCCGGCCCTCGGAGAGGTTCGTGCCCTCGAAGAGGCAGGTGCCGGAGTAGACGAGGGCCGTCTCGGGCGTCGGCATGTTCGGGCTCGGCGGCACCCACGGCAGCCCGGTGTCGTCGAAGAAGTCCGAGCGCCGCCACCCTGACATCGTCACCACCTCAAGGCGTACCGGATTCTCGTGCAGGAACTCCGCGTTGAAGAACAGCGCCAGTTCCGCCACCGTCATCCCGTGCGCCTGGGCGATCTCCCGGCGGCCGACGAACGTGGCGAACGCCGGGTCCAGCACCGGGCCCAGCGCCGCCCGCCCGGTCACCGGGTTCGGCCGGTCCAGTACGACGAGCCGCTTGCCCGCCAGCGCGGCCGCCTCCATGCAGTCGTACAGCGTCCAGATGTACGTGTAGAAGCGCGCGCCCGCGTCCTGGATGTCGAAGACGACCGTGTCCACGCCCGACGCGGTGAAGATGTCCGCGAGGTCCTGCCCGCTCTTGAGGTACGTGTCGTAGACCGGCAGCCCGGTCGCCGGGTCGTCGTAACGGCCCTCGGAGCCGCCCGCCTGCGCGGTGCCCCGAAAGCCGTGCTCGGGGCCGAACACGGCGGTCAGGTTCACCCGGTCGTCCGGGTGCATCACATCGACGATGTGCCGGACGTCGGCGGTGATGCCGGTCGGGTTGGTGACGATCCCGACCTTCTGGCCCCGCAGCAGCCGGTAGCCGTCGGCCGCCAGCCGGTCGAAGCCGGTACGCACCCGGCCGCGCCCGTGTCCGGAGCCGCGCCCGGGGGCCGAAGCGGCGGCGCGACCGGTGCCGGCCGCCGTCGCCGCGAGCGCTCCCACGGCGCCTCCCGCGGCCAGGACACCACGTCGGGACAGGCTCATTCCGCTACCTCCATGATCGCGCCGACTGTCATGGCCACGCACGCTAGCGCGCGCCGGGGTCGCACGGAACGACCTGGGCCGCGCCGATTCCGCCGGCCGGTCCCGGCGATCCGTAAGGGCCCCGTCCGCCCCGTTCCCGACCCTCCCTCGACCCTTCCCCGATCACATACCGACCGGTTAGTCTGCCGGTGTAGCCGGATCGGAGAGGCGGGATGACGATGGGTACGGTGCAGGGCGCCGGCGTGGTGGTCACAGGGGCCGGAGGCGGCATCGGAGCCGCTCTGGCCCGCAGGTTCGCCGCCGGAGGGGCGCGGGTCGTCGTCAACGACCTCGACCTCGCGCGGATCGAACCGCTCGCGAAGGAGATCGGCGGCATCGCCGTCGCCGGGGACGCCTCGGGGATCGTGGACGCGGCCCGGGAGGCGCTGGACGGCACGGTGGACGTCTACTGCGCCAACGCGGGCCTTGCGTCGCCCGGTGACGCGTTCGCCGACGAGGAGGTCTGGGCCGCCGCCTGGGACGTCAACGTGATGGCCCACGTCCGCGCGGCCAAGGCCCTTCTGCCGGAGTGGCTGGAGCGCGGCAGCGGCCGTTTCGTCACCACCGCCTCCGCCGCCGGGCTGCTGACGATGATCGGCGCGGCCCCGTACAGCGTCACCAAGCACGGGGCGGTCGCGTTCGCCGAGTGGCTCTCGCTCACCTACCGCCACCGCGGGATCAAGGTCCACGCGATCTGCCCGCAGGGCGTGCGCACCGACATGCTCACCGCCGCCGGTTCGGCCGGTGAGCTGGTCCTCGCGCCCGGCGCCATCGAGCCGGACGCCGTCGCCGACGCCCTGTTCGAGGCGATGGACGCGGACCGCTTCCTGGTCCTGCCGCACCCCGAGGTGGCGGGCTACTACCAGGCGCGCGCCGCCGATCCGGACCGGTGGATGGGCAATATGAACCGCCTCCAGCAGAAGTGGGAGGCGAGCGGCGCATGAACGACCCGACCTCCGGACCCGCGACCTCCGGACCCGCGACCGCCGACGCCCCGGCCCCCACCGCCTCGATCTACGCCGCCCAGCCCTGGCTCGCCCTCCTCAGCGAGGCCCAGCGCGCCCCCGTCACCCCGCCCCCGACCGTGCTCCACGCCTGGCGGGCGGCCGTCGACCGAGCCCCGGACCACCCGGCCCTGGCCTACTTCGACGGCCGGCTGAGCTACCGCGAGACCGACGCGCTGTCCGACTCGGTGGCCGGGCACCTCGCCGCCCGGGGACTGCGCCGCGGCGACCGGGTCGCGGTCATGCTCCAGAACAGCCCGCACTTCGTCCTCGCGGTGCTCGGCGCATGGAAGGCGGGCGCGACCGTCGTCCCGCTCAACCCGATGTACAAGTCCGGCGAGGTCGGCCACGTACTCAAGGACGCCGGGGTCACCGCGCTGATCTGCTCGGACCGGGCGTGGGAGGCGTACCTGAGGGAGACCGCCGAGGCCGCTCCGGACCTCTCCATCGCGCTCACCGCCTGCGAACGGGACCTCCAGAGCGTCGACGACCCCCGCGTCCTCGGCTTCGACAGGCTCCCCGCCCCCGGGCCCGACGACCTCGCGGACGACCTGCTGACCACCGCCCGCGCCGGGAACCCGGCCCCGGCCGACCGCGGTCTCACCGCCGCCGACACCGCGCTGATCAGCTACACCTCCGGCACCAGCGGCACCCCCAAGGGCGCGATGAACGCCCACGGCAACATCATGGTCAACGCCGAACGCCAGCGCACCGGCCATCCGATCGCCGAGGGCTCCGCCTACTTCGCGCTCGCCCCGCTCTTCCACATCACCGGCATGGTCTGCCAGCTCGCCGCCTGCGTCGCCAACGCGGGCACGCTCGTCCTGGCCTACCGCTTCGAGGCGGGCGTCGTCCTGGAGGCCTTCGCCGCCCACCGGCCCGCCTACACCGTCGGGCCCTCCACCGCCTTCATGGCGCTGGCCGCGCACCCGGACGTCACCCCGGACCACTTCGCCTCGTTCCGGGTGATCTCCTCCGGCGGTGCGCCCCTGCCGCCCGCGCTCGTGGAGAAGTTCCGCGCCGGCTTCGGCCCGTACATCCGCAACGGTTACGGGCTCACCGAGTGCACCGCCCCCTGCGCCTCGGTCCCGCCCGAGCGCGAGGCCCCCGTCGACCCGGTCTCCGGCACGCTCTCCGTCGGCGTACCCGGCCCCGACACCGTGGTCCGGATCCTCGACGAGGAGGGCCGCGAGGTGCCCTTCGGGGAGCAGGGCGAGATCGCGGTGCGCGGCCCCCAGGTCGTCTCCGGCTACTGGAACCTCCCCGAGGCCACCGCCGCCGCCTTCCCGGACGGGGAGCTGCGCACCGGCGACATCGGGTTCATGGACGCGGCGGGCTGGCTGTACGTCGTCGACCGCAAGAAGGACATGATCAACGCCTCCGGGTTCAAGGTGTGGCCCCGCGAGGTGGAGGATGTCCTCTACACCCACCCGGCGGTGCGGGAGGCGGCCGTCGTGGGCGTGCCCGACGCCTACCGGGGGGAGACGGTCCGGGCGTACGTGAGTCTGCGTCCGGGGGCCTCGGTGGAGCCCGGCGAGCTGGGCGCGTACTGCAAGGAACGGCTCGCCGCGTACAAGTATCCGCGCGAGGTGGAGATCCTGACCGAGCTGCCGAAGACGGCGAGTGGGAAGATCCTCAGGCGGGAACTGCGTTCCCCCCGTTAGAACAGCGTCCCAACAGCACACGCACAGTACGAAAGGAAGGTGGCGGCTCATGGCCAAGGCGACGGACCAGAACGGCACTCCCGTCCCCCAGAGGCTGCTGGCCGCCGCCACCCGGCTCTTCGCCGAGCGCGGGTACGACCGCACCTCGGTGCAGGAGATCGTCGAGGCGGCGGGCGTCACCAAGGGGGCGCTCTACCACTACTTCGGCTCCAAGGAGGACCTGCTCCAGGAGGTGTACGCCCGGGTGCTGCGACTGCAGCAGGAGCGCCTGGACGCCTTCGCGGACGCCGAGGCCCCCATCGAGCAGCGGCTGCGCGACGCGGCGGCCGACGTGGTGGTCACGACCATCGACAACCTGGACGACGCCGCGATCTTCTTCCGCTCCATGCACCACCTGAGCCCCGAGAAGAACAAGCAGGTACGCGTCGAGCGCCGCCGCTACCACGAGCGCTTCCGGGCGCTGATCGAGGAGGGGCAGAACAGCGGCGTGTTCTCCTCGGCCACCCCCGCCGACCTGGTCGTCGACTACCACTTCGGCTCGGTCCACCACCTCTCCACCTGGTACCGCCCGGACGGCCCGCTCAGCCGCCAGGAGGTCGCCGACCACCTCGCGGACCTGCTGCTGCGGGCCCTGCGCCCGTAGGGCTGTCCTGCCCTGCGGGGCGATCAAGTGGCCCGCTCCGCGCGACGGGGCGAGTCTGGATGTATGAGGTATGTCCGGCCTCCTCCGGAGGCTTCAGCGTTCACGGGCACAGGTCCGTTCGTTAATAGAACGGACCTGTCCGGTTTCCGCTCTTGACGGAGCACTGTCATTTCCTTGAGCATCGGTCACGCATCGCGCACAGCCAGCTCCAGGACCCGACCGGGCACCGCGCGGCCGGGTACCCCCCGCACGTTCCGTCAGTCCCCAACGGAATCCGGAGCCCGTGAATGAGACCGAACCGCTTCACCCTGCGCAGATCCCCGGCGGCCGTCGCCGCCGTAGCCCTCGCGGCCCTTCTCGCGACCGCCGCGCCCGGCGCGCAGGCCGCCGGAGCGCCGACGCCGGAGGCAGCCGCAGCGGCCGCCCCCGACATCCCCGTGGCCAACGTCAAGGCTCACCTCTCGCAGTTCTCGACGATCGCCGCGAACAACGGCGGCAACCGCGCCCACGGCCGCCCCGGCTACAAGGCGTCCGTCGACTATGTGAAGGCCAAGCTCGACGCGGCCGGATACACCACCACGCTCCAGCAGTTCACCTCCAACGGCGCCACCGGCTACAACCTGATAGCCGACTGGCCCGGCGGCGACCCGAACAAGGTCCTGATGGCCGGGGCCCACCTCGACTCGGTCTCCTCCGGCGCCGGCATCAACGACAACGGCTCCGGCTCGGCCGCCGTGCTGGAGACCGCGCTCGCCGTCTCCCGCGCCGGGTACCAGCCCGACAAGCATCTGCGGTTCGCCTGGTGGGGCGCGGAGGAGCTGGGCCTGATCGGCTCGAAGTACTACGTCAACAACCTGCCGTCCGCCGAGCGTTCCAAGCTCTCCGGCTATCTCAACTTCGACATGATCGGCTCGCCCAACGCCGGTTACTTCGTCTACGACGACGACCCGGTCATCGAGAAGACCTTCAAGGACTACTTCGCGGGCCTGAACGTCCCCACCGAGATCGAGACCGAGGGCGACGGCCGCTCCGACCACGCCCCGTTCAAGAACGTCGGCGTCCCCGTCGGCGGCCTCTTCACCGGCGCGGGCTACACCAAGTCCGCCGCCCAGGCGCAGAAGTGGGGCGGGACGGCCGGCCAGGCCTTCGACCGCTGCTACCACTCGTCGTGCGACAACCTGAGCAACGTCAACGACACGGCCCTGGACCGCAACAGCGACGCCGCCGCCCACGCGATCTGGACCCTGTCCTCCGGCACCGGCGAACCGCCCACGGGTGAAGGTGTGTTCAGCAACACCACCGACGTCGCCATCCCGGACGCCGGAGCGGCGGTGACCTCCTCGGTCGCGGTCACCGGACGAACGGGCAACGCCCCGGCCGCACTTCAGGTCGGCGTCGACATCAAGCACACCTACCGCGGCGACCTCGTCGTGGACCTGCTCGCCCCGGACGGCAGCGCGTACCGGCTGAAGAACTCCAGCAGTGGCGACTCGGCCGACAACGTCATCACGACGTACACGGTCAACGCCGCCGGCGAGGTGGCCAACGGCTCCTGGAAGCTCCGGGTCCAGGACGTCGCCCGGCAGGACACCGGTTATATCGACAGCTGGAAGCTCACCTTCTGAGCCCTGTCGTACGTGTTACGTGTACGCGTGCGGCTGCGGCCCCCCCCCCCCCCGCCCCCCCGGGGGGGGGCCCCCCCCGTAGGGCCGCAAAAACGGACACCGAACTGTTTATATACCCCCCGGCCCCCCCCCCCCGGGGGGCCGAGGACCGGCCCGCCCCCACGCGCCC
>NZ_JAFEUF010000128.1:12594-20558 GCF_016901035.1 Streptomyces durocortorensis
CCCCCGCGGCCCACCCCGTCTATTTCCCCCCCCCCCCCCCCCCCCCCCGCCCCCGGGGCCCCCTACCCCCCCGGGGGGGGGCGGCGCCCCCCCCCCCCCCCCCCCCGGGGGGGGGGCCCCCACCGCTTCGTCCGTCAATCCGTCACACGTACTTCTTGATCTCCCGCCGGGCCAGCGACCGCTGGTGCACCTCGTCCGGCCCGTCCGCCAGTCGCAGCGTCCGCGCCGAGGCCCACAGCTCCGCCAGCGGGAAGTCCTGGCTCACCCCGCCCGCGCCGTACAGCTGCACCGCCGAGTCCAGGATGTCCACCACCGCGCGCGGGGTAGCGATCTTGATGGCCTGGATCTCGGTGTGCGCACCCTTGTTGCCCACGGTGTCCATCAGCCAGGCCGTCTTCAGCACCAGCAGCCGCAGCTGCTCCACCGTGACCCGGGCGTCCGCGATCCAGTTCTGCACGACGCCCTGCGCGGCCAGCGGCTTGCCGAACGCCGTACGTGCCACCGCCCGCCGGCACATCAGCTCGATGGCCCGCTCCGCCATCCCGATCAGCCGCATGCAGTGGTGGATCCGGCCCGGACCCAGCCGCGCCTGGGCGATGGCGAAGCCGCCGCCCTCCTCGCCGATCAGGTTCGCCGCGGGCACCCGTACGTCGTGGAAGACCACCTCGGCGTGACCCCCGTGCGAGTGGTCCTCGTACCCGTACACCTGCATCGCGCGCCGCACTTCGAGCCCCGGGGTGTCGCGGGGAACCAGGATCATCGACTGCTGGCGGCGGATGTCCTCGCCGTCCGGGTCGGTCTTGCCCATCACGATGAAGACCGCACAGTCCGGGTTCATCGCCCCGGAGATGTACCACTTACGGCCGTTGATGACATAGTCATCGCCATCCCGCGCGATCCGGGTCTCGATGTTCGTCGCGTCCGACGACGCCACGTCCGGCTCCGTCATCGCGAACGCCGAGCGGATCTCCCCGGCGAGCAGCGGCTCCAGCCACTGCTTCTTCTGCGCTTCGGTGGCGAACTGGAACAGCACCTCCATGTTCCCCGTGTCCGGGGCGGCGCAGTTCAGCGCGGTCGGCGCGAGATGCGGAGAGCGTCCGGTGATCTCCGCGAGCGGGGCGTACTGGAGGTTCGTCAGCCCGGCCCCGTACTCCGCGTCCGGCAGAAAGAGATTCCACAGCCCCTGCCGCCGCGCCTCGGCCTTCAGCTCCCCGACGACCGCCGGGGTGTCCCACGGCGAGGCGAGCCGCGCCCGCTGCTCCTCGGCGACCGGCTCGGCCGGATACACGTGCTCGTCCATGAACGCGAGCAGGCGGGAACGCAGCTCCTCGGTACGGGCGTCGAATGCGAAGTCCATGGGGGTTCAGCCTTCCTGGAGGGTGGTGAGGCCGTGCGCGATGAAGACGGGGACCAGATCGCCGATCCGGTCGAAACCCGCGCCGACGGTCTGGCCGAGCGTGTAGCGGTAGTGGATGCCCTCCAGGATCACGGCGAGCTTGAACCAGGCGAACGCGGTGTACCAGGAGATCGCGGAGGTGTCCCGGCCCGAGCGGGCCGCGTAGCGCTCGATCAGCTCGGCGGGGGACGGGTGTCCGGCCGCCCCGCTGGTGGTGGAGACCGGCGACCCGGCAAGACCGAGGTCGGAGCTGTACATCACGAGCAGCCCGAGGTCGGTCAGCGGATCGCCGAGCGTGGACATTTCCCAGTCGAGGACGGCCTTGATCCGGTCGTCGGAGCCGAGCAGCACGTTGTCCAGGCGGTAGTCGCCGTGGACGACGGTGGGTGCGGGGGAGGAGGGCAGTGCGCGGCCGAGCGCGGCGTGCAGCTCGTCGATGCCCGCCAGGTCGCGGTTGCGGGAGGCGTCCAGCTGCTTGCCCCAACGCCGCAACTGCCGGTCCAGGAAGCCGTCAGGACGCCCGAAGTCCCCGAGCCCGACCGCGGCCGGATCCACGGCGTGCAGGTCGACCAGGGTGTCGACGAGCCCGAGGACAGCCGCCCGGGTGCGCTCGGGGCCCAGCGGGGCGAGCTGCTCGGCGGTGCGGTACGGGGTGCCCTCGACGTACTCCATCACGTAGAACGGCGCGCCGATCACCGAGTCGTCCTCGCAGAGCAGCAGCGGCTCCGGCACCGGGACGGCGGTCGGGTGCAGTCCGCTGATCACCCGGTGCTCGCGCGTCATGTCGTGCGCGGTGGCCAGCACATGGCCGAGCGGAGGTCTGCGCACCACCCACTGGCCCGTCCCGTCGCCGACGACGTACGTGAGGTTCGAGCGGCCGCCCTCGATCAGCCGCGCTTCGAGGGGTCCGCTCACCAGCCCCGGACGCTCGCGGTCGAGATGGCCGCGCAGCGACTCCGGGTCGAGACCTGGTGGGGGGACTGGGCTCATGGTGGCGTACCTCCGGGCGACTGCGGATCGGTCGGAACCATGATGCCGACCAGTCGGTATGTCGTCCAGTGCCCTTCGGGATCTGCTGCCCCGGAAGTCGTCCGCACTCTGGTGATGAAACGCATCCCTGAATACAGTTCACGTATGAATACAGCTCTGGTGATCGAAGACGTCCGGCTCACCCCGATCCTCGTGTCCGATCCGCCCCTGCTGAACACCCAGGGCGTCCACCAGCCGTACACCCCCCGCCTGATCGTGGAGGTCGTCACCCGGGGCGGCACGACCGGCGTGGGGGAGACGTACGGCGACGGCGCCTACCTGGAGCCGGCACGTTCGCTCGCCGAGGCGCTCCCCGGCCGGGCGGTCACCGATCTGAACGGGCTGTTCGCGCTGGCCGAGGAGGTGTGCGGCGGATCGCATGCCGCCGCCGACGACCGGGTCGGCGCCGGGGGCCTGCGCGGGGTCAGGAACGCCGAAAAGATCCGGCTCTCCGTCGCCTCCGCCTTCGAGGTCGCCTGCCTGGACGCCCTCGGCAAGGCGCTGGGACTGCCGGTGCACGCGCTGCTGGGCGGCAAGGTCCGCGACACCGTCGAGTACAGCGCGTACCTCTTCTACCGCTGGGCCGCCCACCCCGGCCCGGGGGAGTCCGACGACTGGGGCGCGGCGCTCGACCCGGCCGGCGTCGTCGCCCAGGCCCGGCGTTTCGCCGGCACCTACGGCTTCGGCTCCTTCAAGCTCAAGGGCGGCGTCTTCGAACCCGACCGGGAGATCGCCGCGATCCGCGCCTTGGCGGAGGCGTTCCCCGGCCGCCCGCTGCGCCTGGACCCGAACGGCGCCTGGTCCGTCCCCACCTCGCTGTACGTCGCCGACCGGCTGAAGGACGTCCTCGAATACCTGGAGGACCCCACCAGTGGCACCGAGGGCATGGCCGCCGTCTCGGCGGGCACGGACGTCCCGCTCGCCACCAACATGTGCGTCACCACCCTCGCCGAGGTCCCCGAGGCCTTCGCCCGCGACGCCGTCCGGATCGTCCTGAGCGACCACCACTACTGGGGCGGTCTCACCCGCACCCGGGAACTGGCGGCCATCTGCCGCACCTTCGGCGTCGGACTCTCCATGCACTCCAACACCCACCTCGGCATCAGCCTCGCCGCGATGACCCATGTCGCCGCCACGGTGCCGGACCTCGCGTACGCCTGCGACAGCCACTACCCCTGGCAGACCGAGGACGTCATCACCGAGCGCCACACCTTCACCGGCGGCCGGCTGACGGTCTCCGACGCCCCCGGGCTCGGCGTCGAACTGGACCGCGACCGCCTCGCCGCCCTGCACCGGCGCTGGGTGGAGGACGACGGAACCCACCGCGAGCGCGACGACGCGGCGGCGATGCGCGCCACCGACCCGGACTGGACGACCCCGGTGGTCCCGCGCTGGTGAGGGCAGACGGCCCGGCGCCGGTGGGAGGGGCGGGCCCCACGGCCGTACCGCCTGAGTTGCGGCGACCCTGACCTGCGCGGAAGGTCGAGGGATGAAGGCGATCAGCTACAGCGCGTACGGCTCCGCCGACGTCATGGAGTACGGCGAGCGGCCCGACCCCAAGGTCGGCCCCGACAGCGTCCTGGTGAAGGTGCGGGCAGCGGCGGTGAACCCGGTCGACTGGAAGGCCCGCGAGGGCTACCTCCAAGGCGCCCTCGACGCGGTCTTCCCGGTGATCCCCGGCTGGGACGTCTCCGGGGTCGTCGTGCAACCGGGCGTCGCCGTCGACGAGTTCGCGGTGGGCGACGAGGTCATCGGCTACGTACGCGAGGACTTCCTCTCCCGCGGTACGTTCGCCGAGTACGTCGCCGCCCCCGTGCGCACCCTCGCCCGCAAACCCCTGAGCCTCAGCTTCGAGGAGGCGGCCGGACTGCCGCTGGCCGGGCTGACCGCCTACCAGGTGCTGCACCGCACCCTGAAGATCCGCGAGGGCGACACCGTCCTGGTCCACGCGGCGGCCGGCGGCGTCGGATCGCTCGCCGTCCAGATCGCCCGGCACACCGGCTGCCGGGTCGTCGGCACCGCGAGCCCCCGCAACCACGAGCACCTGCGCAGCCTGGGCGCGGAGCCCGTGGAGTACGGCGAGGGCCTCGTCGAACGGCTGCGGGAACTGGTCCCCGGCGGCTTCGACGCCTCCTTCGACACGGTGGGCGGCGACGCCCTGAGAGCCTCCGCCGACACCCTCGCCCCGGGGGGCCGGCTCGCCTCCATCGCGGACGACGAGGTCTTCTCCTACGGCGGCCGCTACGCCTTCGTGCGGCCCGACGCGGCGGATCTGGCCCAGGTCGCGGAGCTGGCCGAGCGGGGCATCGTCACCGTCCACGTGGACCGGGTGTTCCCGCTGGAGGAGGCCGCGGAGGCGTACCGGCTCAACCAGGAGGGGCGGACGCGCGGCAAGATCGTGGTCACGGTGGACTGGGACGCGTAGGCGCGCCGCTCGGCCGATCGCAGAACCGGCCGCACTCAGAACAGCATCGCCGCCGCGAACGCCGCCAGCGCCACGGTGCACAGCGCCGCCGTCAGCGCCCCGCGCGGCGCGAGCGACTCGGGCCGCGCCGCCTCCATCCGCAGCATCCTGCGGTGGGCCACCAGCAGGAACCCCAGCCAGGCCAGCGCGCTCAGCGCCACCGCGACCAGCGCGGCCGGGGTCACCCCGCCGTGCAGCGCCTGCCGCACCGCGAGCAGCGCGACGACCGTGGCGGACAGGGTCGTGCGCCGCCAGGCCAGCCGCGTCCGCTCCGGCTGCAGCCCCGGGTCGCGGTCCGTCGTCGCCGTCACACGCCCTCCCAGCCGAAGAGGACCACCACCACCATCGCCACGGCGACGACGGCGACCACCAGACTCAGCAGGGCCGGGAACCGGGACACCGGCAGGTCCTCGCCCCGCCGCATCGCCTGCTCGCACCGCACCCAGTGGCTGACCGCCCGCAGCGCGCAGAGCACCCCGGAGGCCAGCAGCCCGAGCGCCAGCCCGGCCCGGACGCCCCACACCAGCTCCGGCAGGAACTGATCGACGGCGAAACCCCCGCCGATCAGTGCCAGAGCCGTCCGGATCCAGGCGAGGAACGTCCGCTCGTTGGCCAGCGAGAACCGGTAGTCGGGGGTGTCCCCTTCCTCCCGGATCCGCTGCGGCGCGAACCACAGCCGTACACCCTGCGCGATCTTGTTCACACGAGCACCCTAGGCGCTGCCCATGGCTCGGGCCCGGTCAGGCGGCCCGGAGCTCCCGCAGCCGCCGGTACGCCTCCAGACCATCGGGCACCCACGCCCACTCACCGAGCCGCCGCTCCAGCTCCGCGTCGTCCAGGAAGGCGTGCCAGGCGACTTCCTCGACCTGCGGGGAGACCGGCAGCTCGCACCGCACCTGGTAGACGGCCGACCACCAGGTGTGCTCGCCGTCCGCGTAGAGGAACCGGAACAGCGGCTCCGGCTGCGGCAGCCCCGAGACCCCCAGCTCCTCCTCCGCCTCGCGCAGCGCCGCCTCCTCGTACGACTCGCCCGCGCCCACGACCCCGCCGACGAACATGTCGTAGTGCGAGGGGAAGACCAGCTTCGTGGCCGTACGCCGGTGGACGAAGACCCGCCCCTGCGCATCGCGCGCCTCGATGAACACACAGCGGTGCCGCAGGCCCCCCGCGGTCGCCTCGCCGCGCGGGGCCTGC
The DNA here is from genome assembly GCF_016901035.1 of Streptomyces durocortorensis. GTDB lineage: Bacteria > Actinomycetota > Actinomycetes > Streptomycetales > Streptomycetaceae > Streptomyces > Streptomyces durocortorensis. The sequence continues at coordinate 18,678 of NZ_JAFEUF010000128.1, forward strand.
CCGATGACCTCGTCGTTCTCGTCGACGATGTCCAGAATCTCGTCAGAAGGCGTCATGCGTTTCATCCAACAGCAGCCGGACGGTTGACGTGGCAGCGGCGGGTACCCAAGATCTGACGCACGGGTAACTTGAACGATTCTCCCGCCCCTGAGCCGCCCCGAACAGGATGGAACCCATGGCGTACGACGCTGATGTGATCGTGATCGGGGCAGGGCTCGCCGGACTCGTGGCCACCGCCGAACTGGTCGACGCCGGCCGTTCCGTGATCCTCCTCGACCAGGAGCCCGAGCAGTCCATCGGCGGCCAGGCGCACTGGTCCTTCGGGGGACTCTTCCTCGTGGACTCGCCCGAACAGCGCCGGATGCGGATCAAGGACAGCCGGGAACTGGCCCTCCAGGACTGGTTCGGCACGGCGGGCTTCGACCGCGAGGAGGAGGACCGCTGGCCGAGGAAGTGGGCCGAGGCGTACGTCGACTTCGCCGCCGGTGAGAAGCGTTCCTGGCTGCACCAGCAGGGGCTGCGGATCTTCCCCGTCGTCGGCTGGGCGGAACGCGGCGGTTACGACGCGACCGGCCACGGCAACTCCGTACCCCGCTTCCACATCACCTGGGGCACCGGCCCCGGCGTCGTCGCCCCCTTCGAACGGCGGGTCCGCGAGGGCGTCGCCAAGGGGCTCGTCCAGCTGCGGTTCCGCCACCGGGTCACCGGCCTCGCCCGTACCGCCGGGGCGCTCGACACGGTCACCGGCGAGATCCTGGAGCCGAGCGGGGCGGAGCGAGGCACGGCGAGCAGCCGTGAGGTCACGGCCCCCTTCGAGCTGAAGGCCCAGGCGGTGATCGTCACCTCCGGCGGCATCGGCGGCAACCACGACCTGGTCCGCGCCCAGTGGCCCGAACGGCTCGGCACCCCGCCCGAGAAGATGCTCTCCGGCGTCCCCGCCCACGTCGACGGCCTGATGCTCGGCATCGCCGAGAAGGCGGGCGCGCACCACATCAACCGCGACCGGATGTGGCACTACACCGAGGGCATCGAGAACTGGAACCCGATCTGGGCCCGCCACGGCATCCGGATCCTGCCCGGCCCCTCGTCCCTCTGGTTCGACGCCCGCGGCAAGCGGCTGCCGGTCCCGCTCTTCCCGGGCTTCGACACGCTCGGCACCCTCGAACACATCATGGCCTCCGGTCACGGCTACACCTGGTTCGTCCTCAACCAGCGGATCATCGGCAAGGAGTTCGCGCTCTCCGGCTCCGAGCAGAACCCGGACCTGACCGGCAAGTCGGTCCGCGACGTGATCGGCCGGGCCCGCGCGGACGTGCCCGCACCGGTGAAGGCGTTCATGGACCACGGGGCGGACTTCGTCGTCGAGAAGGACCTCGGCGCGCTGGTCCGGGGCATGAACGCGGTCACGGGGGAGGACCTCATCGACGAGGAGAGCCTGCGCCGCGAGATCACCGCCCGCGACCGCGAGATCGCCAACCCCTTCACCAAGGACCTCCAGGTCACCGCGATCCACGGAGCACGCGCCTACCTCGGCGACCGCCTCATCCGCACCGCGAAGCCGCACCGCGTCCTGGACCCCTCGGCGGGCCCGCTGATCGCCGTCCGCCTCAACATCCTCACCCGCAAGTCCCTGGGCGGTCTGGAGACGGACCTGTCCTCCCGCGTCCTGACCGCCGAGGGCACCCCGCTCCCGGGCCTGTACGCGGCGGGCGAGGCGGCGGGCTTCGGCGGCGGCGGAGTCCACGGCTACCGCTCCCTGGAGGGCACGTTCCTGGGCGGCTGCATCTTCTCGGGCAGGGCGGCGGGCAGGGCGGCAGCCCAGGCGCTTTAAGCCCTGGGCGAGGACCGGGCGGGCGTTCCAAGCCCCTCCGGCGATTGAGG
>NZ_JAFEUF010000129.1:0-1867 GCF_016901035.1 Streptomyces durocortorensis
CGGCCACCGCCCCACCGCGCCCCGCCACCCGGCCCTCATGGCATCCGACCCCGAACTGGCCGCCCTGATCGGCGCGGAGGAGCGGCTCCAGGCCGACACCCTGCGCCTGATCCCCAGCGAGAACTACGTCTCCGCCGCCGTGCTCGAAGCCTCGGGCACGGTGCTCCAGAACAAGTATTCCGAGGGCTACCCCGGCAAGCGGTACTACGAGGGCCAGCAGGTCATCGACCAGGTCGAGACCCTGGCGATCCGCCGCGCCCAGGCCCTCTTCGGGATGGACCACGCCAACGTCCAGCCGTACTCCGGCTCCCCGGCCAACCTCGCCGCGTACCTGGCCTTCCTCCAGCCCGGCGACACGGTCCTCGGCATGTCCCTCCCGATGGGCGGCCACCTCACGCACGGCTGGGACGTCTCGGCCACCGGCCGCTGGTTCCGCGGCGTCCGGTACGGGGTCCGCCGCGACACCGGGCGGATCGACCTGGACGAGGTCCGCGACCTGGCCCTCGCCGAACGGCCCAAGCTGATCTTCTGCGGCGGCACGGCCGTTCCCCGCACGATCGACTTCGCGGGCTTCGCGGAGATCGCCCGGGAGACGGGGGCCGTCCTGGTCGCGGACATCGCGCACATCGCCGGCCTGATCGCGGGCGGCGCGCACCCCTCGCCCGCCGGTCACGCGGACGTCGTCTCCACGACCACCCACAAGACCCTGCGCGGCCCGCGCGGCGCGATGCTGCTCTCCACCGCCGAACACGCCCGCGCCATCGACCGCGCGGTCTTCCCCGGCCTCCAGGGAGGCCCGCACAACCAGACCACGGCCGCCATCGCGGTCGCCCTCGGCGAGGCCGCCACCGCCGGCTTCTGCTCCTACGCCCACCAGGTCGTGGCCAACGCCCGCGCGCTGGGCGAGGAGTTGGCGGCCCGCGGCTTCGACCTGGTCTCCGGCGGCACCGACAACCACCTCCTGCTGATCGACCTCACAAACAAGGACGTCCCCGGCAAGACCGCCGCGAAGGCCCTCGACCGCGCGGGGATCGTCGTCAACTACAACACCGTCCCCTTCGACCCCCGTAAGCCCTTCGACCCCTCCGGCATCCGCATGGGCACCCCGGCCCTCACCTCCCGGGGCGTCCCTGCCTCGGCGATGGGCACTGTCGCCGCCTGGATCACCACGGCGGTCGACGCGGCCCGCACGGGCGACGAGACGGCGATCAAGAGGGTGCGGGAAGAGGTGAAGGACCTCATGGACGCCCACCCGGCGCCGGGACTGCCGGTCGGCTGACGGGGCACTCTGCCCGCCTTCTTCACCTGTTCTCCGCGCCCCCAACCCCCCTCTGTGGCACCGTGGATCGACTGATGACCCGGATCTCCGGGCATCCGCGTAGGGGGGATCTTCATGCGACTTCGTACCGCCGCGGCCTCTGCCGTACTCGTCCTGTGCGCCACGGTGGGCGCAGCGGCCTGTTCGTCCTCGCCGGGCACCGCGGACGCCGAGCGGCCCGCCGCCCCCACCGCACCGGCCCCCGGGGACGGCCTGGAGGGGAAGATCGAGACGGGCAAGCGCCAGGCGGGCGGGCCCGAGTTGAACGGGCAGAGCGTGGCGGGGCCCGAGAAGTGGGCGACCTCCGCCGCCGACATCCCGGCGGAGTGCGCGCTCGACCTCTCGTTCGCCGATGTGTCCGAGGGGGAGCGGGCCGCCGAGCCGCCGGTCCTGCCGTGAGCATCCTGCTCGTGAACGGGTGAGAGCGACGCGGAAGGGGGGGGGGGGGGCCCCCCCCGGGGGGCCCCCCCCCGAAACGGGGCCCCCCCCCCCCCCCCCCCCCACCCCCCCCCCCCCACCCCCCCCCCCCCCCCGCGGAAGCAACGGGCC
>NZ_JAFEUF010000129.1:1875-20516 GCF_016901035.1 Streptomyces durocortorensis
GGGGGGGGGGCCCCCCGCGCCCCGGGCGGGCCCGCCGCGGGGGGGGGGGGGGGGCCGGGGGGCCCGGGGGGGGGGCGGGGCCGCCCCCCCCCCCCCCCCCCCCCCCCCCTCTCTATTGCGTCCCGCACCGCCCGACCCGGAGGACTCGCATCACCAGGAGCCCCACGAAGCACGTGCGTCACAGAGGCCCCTTCCATCCGTCACAGCGATCTCTTAGTCTCACACCCTGTTCACATGTGATAATTGATGATCTCGCCACAGAGGTCAGGCGCGGGGGTAGTGAAGCATGCGTGAAAACTGGCGCTCGAAGTTGAGCGTTCTCGCAGGGGCGTCGGCCCTCGCCCTCGCGGCCGTCACCGCGACGCCGGCGCTCGCCGACGACGCCCCGGAGGCCTCCGTGGAAGTCCAGTTGCCCGTGGACGTGAAGGTCGTCGAAGGCGCCGCCGCGGAACCCGGCCCGGACTTCCCCTTCCCCGCGGACGGGGACGAGACGACCGGAGCGGCGGTCGCGGTGGCGTCCGCCAAGGCTGCTCCGCCCTCGGGCACCTGCCTCGGCGCGACCGCCGCCTACGGCTCCAACGGGTGCTTCCAGCACAACGGCGACATCGTCTGGGCCGGCGACACCCAGAAGGACGGCATGTCCGCGGCGGTCGGGGTCTACACCGACTACGGGCGCGCCGAGGAGGTCTGCGTCAACAAGCTCGGCGTGAACACCTGGGCGACCTGCAACAAGGACTACCGCGAGACCGGCAACGTACGTCTGCGCGTCCTGCGCTACGACGGCGACACCGGCAAGTTCTACCAGCCCGAGGCCTGGTCCGGCTGGATCCCGGTCGACGGGAAGTTCTGACCTGCCCACCCGGTGAGGGCGAGCCGGGAGACTCCGCGGGGCGGCTACGGCCGCCTCGCGAGTCGGTAGACCGCGTACGTGATGCCCAGGATGACGTCCACGACGGCCCACAGGACGATGATCAGGCCCACGCCGACCGCGGTGCCGACGTTCTCGGCGTCGTTGCAGCTCTGCTTGTCGAGCGTCCCGCAGTCCGCAGGGGTTCCCGAGCCGGAAGCGATCCCGGTGATCAGCCAGATCAGGAAGAGGAGTTGGACACCCAGGAAGACCCACAGGAAGCCCCGGTGCTTCTTGCGCGCGTTCTGCGGCGGTGGCTGGGGCTGCTGCCACTGCGGAGCGTTGGCCTGGGGGATGCTCATGACGATCACGCTTCGTTCATGTCGTCAGGGGGTTCGCGGTCACCGTGGCAGCGTGCCCACCTCTGCTGTACCCGCCTGCGCGGCTTCACCCCGAGGTTTTTCGGCTACGCCCATCATCTCTCCGCCCCGCGGCTTTGGCGCGGCTGGCCCGCGAGGGGGGGGCGGGAAACGACAAGAGCCTGACCGGCATATATGCAGGTCAGGCTCTCATTCCGGAAGTGCCCCCGGCAGGATTCGAACCTGCGCACCCGGCTCCGGAGGCCGATGCTCTATCCCCTGAGCTACGGGGGCGTATCGCGGTGTTGCTCTGCGACGGGTGAAACACTACCAGCTCCCACGGGGTCTCCGTGAACAGGTATTCCGCCGTGCCGCCGGGCCTCTTCCTCCCGGTCGGACGGTCCGGGGGAGCGGTGGCCACCCGTCCGGGGCGGAAGTGGACAAAACCCGGACGCCGCCCCTCCGGCCGACCTACTCTCGAAGGGTGTCAGGGGCGTACGGCCGCGTGCTTGTTGTCGACGACAACAAGGTCATCCGGCAGCTGATCAGGGTCAATCTCGAGCTGGAGGGCTTCGAGGTCGTGACCGCGGCCGATGGTGTCGAGGCCCTGGACCTGGTCGGGAGAGTCCGCCCCGACGCCATCACCCTCGACGTCGTGATGCCCCGGCTGGACGGTCTGGAGACCGCCACCCGGTTGCGCTCCGACCCCCGGACCCGTGGTCTTCCCATCGTCGTCATCAGCGCCTGTACGCCCTACGAGGTCGACGCGGGCGTGGCCGCCGGAGTCGACGCGTTCCTGGCGAAGCCGTTCGAGCCGAGCGAGTTGGTGCGGATCATGCGCCGGCTGGTGACCGGGGAGGAAGAGGCATCCGCGGACGGGCGGCGCGGTGCCGGGCGGGCGGGGAGCACCGCAGGCTGACCGGCGTGGCGGGCCGGGAGCGGCTGCCCCGCACCGTGGAACCGGGCCCGGCTGACCGGATGGCGAAACCGGGTCGCGGAGTGCCCCCCTCTCTCACCTACGCTTGACCCGTGACCCCCGCCGATCTCTCCCGGACCGTGCTGCACGCCGTGCGCCGCGCGGTCGACGAGGATGCGTTGCGCGCCCCCGTGCCCGCGCGCGTGCGGGTGGAGCGGACCCGGCCCGGCGGCAGCGGCGACTACGCCTGCGCCGTCGCCCTCCAGCTCGCCGGGCCCGCCGCGCTGCCCGCCCTGGAGGTCGCCCGCATCCTGCGCGAACGCGTCGCCGCCGAGCCCGGCGTCGGGCGGGTCGAGATCACCGGCCCGGGGTTCCTGAGCTTCACCCTCGACGCCCCGGCCGAGAGCGACCGGGCCGTGCTCGACGCCGTGCGGCAACAGGGCCTCGCGTACGGGCACGGGGACGCGCTCCGGGACGAGGCCCTCCCGTTCCACCACGCGCGGGAAGTGCGCGCCGCGGTCACCGCCCAGGCCGTGCGCCGGCTCCTCACCGCCCAGGGCGCCCGGGTCCGGATCACCTGCGCCGAGGCGCCCGACCCGGACTGGGCCCGCCTCGGCGTCACTGTCGACGCGCACGGGACGCCCGCCGAAGCACCCCCCGTACCGCTCACCGAGATCCGGCCCGTCCCCGCCGGGGCCACCGCGGGGGAGCTGCTGGAGCGGCTGGGGCCCGACGCGGCCCGCTGGGGGCTCCTGCGGGCCGCCGGACACGACCGCGCCGCCCTCGGCCCCGAACTGCTCGTCCAGGGCGAGGCCAATCCGCTCTTCCGGGTCCGCTACGCCCACGCCAGGGCCCGCGCCCTCACCCGCGGGGCCGCCCGCCTCGGCTTCACCGCCGAGGCAGGCGCGTACGGCGAAAGCCCCACCGAGCCCGCGGCGCAGGGCGAAAGCCTCGCCGCGCATGGCGAGAGCCCTGCCGAGCCCACCGCGACGACCGCGTACGACGCGGCCGCCCGCCCCCTCCTCGACCTCATCGCCGACCACCCCGGTGTGCTGCTCGCCGGGGCCCGTCACCGCGCGCCCGACCGGGTCGCCCGGCAGCTGGAAGCCGTCGCGCACGCGTTCTTCGACTTCCACGACTCCTGCCCGCCCCTGCCCGCCGGTGACGAGAAACCCTCGGCCGCCCACCGTGCCCGGCTGGCTCTCGCCGAAGCCGCCGGGACGGTGCTGGCAGGCGGCCTGTCCCTGCTCGGTATCCGTGCGCCCGAACACCTCTGACGCGATCAGAAGAGACCCGAAAGAACCATCACGATGAGCCGCTCCGCACACCCCGCAGGACCCCGCCACGCCGACGTCCTCACCGAGGGGCACTACACCGCGCCCGCCGCCGACCTCAACGCCCTCGACGAGAAGGTCTGGTCGCGCACCGTCACCCGTGACCCGGACGGCGCCCTCACCGTCGGCGGTATCGCCGTCGCGCGGCTCGCCGAGGAGTTCGGCACCCCCGCCTACTTCCTCGACGAGAGCGACTTCCGGGCCCGCTGCCGCGCCTGGGCCGACGCCTTCGGGCCCGACGCCGACGTCTTCTACGCCGGGAAGGCCTTCCTCTCCCGCGCCGTCGTGCGCTGGCTCAAGGAGGAGGGGCTGAATCTGGACGTCTGCTCCGGCGGGGAGCTGGCCACCGCGCTCGACGCCGGTATGCCCGCCGAGCGCATCGCCTTCCACGGCAACAACAAGACCGTCGCCGAGATCGAGCGGGCCGTCGAGGCCGGCGTCGGGCGGATCGTGCTCGACTCCTTCCAGGAGATCGTCCGCGTCGCCCACATCGCCCAGCGCCACGGCGTCCGCCAGCGCGTGCAGATCCGCGTCACCGTCGGCGTCGAGGCCCATACCCACGAGTTCATCGCCACCGCGCACGAGGACCAGAAGTTCGGCATCGCGCTCGCCGGCGGACAGGCCGCCGAGGCCGTGCGCCGCGCCCTCTCCCTCGACGGGCTCGAACTCATCGGCGTCCACTCCCACATCGGCTCGCAGATCTTCGACATGGCCGGCTTCGAGGTATCCGCCCGGCGCGTGGTGCAGCTGCTCGCCGAAGTACGTGACGAGCACGGCGTCGAGCTGCCCGAGATCGACCTCGGCGGCGGACTCGGCATCGCGTACACCTCCGAGGACGACCCCCGCGAGCCGTACGAGATCGCCAAGGCGCTCAGCGACATCGTCACCCGCGAGTGCGAGGCGGCCGGGCTGCGCACCCCGCGCATCTCGGTCGAGCCGGGCCGGGCCATCGTCGGGCCCACCGCGTTCACGCTCTACGAGGTCGGCACCATCAAGCCGCTCGAAGGGCTGCGGACGTACGTCAGCGTCGACGGCGGCATGTCGGACAACATCCGCACCGCGCTGTACGACGCCGAGTACAGCGTCGCCCTCGTCTCCCGTACCTCGGATGCCGAACCGATGCTCGTCCGGGTCGTCGGCAAGCACTGCGAGAGCGGCGACATCGTGGTCAAGGACGCGTTCCTCCCCGCCGACCTGGCGCCCGGCGACCTGATCGCCGTCCCCGCCACCGGCGCGTACTGCCGTTCCATGGCGAGCAACTACAACCACGCGCTGCGCCCGCCGGTCGTCGCGGTCCGCGACGGAGAGGCGCGCGTCATCGTCCGGCGCGAGACGGAGGAAGATCTCCTGCGTCTCGATGTCGGCTGATGAAATAGTCATCTCAGGATCCGGACGGGGGTCAGAAACTCCCGTCCGGTGAGTGAGACTGGTCCCCAATGAGCATGTACAGAAACGAGGGTCGGATGATGCGTACGCGTCCGCTGAAGGTGGCGCTGCTGGGCTGTGGTGTGGTCGGCTCAGAGGTGGCGCGCATCATGACGACGCACGCCGACGACCTCGCGGCGCGCATCGGCGCGCCCGTCGAGCTCGCCGGCGTGGCCGTCCGCCGGCCCTCGAAGGTGCGTGAGGGCATCGACCCCGCACTGATCACCACCGACGCGACCGCGCTCGTGCAGCGCGGCGACATCGACGTCGTCATCGAGGTCATCGGCGGCATCGAGCCCGCCCGCGCTCTCATCACCACCGCCTTCGAGAACGGCGCGAGCGTCGTCTCCGCCAACAAGGCGCTGCTCGCCGAGGACGGCGCGGCCCTGCACGCCGCCGCCGAGAAGTACGGCCGCGACCTCTACTACGAGGCCGCCGTCGCCGGGGCCATCCCGCTGGTGCGGCCGCTGCGCGAGTCGCTCGCGGGCGACAAGGTCAACCGGGTGCTCGGCATCGTCAACGGCACGACCAACTTCATCCTCGACAAGATGGACACCAGCGGCGCCGGCTACTCCGAGGCGCTCGACGAGGCCACCGCCCTCGGGTACGCCGAGGCCGACCCCACCGCCGACGTCGAGGGCTTCGACGCCGCCGCCAAGGCCGCGATCCTCGCCGGGATCGCCTTCCACACCCGCGTGAAGATCGGCGACGTGCACCGCGAGGGCATCACCGAGGTCACCGCCGCCGACATCGCCTCCGCCCGACGCATGGGCTGCACGGTCAAGCTGCTCGCCATCTGCGAGCGCGCCGCCGACGGGGCCTCCGTCACCGCCCGCGTGCACCCCGCGATGATCCCGCTCAGCCACCCGCTGGCCTCCGTCCGCGAGGCGTACAACGCGGTGTTCATCGAGGCCGACGCCGCCGGTCAGCTCATGTTCTACGGGCCCGGCGCCGGCGGTTCGCCGACCGCGTCCGCGGTCCTCGGCGACCTCGTCGCGGTCTGCCGCAACAAACTGGGCGAGGCCACCGGACCCGGTGAGTCCGCCTACACGCGCCTGCCGGTCAGCCCCATGGGCGACGTCGTCACGCGCTACCACATCAGCCTCGACGTGGCCGACAAGCCGGGCGTGCTCGCCCAGGTCGCGACGGTCTTCGCCGAGCAGGGCGTGTCCATCGACACGGTCCGCCAGCAAGGCCGGCCGGACTCGGACGGCGAGGCATCCCTCGTCGTCGTCACCCACCGCGCGCCCGACGCCGCCCTCTCCGGGACCGTCGAAGCGCTGCGCAAGCTCGACACCGTGCGCGGTGTCGCCAGCATCATGCGTGTTGAAGGGGAGTAAAGGACCCATGACCAGCAAGGGCACCCACCAGTGGCGCGGCATCATCGAGGAGTACCGGGACCGGCTTCCGGTCACGGCGACGACGCCGGTCGTCACGCTTCGTGAGGGCGGTACGCCGCTCGTACCGGCGCAGGTCCTCTCCGAGCGCACGGGCTGCGAGGTGCACCTCAAGGTCGAGGGCGCCAACCCCACCGGTTCCTTCAAGGACCGCGGCATGACCATGGCCATCACCCGGGCCAAGGAGGAGGGGGCGAAGGCCGTCATCTGCGCCTCCACCGGCAACACCTCCGCCTCCGCCGCGGCGTACGCGGTGCGTGCGGGCATGGTCTGCGCCGTGCTCGTACCGCAGGGCAAGATCGCGCTCGGCAAGATGGGCCAGGCCCTCGTGCACGGCGCCAAGATCCTCCAGGTCGACGGCAACTTCGACGACTGCCTCACCCTGGCCCGCGCGCTCTCGGACAACTACCCGGTGGCGCTGGTCAATTCGGTCAACCCGGTCCGTATCGAGGGCCAGAAGACCGCCGCGTTCGAGATCGTCGACGCGCTCGGCGACGCCCCCGACATCCACGTCCTGCCGGTCGGCAACGCGGGCAACATCACCGCGTACTGGAAGGGCTACACCGAGTACGCCGGTGACGGCGTCTCCAGCCGCTCCCCGCGCATGTGGGGCTTCCAGGCCTCCGGTTCGGCGCCCATCGTGCGCGGCGAGGTCGTCAAGGACCCGTCCACCATCGCCACCGCGATTCGCATCGGCAACCCGGCCTCCTGGAACTACGCGCTCGCCGCACGCGACGAGTCGGGCGGCTTCATCGACGAGGTGACGGACCGGCAGATCCTGTCCGCCTACCGGCTGTTGGCCTCCCAGGAGGGCGTCTTCGTGGAGCCCGCCTCGGCCGCGTCCGTCGCCGGTCTGCTCAAGGCCGCCGAGGAGGGCAAGGTCGACCCCGGCCAGCGCATCGTCTGCACGGTCACCGGCAACGGCCTCAAGGACCCCGACTGGGCCGTCGCGGGCGCCCCGCAGCCGGTCACGGTCCCGGTCGACGCGGCCACCGCCGCCGAGAAGCTCGGGCTCGTCTGAGCCGGTCCCGGACGGGCCGCGGCAGCCGCCGCGCCCCACCGGCGGACCAGGGTGACGCCACCTCGTCGCCGTCACCCGGGCAACCGTGACAACCCAGCTCAACCGCCCTCTTTCCGGGGCGGAGAGCGCATAGGAGGCGGGCGACACGCATCGTGCGCCTCCTGTGCGCCCTATGTCGCGACAGAACCTTCCTTCGATAAGCTGTACCTCATCCGACCGACACCCGCCCGACGGTCCGCTGCGGTACGGCAGCCGTTGTGGCGAACGCGGTGCGGGCCACCACCGGATCCCCTGTACGTCCCGGTGCGCACTGTGTCCCGCCCCGTCCCCGCAGCCCCCGCCGCCGCAGATCCACCGCACTGCATCCCCGCCGCCTTACAAGGAGTGGTCCGACCGATGGCCGGTCCCGCGTTCCGAGCCGCCGCCGTCCGGGTGCGCGTCCCCGCCACCAGCGCCAACCTGGGGCCGGGTTTCGACGCCCTCGGCCTCTCGCTGGGGCTGTACGACGACGTCGTCGTCCGGGTCGCCGACTCCGGGCTGCACATCGACATCGCAGGTGAGGGCAGCGAGAGCCTGCCCCGCGACGAGAGCCACCTGCTCGTGCGCTCCCTGCGCACCGCGTTCGACCTGCTCGGCGGCCAGCCCCGCGGGCTGGAGATCGTCTGCGCCAACCGCATCCCGCACGGCCGCGGCCTCGGTTCCTCCTCCGCCGCCATCTGCGCCGGAATCGTCGCCGCCCGCGCCGTGACGACCGGCGGCGACGCCCGTCTCGACGACGCGGCCCTGCTGGAGCTGGCGACCGAGATCGAGGGGCACCCCGACAACGTCGCGGCCTGTCTGCTCGGCGGATTCACCCTCGCCTGGATGGACGGCGGCTCGGCCCGGGCGATCCGGATGGACCCCGCCGACTCCGTGGTCCCGGTGGTCTTCGTACCCGGGCGTCCGGTGCTCACCGAGACGGCGCGCGGCCTGCTCCCGCGCACCGTTCCGCACGTCGACGCGGCGCTCAACGCCGGCCGGGCGGCCCTGCTCGTCGAGGCCCTGACCCGGCGCCCCGAGCTGCTGCTCGCCGCCACCGAGGACCGGATCCACCAGGAGTACCGGGGCCCGGCCATGCCGGAGAGCGTGGAGCTGGTGCACCGCCTGCGCGCCGACGGCGTGCCCGCGGTCATCTCCGGCGCGGGGCCCACGGTCCTCGCGCTGACGGAGGAGGGTTCGGCCGACAAGGTCGCCCGACTGGCGGGGGAGGGCTGGGCGGCGAACCGGCTGGCCCTCGACGCCACGGGCGCCACGGTGCTGCCGCTGGCCGCGTAACCGCATGTGATTACCGGTGAGCGAGAGGGGGAATGTTTGTTGGAGCCGGTAGTGTTAACCTCAAGTCTGCAACCGACGTCTTTGAGGCGCGTTGCTTCGTGTCCCCCTCCGGGACCACCATTCTTCCGGGAGCCTCCCCAACTGCCTGAGCAGCCTGCCTGAGCAGTTTCGAGCACGCTCCGGAACCGGCACGACACCCCTCGCTCGTCCAGGAGTGGGCCGAGCAGGGGGATCTCGCGCCGGACCCCGCACGTTCATCTCTCCGCCGTACCCGGCGGACCACCGCCCCGGCAAGGTCCGCGATCCAGCAAGATCAACAGACCGCAGTCGGACAGCACAACCGGTCGCCGAGCCAGAAGGCCGACGTCCGCTCCAGGGAAGGACCCTTCGTGAGCGACACCACCGATCTGATGGGCGTCACTGCCGACAAGAACGTCGACAGCGCCGCGCCCGCCGAAGGTGCTGCCACTGGCACCACCGCACGGCGCCGCCGCTCCGGCACCGGCCTTGACGGCATGGTCCTGGCCGAGCTGCAGCAGGTCGCGTCCGGCCTCGGCATCAGGGGCACCGCGCGGATGCGCAAGAGCCAGCTGATCGAGGTCATCAAGGAGGCGCAGGCGGGTGGCGGATCCGCCGCCCCCAAGACCTCCTCCAAGGCCGCAGAGGCCCCCGCCGAGGCGGAGAGCAAGCCCAAGCGCCGCGCGACCTCGAAGGCGCGCACCGGGAACGAGGGCGCTGCCGCCGCCGAGAAGGACACGGCCGCCCAGCAGCAGATCGACATCCCCGGCCAGCCGGCCAGCGACGAGCAGCCCGCGGGCGAGCGTCGTCGCCGTCGTGCGACCGCGCAGGCGGGCAGCCCCGACACCAAGACCGAGGCGAAGACCGAGGCCAAGGCCAAGGCGGAGCCCCAGGCCGAGCAGAAGACCGAGGAGCGGGCCGAGCCCAAGGGCGACGCCAAGGCCGAGGCGGCCACCGACACGGCCGAGGGCCGTCGCGGCGACCGTCAGGGCCGGGACCGCGGCGACCGCGGCGACCGTGAGGGCCGCCGCGAGCGTCAGCGCGACCGCCGCGGCAAGGGCGACGACCAGGGCCAGCAGGGCGGCGGCGGGCAGCGCCAGGGCCAGCGGCAGGGTCAGGGCCAGAGCGGCCAGGGCCAGCAGAACCGTGACAACGGTCCGCAGGACGACTTCGACGACGAGGCGGGCGGCCGTCGTGGCCGGCGCGGGCGCTACCGCGACCGGCGTGGCCGCCGCGGCCGCGACGACTTCGCCGGCGACGTGCAGGTGGCCGACGACGACGTCCTGATCCCCGTCGCGGGCATCCTGGACATCCTCGACAACTACGCGTTCATCCGGACCTCCGGCTACCTGCCGGGCCCGAACGACGTGTACGTCTCGCTCGCCCAGGTCCGCAAGAACGGCCTGCGCAAGGGCGACCACGTCACCGGCGCGGTCCGCCAGCCCAAGGACGGCGAGCGGCGCGAGAAGTTCAACGCGCTGGTCCGCCTCGACTCGGTCAACGGCATGGCGCCGGAGTCCGGCCGCGGCCGCCCCGAGTTCCAGAAGCTGACCCCGCTCTACCCGCAGGACCGGCTCCGTCTGGAGACCGACTCCAACGTCCTGACGACGCGGATCATCGACCTGGTGGCCCCGATCGGCAAGGGTCAGCGTGGCCTCATCGTGGCCCCGCCGAAGACCGGTAAGACCATGATCCTGCAGGCCATCGCCAACGCGATCACGGTCAACAGCCCCGAGTGCCACCTGATGGTCGTCCTGGTCGACGAGCGTCCGGAAGAGGTCACCGACATGCAGAGGTCGGTGAAGGGCGAGGTCATCTCCTCGACCTTCGACCGTCCCGCCGAGGACCACACCACCGTCGCCGAGCTGGCCATCGAGCGCGCCAAGCGCCTCGTCGAGCTGGGTCACGACGTGGTCGTCCTGCTCGACTCGATCACCCGTCTGGGCCGCGCGTACAACCTCGCGGCGCCGGCCTCCGGCCGCATCCTCTCCGGTGGTGTCGACTCGACCGCGCTGTACCCCCCGAAGCGCTTCTTCGGCGCCGCGCGCAACATCGAGGACGGCGGCTCGCTGACCATCCTGGCCACCGCGCTCGTCGAGACCGGCTCGCGCATGGACGAGGTGATCTTCGAGGAGTTCAAGGGCACCGGCAACATGGAGCTCAAGCTCGACCGGAAGCTCTCGGACAAGCGCATCTTCCCGGCGGTGGACGTCGACGCGTCCTCCACCCGTAAGGAAGAGATCCTGCTCGGCACCGACGAGCTGGCCGTCGTCTGGAAGCTGCGCCGGGTGCTGCACGCGCTCGACCAGCAGCAGGCGATCGAACTCCTCCTGGACCGGATGAAGAAGACCCAGTCCAACGCGGAGTTCCTGCTCCAGATCCAGAAGACGACGCCGGGCAGCGGAAACGGCAACGACTGACCGGCCCAGCGGTACGAAAGGCTCCGTCCCCTCACCTCGGTGAGGGGACGGAGCCTTTTTCCGTCCGCCTGGTTCCCTTTTCTTCTTCTTTTCCTTCTCTGCACATTCCCTTGCCGTTGTTACTCACGTAATATTTGGGCCAGTTGAGGTGGGGGGCCATCGAGGCGGAACGGCAGAGGCGTGAGCCCTGCGGTGATCCGCCCTGCGCTGTGCGCAGTTCACGCATCCCCGCCGTATCCCGACCGGCGGGGCTTTTTCGTCCCCCGGTTCCTATCCGAAGGATCACCGCGTGCACATACGCACCACGGGGGGCCGGCACGCGCGCCGGCTCAGACTCGCCGTCCCGGCGGCGGCCGTCACCGTTCTCGCCCTCGTCGGCACCGCGCTGACGATGTCCACCTCCCAGGCGGAGGAGCCGGCGCCGTCGCTGTCCGCCGCGGCAGCCGAACGGCCCGTCTCCCCGCCCGACTCGGTGCTGCGTGAGCGGATCGCCGAAGCCGCGGCGGCCGAGCGCAAGGCGCTGCCGCCGGCCGAGTTCTCCCGGGGCGACGGCCCCACGCCCACGCCGATGGTCATCGGCGGCACGCCGACGCCGATCTCCGCCGCGCCGTGGATGGCACAGCTCTGGTACTCCGCCCCGGACGGCACCGGCTTCTTCTGCGGCGGCGTGGTCATCGCGCCCACGAAGATCGCCACGGCCGCGCACTGCGTGGACGGGTACAACTGGGGGGAGTACGGCGTCGTCGCGGTCGGCAACGCCTCCATCGAGCCGAGCGACACCGAGTTCGTCGCGTTCCCCTACCGCCAGTGGAGCCACCCGCTCTACCGGGACAACGAGGGCGCGGCCGACAACGACATCGCCGTGCTGACGGTGGACCGCGTCCTCCCGGCCAAGCCGCTGCCCGTGGCGTCGAACACCGACACCGCGCTCTACGCGCCGGGCACGCAGGCGAAGGTCTACGGCTGGGGCCGTACGACCTCGACCAGCGACGACATCTCCACGACCCTGCGTTCGGCGACGATCCCGATCGTGTCGGACGCGGCATGCCGCGACTCGTACGGCAGCAACTACTTCGTGGCGGGCCACATGGTCTGCGCCGGCAAGACGGGCGCGACCGACGCGGAGACCACCGGGTCGTGCAACGGTGACTCCGGCGGCCCGCTGGTGATCGGCGGCAAGCTGGCCGGCATCGTGTCGTGGGGCATCGAGGACTGTGTCGGAGAGGGCGCGTACAGCGTCTTCGCCAAGATGACCACGTACGCCGCCGCCGTCAACGCGCGGGCCTACGACACGAATCCCACCTACGACCACCGTGCGGACCTCGTCGCGCGCAGTGCGTCCGACAACAACCTGTACCTGTTCGCCTCGACGGGCAGCGGGATGAAGAAGAACGAGTTCGGTGACGACTGGGGCGGTATCAACGTCCTGCTCCAGACGGACCTCAACCGGGACGACGAGCAGGACCTCCTGATCCGCGGCAAGGACGGCAACCTGTACTGGCAGTGGTACAGCAGGGCGTCCCAGGAATGGAACGTCAAGCAGCTGGCCACCGGCTGGGGCACCCGTAAGCAGATCCTCGCCCCCGGAGACCTGACGGGTGACGGCCACCCGGACATCCTCTCGACCGACTCCGACGGCGGCTTCTGGCTGTACCCGGGCAAGGGCAACGGCACCTTCGCCGCCAGGACCAAGATCGGCGGCGGCGGCCTCAGCTACAACATGGTCCGCGGCAGCGGCGACTTCACCAACGACGGCAAGGCCGACATCATCGCCCGCGGCAGCGGCGGCAAGATGTACCTCTTCAAGGGCACCGGCAAGGCGAGCGCCCCGTTCGCGCCCAAGGTCCTCGTCCGGACCTGGGACGTGGCCACGGCCCTGGTCACCACCGGTGACTTCACCGGCGACGGCCACGCGGACATCATCGTCCGGGTGAAGACCGGGGAGCTGTACCTCTACCCCGGTACCGGTAAGTCGGACAGCGGCATCTTCGGTGCCCGCAAGCTGCTCGGCTCGGGAGCCAACAACTACAACCTCTTCGGCTGACCCGAGACCTTGACCACATCCCGTACGGCCGCTAAGCAGCCCGCACGATCGCTGTACGGAGCACGAAACCCCAGGTGAACGCCGCCTCACGGCTCGTACGCCCGTAAGACCTGTGGCCCCCGCCCCCGGCGGGGGGCCACAGGTGTCTGTGCAACCCTTCTTGGTGCTTCGGCCGTCCCACCAGGAGAGGCCGGCCGCGCGTGGAACACCACGGCAGGGGGCACACGGGCACAGCAGGAGTGACGAGGGAGACGCGTGAGCGAGCAGAGCAGGAGCACGGGCCGCATACGCGGCACCGGCAGCCGACGGAGGAAGCCGACCCGCCGGCACCGTGCCAAGGTCGTGGCGGCCTGGACGGCGGCGGGAGTCGTGGTCGTCGGCGGGGCCGGGCTCGGCTACGCGTACATGGCGCTCGACGGCAACCTCTCCAGCATCGACATCGACGCCAAGCTCGGCACCGACCGTCCCGACGACGTGGACGACGGCTCGCAGGACATCCTGGTGCTGGGCTCCGACTCGCGCTCCGGCGACAACGGGAAGTACGGCGAGGACGAGGGCGCTGCCCGCTCCGACACGGCGATGGTCGTCCACGTCGACAAGGGCCACAAGTCCGCGAGCGTCGTCTCGATACCGCGCGACACCCTGATCGAACGCCCCGACTGCGAGAGCGACACCACCGGCGACCAGGTCCCCGCCGAGCACCGGGCGATGTTCAACACCGCCTACGAGGTGGGCGGGCCCGCCTGCGCGGTCAAGACCGTCGAGTCGATGTCCGGCATCCGCATGGACCACTACCTGGAAGTCGACTTCACCGGCTTCAAGAAGCTCATCGACGAGCTCGGCGGCGTCGAGATCACCACGAAGACCGCGATCGACGACTCCAAGAGCCATCTGAACCTGGAGCCCGGCACCCACACCCTCAACGGTGAGGAGTCCCTCGGCCTCGTCCGTACCCGCAAGAGCGTCGGCGACGGCAGTGACCTGGGGCGCATCCAGCTCCAGCAGGCGTTCATCAAGGCGCTGATGGACCAGGCGAAGAGCGTCGGGGTGTTCTCCAGCCCCAAGAAGCTCTACGGTCTCGCGGACGCCGCCACCAAGGCCGTCACCACCGACTCCGGACTCGGCTCGGTCAAGAAGCTCACCGGTTTCGCGGGAGGCCTCAAGGGGCTCGGCGCCGACAACGTCCACATGGTGACGCTCCCCGTCGAGTACGACCCGGCCGACCCGAACCGCGTCCTCCCGCAGGAGAAGGCCGGCCGGCAGGTGTGGGCTGCGCTCAGATACGACCGGCCGATCCCCGCCTCCGCCACCGAGAAGTCGGCCGGCGACAAGGGCGACGCCGACAAGGTCGTCGAGTAGCCCACCGGTCACCCCGGGTGCACGGCCGGGTGGCGGGGAATACCCGCGCCCCGCCCCCGGTTTTGGGAGATACGGCCGGTCCTGGCAGACTGGTACGTCGGCCCCGGTTCACGGCCCCGCAAATCCGCGCGGACGACCCGGCGCCCTCCCGAAACTAGGAGACACCTTGAAGCGCGACATCCACCCCGAGTACGTCGAGACGCAGGTCAGCTGCACCTGCGGTGCGTCGTTCACCACCCGGAGCACCCTCGACAGCGGCGCCATCCGTGCCGACGTCTGCTCCGAGTGCCACCCGTTCTACACGGGCAAGCAGAAGATCCTCGACACCGGCGGCCGCGTGGCCCGCTTCGAGGCCCGCTTCGGCAAGGCTGCCGGCTCCGCCAGCAAGTAGCGAGCCACTGCGCCGGTTCCTGGCGCCCTCTTCCCGGGGGCGTCGGAACCGGCGTTTTTTCCGGTCGGGTGCCCTCGGGGGCAACCCCCGCAGGACACCCCACCGGGCAGTACGCCCTCCAGCAGGCCCGCAGATCCCAGACCAACCAGGAGCCCCCGCATGTTCGAGGCGGTCGAGGAACTGATCGGTGAGCACACCGGTCTTGAGAAGAAGCTCGCCGACCCGTCGGTCCACGCCGACCAGGCCAACGCGCGCAAGCTGAACAAGCGCTACGCGGAGCTGACCCCGATCGTGTCCACGTACCGGGCCTGGAAGCAGACCGGCGAGGACATCGAGACCGCCCGCGAGTTCGCCGCGGACGACCCCGACTTCGCAGCCGAGGTCAAGGAGCTGGAGAAGCAGCGCGAGGAGATCACGGAGAAGCTCCGCCTCCTCCTCGTCCCGCGCGACCCCAGCGACGACAAGGACGTGCTCCTGGAGATCAAGGCGGGCGCCGGCGGCGACGAGTCCGCCCTGTTCGCCGGTGACCTGCTGCGCATGTATCTGCGCTACGCCGAGCGCGTCGGCTGGAAGACCGAGATCATCGACTCCACCGAGTCCGAGCTCGGCGGCTACAAGGACGTCCAGGTCGCCGTCAAGACCAAGGGCGGCAACGGCGCCACCGAGCCCGGCCAGGGCGTCTGGGCCCGGATGAAGTACGAGGGCGGCGTGCACCGCGTGCAGCGCGTGCCCTCCACCGAGTCCCAGGGCCGCATCCACACCTCCGCCGCGGGCGTGCTCGTCACCCCCGAGGCCGAGGAGGTCGACGTCGAGATCCACGCCAACGACCTGCGCATCGACGTCTACCGCTCCTCGGGCCCCGGCGGGCAGTCCGTCAACACGACCGACTCCGCCGTCCGCATCACGCACCTGCCGACCGGCGTCGTCGCGTCCTGCCAGAACGAGAAGAGCCAGCTCCAGAACAAGGAGCAGGCCATGCGCATCCTGCGCTCCCGGCTGCTCGCCGCCGCCCAGGAGGCCGCCGAGCAGGAAGCCTCCGACGTCCGCCGCAGCCAGGTGCGTACCGTCGACCGCTCCGAGAAGATCCGGACGTACAACTTCCCGGAAAACCGCATCTCGGACCACCGCGTCGGCTTCAAGGCGTACAACTTGGACCAGGTGCTCGACGGAGAGCTCGACGCAGTCATCCAGGCCTGCGTCGACGCCGACTCCGCCGCCAAGCTCGCCAACGCGTAAGCGACCGTCCCGCCCCGCACACCCGTAAACCGTACGGAGAACCGCGATGAACCTGCTGCTCGCCGAGGTGGCCCAGGCCACCCAGCGGCTGGCCGACGCCGGTGTCCCCTCACCGCGATTCGACGCCGAGGAACTCGCGGCCTACGTCCACGGGGTCAAGCGGGGCGCGCTGCACACGGTGCCCGACACCGACTTCGACGCCCGCTACTGGGAGACCATCGCCCGCCGCGAGGCCCGCGAACCGCTCCAGCACATCACCGGCCGCGCCTTCTTCCGCTACCTGGAACTCCAGGTCGGACCCGGCGTCTTCGTGCCCCGGCCGGAGACCGAGTCGGTCGTCGGCTGGGCCATAGATGCGGTGCGCGCGATGGACGTCGTCGAGCCCGTCGTCGTCGACCTGTGCACGGGATCGGGCGCCATCGCGCTCGCCATGGCGCAGGAGGTGCCCCGCTCCAAGGTGCACGCCGTGGAGCTGTCCGAGGACGCCCTCAGGTGGACGCGGAAGAACGCCGAGGGGTCCAGGGTCACCGTGCACAAGGGAGACGCCCTGAGCGCCCTTCCCGAGCTCGACGGCCAGGTCGACCTGGTGATCTCCAATCCGCCGTACATCCCGCTCACCGAATGGGAGTACGTCGCCCCCGAGGCCCGCGACCACGACCCGGAGATGGCCCTCTTCTCCGGCGAGGACGGCCTCGACACCATCCGCGGCATCGAACGCACCGCCCACCGTCTGCTCCGCCCCGGCGGCCTCGTCGTCATCGAGCACGCCGACACCCAGGGCGGCCAGGTCCCCTGGATCTTCACCGAGGAGCGGGGCTGGGCCGATGCGGCCGACCACCCCGACCTCAACAAGCGCCCCCGGTTCGCCACCGCCCGCAAGGCCATGCCGTGACCGGCCCCCGGCACCACCACCCGTACCCGCACCTGTCCGAGGAGGCCGGCTGATGGCTCGGCGATACGACTGCAACGACGCCACCGACCGGACCACGGGCCTGCGCGAGGCCGCATCGGCCGTCCGCCGGGGCGAACTGGTCGTGCTGCCCACCGACACCGTCTACGGGATCGGTGCGGACGCCTTCACCTCCGAGGCCGTCGCGGACCTGCTGGACGCCAAGGGCCGGGGCCGCAACATGCCCACCCCCGTCCTCATCGGCTCCCCGAACACCCTGCACGGCCTGGTCACCGACTTCTCCGAGCAGGCCTGGGAGCTGGTCGACGCCTTCTGGCCCGGCGCCCTCACCCTCGTCGCCCGGCACCAGCCCTCCCTCCAGTGGGACCTCGGCGACACCCGGGGCACCGTCGCGATCCGGATGCCGCTGCACCCGGTCGCCATCGAGCTGCTCACCGAGGTCGGCCCGATGGCCGTCTCCAGCGCCAACCTCACCGGACACCCCTCGCCCGAGGACTGCGACGCCGCTCAGGGCATGCTCGGCGACTCCGTCTCCGTCTACCTCGACGGCGGCCCGACGCCCGGCATCGTGCCGTCCTCCATCGTCGACGTCACCGGCGCCACCCCGGTCCTGCTGCGCGCCGGCGCCCTCTCCGCGGAGGAGCTGCGCAAGGTGGTCCCCGACCTCGAGGTGGCCAATTGACCGCCCCCGAGGGGCGTGGCATAGCGGGGCGGACCGGCACCTTCCGCATCCTCCACGTCAGCACCGGCAACGTCTGCCGCTCGCCCATCACCGAGCGGCTGACCCGCCATGCCCTGGTGGACCGCCTCGGCGACCCGCTCAGCGGCGGCCTGATCGTGGAGAGCGCGGGCACCTGGGGCCATGAAGGTGCCCCCATGGAGGCCAACGCCGAGGTCGTCCTCGCCGACTTCGGCGCGGACGCCACCGGCTTCGTCGGCCGCGAACTGCTCGACGAGCACGTCATCCGCGCCGACCTGGTCCTCACCGCCACCCGCGACCACCGCGCCCAGGTCATCTCCATGGGCCACTCCGCGGGCCTGCGCACCTTCACGCTCAAGGAGTTCACCCGGCTGGTCCGGGCGATAGACCCGGCCACCCTGCCCGATGCGCGCGACGAGGGCGTCGTCGAGCGCGCCCGCGCCCTGGTGCGCGCCGCCGCCGCGCTGCGCGGCTGGCTGCTGGCCCCGACCGCCGAGGCGGACGAGGTCTACGACCCCTACGGCGCGCCCATCACCTTCTTCCGCTCGATCGGCGACGAGATCAACCAGGCGCTCGACCCGGTCGTCACCGCGCTCACCGGCGTACGCGCCCCGAGCTGACGGACGCGGACACGCGTCGGCGCACGGCCGACGCGGCGGCAACCGCGGGCCACCTCCTCCCTGCCGAAGGGCGGTGCGCCGACCGGCGTACGGCGCCCCGCGACAGCGGGCACGCCGCCCCGCCCCGGCGTACGTTGGAGCTGACACCGGCACCCCTCGCCGGCGCACCCACCTCCAGGCCCGGAGCCGTCCCATGCCGGTCACCTCTCCCGCCGCACCCCCGTCCGCGGCCGTGCCGCCCGCGCCCTCGCCCCCCCGGTCACCGGCCCCGCCCCCGCCCGCAAGCTTTGGGGAGCCCCCCTCGTCCCCCGCTACCGCCACCACAACCAG
>NZ_JAFEUF010000130.1 GCF_016901035.1 Streptomyces durocortorensis
GGTGGGCTGGGTTATGTTTATAAGTGACTGGGATGTAACGGCCCGCTCCTCAAACGCCGGAGGGGCTGGAACGGCCCGGTCCTCCAGCGCGTGGAGCCACGGAGACGGCCCGGTCCCGGGGCGCGGGATGAGCTGGACGGGCCGCCGGAGAGGCGGGAAAGGCGGCCCGGGAAGCCGGGCTCGGCTTCAGATGCGCTCCAGCACGCTCGCCAGCAGCGCGCCCATCCGGGTCGCCGAGTCGCGGCCGGCCTGGAGGACCTCCTCGTGGTTGAGGGGTTCGCCGGACAGGCCCGCCGCCAGGTTGGTGACCAGCGAGAGGCCGAGCACCTCGGCGCCCGCCTCACGGGCCGCGATGGCCTCCAGGACCGTGGACATGCCCACCAGGTCGCCGCCCATGACCCGGACCATGTTGATCTCGGCGGGGGTCTCGTAGTGCGGGCCGGGGAACTGGACGTACACGCCCTCTTCGAGGGTGTCGTCGATCTCCTTGCACAGCGCGCGCAGCCGCGGCGAGTACAGGTCGGTCAGGTCGACGAAGTTGGCGCCGATGATCGGCGAGGCGGCCGTCAGGTTGATGTGGTCGCTGATCAGCACCGGCTGTCCCGGTCGCATGCCCTCGCGCAGACCGCCGCAGCCGTTCGTCAGGACGACGGTCTTGCAGCCCGCGGCCACCGCCGTACGGACGCCGTGGGCGACGGCGGCGACGCCCCGGCCCTCGTAGAAGTGCGTGCGGCCGAGGAAGACCAGCGCGCGCTTCTCGCCGATCTTGTACGAGCGGACCGTGCCGCCGTGGCCCTCGACGGCGGGCGCCGGGAAACCGGGCAGCTCGGTCACGGGGAACTCGGCCTCCGGGACGCCGAGTGCTTCGCCCGCGGGTGCCCAGCCGGAGCCCATGACCAGGGCGACGTCATGGGTCTCGGCGCCGGTCAGCTCGCGCAGGCGGGCGGCGGCCCCGGCGGCGGCCGCCTGCGGGTCGCCCTGGATGTTGTCCGGAATAACAGATGCGTTCACGCGGACGAGCGTAACCGCTGAATCCCTACGCGCGTAGATGCACGGGCGCAAAGACACGTCGGAGGTCTTTGTGCTTTCGCACGAAGGGGGAGCGGGCGGGCCCGGATCCGCCCTGGTCAGCAGGGGCGCTTGCGCAGTTCCATCACATAGTCGTGAGGCGCTCCGGCGGATTCCGCGGCGTCCGCGATCTCGCCCAGATAGCGCGCCGAGGGCAGCCCGCCCTCGTACCCGTTGAGCACGTAGATCCAGGCCGGCTCCTCGCCGTCCAGGGTGTGCACCCGGATGCGCATCCGGCGGTAGATGTCGAGGCCGACGCCCTCCCAGCGGTCCATGGAGTCCTCGTCCATCGGCGCCAGGTCGTACAGCGCGACGAAGACCTGGGAGCGCGGCGCCTCCACCACGGTGGCCAGCGCCCCCTCCCAGCCCATCTGCTCCCCGCCGAAGGTCAGCCGCCAGCCGTTGAGCCAGCCGGTGCTGCGCATCGGGGAATGCGGGGCGCGGCGGGTCATCAGCCGCGCGTCGAGGTTGCCGGCGTACGCGGCGTAGAGCGACATGGGTCCGAGGGTACGGGAGGTGGCGGCGGGAGCGACGGTTCCTGTGACGAAGGCCCCGGTCGGGGGAGCGGGGCGGGGAGTGAGGGGCGGGCGTGGGGCCCGTTCCGGGGGCTCGTTCCCGTATGGAGGGCCCCGGGGCGAAGCACCTTGGCGCGTGCGGGACAATGGAGTACGTACTGCATTCCCCCCGGGGCGATCCCCCGGACCCCCGGCCGGGGCGGCAGACGGCCGCGGGTTACACAACGCGAGGCGGACTTTTCGTGACCCGGATCGTGATCATCGGCGGCGGCCCCGGCGGCTACGAGGCAGCCCTGGTGGGCGCCCAGCTCGGCGCGGAGGTGACCGTCGTCGACTGCGACGGTCTCGGCGGGGCCTCGGTCCTCACGGACTGCGTGCCCTCGAAGACCCTGATCGCGACGGCCGAGGTGATGACCACCTTCGACTCCTCCTACGAGGAACTGGGCATCATCGTCGCCGACGACACCCCGCACGTGGAGCAGGCCGCCCGGGTCGTCGGCGTGGACCTCGGCAAGGTCAACCGCCGGGTCAAGCGCCTCGCGCTCGCCCAGTCCCACGACATCACCGCCTCCGTCACCCGGGCCGGCGCCCGCGTGATGCGCGGCCGGGGCCGGCTCGACGGGCTCCAGGCCGCCGACGGCTCCCGCCAGGTCGTCGTCACCGCCGCAGACGGCACCGAGGAGCGGCTGACCGCCGACGCGGTGCTGATAGCGACCGGCGGGCACCCCCGGGAGATCCCGGACGCGCAGCCCGACGGCGAGCGCATCCTGAACTGGACCCAGGTCTACGACCTCGACGAGCTGCCCGAGGAGCTCATCGTCGTCGGATCCGGTGTCACCGGCGCCGAGTTCGCCGGGGCCTACCAGGCGCTCGGCTCCCGCGTCACCCTCGTCTCCTCCCGCGACCGGGTGCTGCCGGGCGAGGACCCGGACGCCGCCGCGGTCCTGGAGGACGTCTTCCGCCGCCGCGGGATGAACGTCATGGCCCGCTCCCGCGCCCAGTCCGCCAAGCGGGTCGGCGACCGGGTCGAGGTGACGCTGGCCGACGGCCGGGTCATCACCGGTTCGCACTGCCTGATGGCGGTCGGCGCGATCCCGAACACCGCGGGCATGGGCCTGGAGGAGGCCGGCGTACGGCTCAAGGACTCCGGGCACGTCCTCACCGACCGGGTCTCGCGCACCAGCGCCCCCGGCGTCTACGCGGCCGGCGACGTCACCGGGATCTTCGCGCTGGCCTCGGTCGCCGCGATGCAGGGCCGGATCGCGATGTACCACTTCCTCGGCGACGCGGTCGCCCCGCTGAACCTCAAGGCCGTCTCCGCCAACGTCTTCACCGACCCGGAGATCGCCACCGTCGGCTACAGCCAGGCCGAGGTCGACGCGGGCAAGATCGAGGCCCGCGTGGTGAAGCTGCCGCTGCTGCGCAATCCGCGCGCCAAGATGCAGGGCATCCGCGACGGCTTCGTCAAGATCTTCTGCCGTCCCGGTACGGGGATCGTCGTCGGCGGCTGTGTCGTCGCGCCGCGCGCCAGCGAGCTGATCCACCCCATCTCGATCGCGGTCGACAACAACCTGACGGTGGAACAGATCGCAAACGCTTTCACCGTGTACCCGTCCCTGTCCGGATCGATCGCCGAAGTGGCCCGGCAGTTGCACACCCGCAAGCTCACGGGCGAGGGCTGAGAGCCCGGAAAGCCGGACAATCAGCGTCAACCCCCGGCAGTGCGGGCGGCGCTGGGGTCGCTTGGCGATCAACCCCGAACAACAAAGGGGCCTCCTATACCACTTGGAGGCCCCTTTGAAGTACAACTTCTGTTATTCGACGCAAACTGCTGAAAACTCACCGGCGGCCAGGTTACTGTCAGTTTCGTGTTCGCTGCAGAACGTCGTCAATTGATCCTCGAAATGGTGCGCGCCAACGGGGCGGTATCGCTCCGTGAGCTCGCCCGCGTCGTCCAGACCTCCGAAGTGACCGTACGGCGTGACGTGCGGGCACTGGAGGCAGAAGGACTCCTCGACCGCCGGCACGGCGGTGCGGTCTTGCCGGGCGGTTTTACGCGGGAGTCCGGCTTTCCGCAGAAATCCCATCTCTCCACCGCGGAGAAGACTGCGATCGCCGACCTGGCCGCGGGCCTCGTCGGCGAGGGCGAGGCCATCGTGGTCGGCGCCGGCACGACCACGCAGGAGCTGGCCCGCCGGCTCGCGCGGGTTCCCGGTCTGACCGTCGTCACCAACTCGCTACTGGTGGCCCAGGCGTTGGCCCATGCCAACCGGGTCGAAGTCGTCATGACCGGCGGCACCCTGCGCGGGAGCAACTACGCGCTGGTGGGCAGCGGGGCCGAGCAGTCCCTCCAGGGGCTGCGGGTCTCCCGGGCCTTCCTCTCCGGGAGCGGCCTCACGGCGGAGCGTGGCCTGTCCACCTCCAACATGCTCTCGGCCAGCGTCGACCGGGCTCTCGTGCAGGCCGCAGCGGAGGTGGTCGTCCTGGCGGACCACACGAAGCTGGGCGCCGACACCATGTTCCAGACGGTGCCCACGGAGCTGATCACCCGCCTGGTCACGGACGAGCCGCCGCTCCACGACGAGCGGGCCGCCGCCGAACTCCAGTCCCTGGCGGACCAGGGCGTGGAGATCACGGTGGCCGGTCCGGAGGCGGACGCGTCCGGCGGGGAGGGCCCCCCTCCGGGGCGTCAGCCCCGCCGGGACATGCCCCTGCCCGGCCAGCGGCGCACGCAGAACGGCGGCCTCGGGCCGCAGTTGCGCAGTGCGTCGGCGCTGGCGGACGTGCCGGGTGAGCGGGGAGCGCGCGTGGCGGACCTGCGACGGCGGTAGGGCCGTGTCGGGGGCGCTGCCCCCGAACCCCCGCTCCTCAAACGCCGGAGGGGCTGGTTCGGCTACTTCAGCCCGCGCAGCGTCAGCCGCAGCAGCCGGTCCGCCAACTCCGGGTCATCCGGCGACTGCTCGGCGGCCAACGCGATCGCGTTCGTCAGCTGGAGCAGGTCGTCGATCGAGACATCGCCCCGCACCGACCCGCTCTCCTGCGCCCGCCGCAGCAGCCCCGCGCCCGCTTCCCGGAGCGGCAGATGGCACTGCACCAGGGCCGAGCTCTCGTCGCGCGAGGCGGACATCAGGCTGTGGGCCAGGCCGCGGTACTCACCCGCATGAGTGACGATCGCGCCCAGCCACTCCACCAGTGCCCGGCACGGCGCTTCCGCCGCCGCCAGTTCCCTGGAGCGGTCCAGGAGTGAGCCCAGGGCGTCCTGGAAGACCGCGTTCATCAGGGCGTCCCGGTTCGGGAAGTGCCGGTAGAGGGTGCCGATGCCCACGCCCGCCCGCCGGGCGATGTCCTCCAGCGAGGCGTCCGTACCGTGCTCGGCGAAGGACCTGCGCGCCTCGCCCACCAGCCGGTCGTGGTTCCTGCGCGCGTCCGCGCCCCTCGGCCGGGCCGGCGGCTGTTCCGGGCTCGCGTCCGCACGCGCTGTCGGCTGCGCCGTGCTCGTGTCCATGTCCATCGGGATCGCCCCTGCCATGGCTTCCGCCCCTCCCTCGGTCCTCGGACCCCTCTGACCTCACGGCCCCCGCGGACCCTTCGGAGCATGCCTTGCGGTCAGTCCTTGATCTCGCAGATCAGCGCGCCGGAGGAGACCGAGGCGCCGACCTCGGCGGTGAGTCCCTTGACGGTGCCGGAGCGGTGCGCGTTGAGCGGCTGCTCCATCTTCATGGCCTCAAGGACGACGACGAGGTCGCCCTCCTTGACCTCCTGGCCCTCCTCCACCGCGATCTTGACGATGGTGCCCTGCATGGGCGAGGCGAGGGAGTCGCCGGAAGCGGCGGAGCCGGCCTTCTTGGCCGCGCGACGCTTCGGCTTGGCCCCGGCCGCGAGGCCCGTACGCGCCAGGCTCATGCCCAGCGAGGACGGCAGCGAGACTTCCAGGCGCTTGCCGCCGACCTCGACGACGACGGTCTCCCGTCCGGCCTCGTCCTCCGCGTCCGCGTCGGCGGGCGCGGCGAAGGGCTTGATGTCGTTGACGAACTCGGTCTCGATCCACCGGGTGTGCACGGTGAACGGGTCCGCGGTGAACGCGGGATCGGCGACGACGGCCCGGTGGAACGGGATCGCGGTGGCCATGCCCTCGACCTGGAACTCCGCCAGCGCGCGGGCGGCCCGCTGGAGCGCCTGCTCGCGGGTGGCGCCGGTGACGACCAGCTTGGCCAGGAGCGAGTCCCACGCCGGGCCGATGACCGAGCCGGACTCGACGCCCGCGTCCAGGCGGACACCGGGGCCGGTGGGCGGGGCGAACAGCGTCACCGTGCCGGGGGCGGGCAGGAAGCCCCGGCCCGGGTCCTCGCCGTTGATCCGGAACTCGAAGGAGTGGCCGCGCACCGCCGGGTCGCCGTAGCCGAGCTCCTCGCCGTCGGCGATGCGGAACATCTCGCGTACGAGGTCGATGCCCGTGACCTCTTCGGTGACCGGGTGCTCGACCTGGAGGCGGGTGTTGACCTCCAGGAAGGAGATCGTGCCGTCGACGCCGACCAGGAACTCGACCGTGCCCGCGCCGACGTAACCGGCTTCCTTCAGGATCGCCTTGGACGCCGCGTACAGCTCGTCGTTCTGCGCCTGGGTCAGGAAGGGGGCCGGGGCCTCCTCCACCAGCTTCTGGTGGCGACGCTGGAGCGAGCAGTCACGGGTGGAGACGACGACCACGTTGCCGTGCTGGTCGGCCAGGCACTGGGTTTCCACGTGGCGCGGCTTGTCGAGGTAGCGCTCGACGAAGCACTCGCCCCGGCCGAACGCCGCGACCGCCTCGCGGACCGCGGAGTCGTACAGCTCCGGGATCTCCTCCAGCGTGCGGGCCACCTTCAGACCGCGCCCGCCACCGCCGAAGGCGGCCTTGATCGCGATCGGCAGGCCGTTCTGCTCGGCGAACGCGACGACCTCGTCGGAGCCGGAGACCGGGTCCGGGGTGCCCGCGACGAGCGGGGCGCCGGCGCGCTGGGCGATGTGCCGGGCGGCGACCTTGTCGCCGAGATCGCGGATGGCCTGCGGCGGCGGGCCGATCCAGGTCAGCCCGGCGTCCAGGACGGCCTGGGCGAACTCCGCGTTCTCCGACAGGAATCCGTACCCCGGGTGGATCGCGTCCGCCCCGGAGTCCGCCGCGGCCTGCAGCACCTTGGCCATGTCCAGATAGCTGGCGGCCGGGGTGTCACCGCCCAGGGCGAACGCCTCGTCAGCGGCCCGGACATGCAGCGCGTCCCGGTCCGGCTCGGCGTAGACCGCGACACTCGCGATCCCCGCGTCCCGGCACGCCCGAGCAACGCGGACAGCGATTTCGCCACGGTTGGCGATGAGCACCTTGCGCACGATGACTCCCTCCTCGAAACAAGCTGATTTTAGGGACTACCGACACGGCCGTACGACCTGTCCCCAATGGTGAGCTTGGCCACACGGAGTGTGATCCGAGGCTTGCCCCAGAAGTGAAATTCCTTGTGGCACCACGGTACGCCGGGATCCTCAACCGCACAGTAACCACCCGGTGTGGTCCAGGTCTCTGTCTCTAGGGTCAACGCCTCACGGCGTTTCTTTGTGGACTCCCTACGAACGGCCGGTGGATTCTTTGCCCGGCCCCCGGGCCCGTCCAACCCCTTGTCCGGAGGAATACCCGCGAGTAGCGTCCGCGCTACGCACGTACCAGAGGTAACAGGGGTGGGACGCTGATGCGCAGACCAGTGGCGATCGTGACCGCGCTCGTGCTGTTCGGGGAAGCGGTGGGCATCGTGCTCATCAACGCCGTCCTGGCCACGGTCGCCGAGAACCAGCACATGTCGCTCGCGGGAATGGACCCGGACGCCATGTCCGCCGGGACCTGGGTGATGGGCGGTGTCTCCGGGCTGCTGCTGGTCCTGTGCGGGCTGATAGCCCTGATCGCCGGAGTACGCGACCGCACCCCCGGCCGCGTCGGACGGATCGTCCTGATCGGCTGCGCGGTCGTGCACGGCGTCCTCGGCGCGGTCACCGTCGGCCTGGTGGGCTGGGCCGCCTTCGCGTTCATGATGGCGGTGCTGGCCCTGCTGGTGCTCACCCTGCTGTCGTACGGGCCCGAGAGCCGGCCTCAGACCCAGCGGCCCGAACTCACACCCACAGCTCCGTGACCGACACGTCCAGCTCGCCCAGCAGCCGGCGCAGCAGCGGCAGCGACAGGCCGATGACATTGCCGTGGTCGCCCTCGATCGAGTCGACGAACGGGGCCGAGCGGCCGTCCAGCGTGAACGCCCCCGCCACGTGCAGCGGCTCGCCGGTGGCCACGTAGGCGGCGACCTCGGCGTCGCTCGGCTCGCCGAACCGTACGACCGTGGACGCCGTCGCCGAGGCCGTACGGCCGGAGGCGGTGTCGATCACGCTGTGGCCGGTCTGCAGGACGCCCGCCCGGCCGCGCATCGCCTTCCAGCGGGCGGTGGCCTCCTCGGCGTCGGCGGGCTTGCCGAGCGGCTCGCCGTCCAGCTCCAGCACCGAGTCGCAGCCGATGACCAGCGCGCCCGCCGCTTCGGGGCGCTCGGCGACCGCCGCCGCCTTGGCCCGGGCCAGGACGAGCGCCAGCTCGGCGGGGGTCGGTGCGCTCAGGGCGTCCTCGTCCACCCCGCTGACGATCACCTCGGGGGCGAATCCGGCCTGGCGCAGCAGACCGAGACGGGCGGGGGAGGCGGAGGCGAGCACGAGACGGCGCTGAGGCTGATCAGTCATGCGCGCCATCGTAGAAGGGCCCGGAAGGGCCGTGGACCTCGCAGTGCCCGGCGGGCGCACCGCCGGGCGGTCGTACCGCTCAGTGGATGCCGAGCACGAACATCGCCACCAGCATCGCCAGCGCCAGCAGGACGCCCGCTCTGCGCATCATCGCCTGGGCGTCGCGCAGTTCCTTCGGCGGCTTGTTCTCGGGGTCGGACCACAGCATGCTTCCGATCCTGCTGCGCCGGGCGCCGCCGCGCCTGAGTACGGGTACTCAACAGGCGGCGGCGCCCGGTCCGGCTCAGGCCGGCCAGTACGTCCGGGCCCAGGCCCGGGGGCCCGGCTGCGGGCGGCCGGTGCGGGCGATGCGGCCCGGGTCGGACCACTGCTCGGGCGGCAGCGGGGCGCCGGACGACACGGCGGACGCGGCGGCGGCACGCGCCTGGACCACCGCCACGGCGGCGGCCAGCTCCTCCGGCGTGGGGTTGCCCCGTACGACCTTGATCATGGGCAGACCTCTCTGTGAGCGGGTGAGCGGGTGGGCCGACGGCTACAGCGGGATGTTGCCGTGCTTCTTCGGGGGAAGGGATTCCCGCTTCGTACGGAGTTGACGCAGGCCCTTGACGATGTGGGCCCGGGTGTCGGACGGCATGATCACCGCGTCCACGTAACCGCGCTCGGCCGCCACGTACGGGTTGAGCAGCGCGTCCTCGTAGTCCGTCATCAGCGCGGCGCGGGTCGCGTCCGGGTCCTCGGCGGCGGCGATGGTCCGGCGGTGCAGGATGTTCACCGCGCCCTGCGCCCCCATGACGGCGATCTGCGCGGTCGGCCAGGCCAGGTTCAGGTCCGCGCCCAGGTGCTTGGAGCCCATCACGTCGTACGCGCCGCCGAAGGCCTTGCGGGTGATGACGGTGATCAGCGGGACCGTCGCCTCCGCGTAGGCGTAGATCAGCTTCGCGCCGCGCCGGATGATGCCGCCGTACTCCTGGTCCACGCCCGGCAGGAAGCCCGGCACGTCCACGAAGGTGATCACGGGCACGTTGAACGCGTCGCAGGTGCGGACGAAGCGGGCCGCCTTCTCGCTCGCGTCGATGTCCAGGCAACCGGCGAACTGCATCGGCTGGTTGGCGACGATCCCGACCGGGTGGCCCTCGACCCGGCCGAAGCCGGTGATGATGTTCGGCGCGAACAGGGCCTGGGTCTCCAGGAATTCGGCGTCGTCCAGGACGTGCTCGATCGCGGTGTGCATGTCGTAGGGCTGGTTCGCCGAGTCCGGGATGAGCGTGTCCAGCTCGCGGTCCTCGTCGGTGGTGGCGAGGTCCGCCTCCTCCGGGAACGCCGGGGCCTCGGAGAGGTTGTTCGAAGGCAGGTACGACAGCAGCGACTTGACGTACTCGATGGCGTCCTTCTCGTCACCCGCCATGTGGTGTGCCACCCCGGAGGTGGTGTTGTGCGTACGGGCTCCGCCCAGCTCCTCGAAGCCGACGTCCTCGCCGGTGACCGTCTTGATGACGTCGGGTCCGGTGATGAACATGTGCGAGGTCTGGTCGACCATCACCGTGAAGTCGGTGATCGCGGGGGAGTAGACGGCGCCGCCCGCGCACGGGCCGACGATCAGCGAGATCTGCGGGATCACCCCGGAGGCGTGCACGTTGCGGCGGAAGATCTCGGCGAACAGGCCGAGGGCCGCCACGCCTTCCTGGATCCGCGCGCCGCCGCCGTCGTTGATGCCGATGACCGGACAGCCGGTCTTCAGCGCGAAGTCCATGACCTTGACGATCTTCTCGCCGTAGACCTCGCCGAGCGAACCGCCGAAAATGGTGAAGTCCTGCGAGTACACGCATACCGGGCGGCCGTCGACCGTGCCGTAACCGGTGACGACACCGTCCCCGTACGGGCGGTTCTTCTCGATGCCGAAGTTGGTGGAGCGGTGCCGGGCGAACTCGTCGAGCTCCACGAAGGAGCCCTCGTCCAGGAGCAGCTCGACCCGCTCACGGGCCGTCAGCTTGCCCTTCGCGTGCTGCTTCTCGACCGCGCGGGCCGAACCCGCGTGCGTCGCTTCGTCGATGCGGCGGCTCAGGTCCGCGAGCTTGCCCGCGGTGGTGTGGATGTCGCTCTGCGGCTCGGACATCGGGGGGCGGCTCCCTGCCTGGTCACGGGGACGACGACCGGTGGCGGTCACGGGGGGACGGGCGGTCGTCTGTCCGGCTCTGCGGCTACTGACTCGTAACTCGGTTGTGTGGCTCTGCTTCGTCGCGCCGCAACGCTGCGGCTTCCGAGCGCGGCGGCTACTGACTCGTAGGGTATCGGCGCGCCTCCGGAAAGGCAGTGCGTCCTTTGCCACACCTAGGCTGGGTTGCATGACACCACCGGATGCGTCACACAACCGCTGGTCGGACCTCGACCGGCCGCCCCTCAACGAGACCGCGCTGCGCCGCGGACTGCTGCGGCCCGACGCGCTGTGGACGTCGCTGGAGGTCGTGGAGTCCACCGGATCCACCAACACCGACCTCGCCGGGCGGGCCCGCGGCGGGGCGGCGGGCGAAGGCACGGTGCTGGTCGCCGAGGAGCAGACCGCGGGGCGCGGACGGCTGGAGCGGAGCTGGACCGCGCCGCCCCGCTCCGGGCTGTTCTTCTCGGTCTGCCTGGAGCCCGGCGACATCCCGGTGGAGCGGTGGGGGTGGGTGCCGCTGCTGGCCGGGGTCGCCGCCGCGACCGGGCTCGCCAAGTCGGCCGGTGTCGACATGTCGCTGAAGTGGCCCAACGACCTGCTCGTCTCCGTGGAGAGGGAGGAGCGCAAGGCGGGCGGCATCCTCGGCGAGTTCGCGGGGGACGGCATCGTCGTCGGCCTCGGCATCAACGTCTCGCTCCGCGCCGACGAACTGCCCGCCCCCACCGCGGGCTCCCTCGCCCTCGCCGGAGCGGTCTCCACCGACCGGGAGACCCTGCTGCGGGCGGTCCTGCGCTCGCTGGAGCACTGGTACGGGAAGTGGAAGGCGGCCGACGGCGACGCGGCCGCGAGCGGGCTCCAGGCCGCCTACGCGGCCGGCTGCGCGACGCTGGACCGGGCCGTGCGGGCCGAGCTGCCGGGGGGCGCGTCCCTGGTCGGCGAGGCGGTCGCGATCGACGGGGACGGCCGGCTGGTCCTCTCCACCGAGGACGGCCTCCAGCAGCCGGTGTCCGCCGGGGACATCGTCCACCTGCGGGGCGCGGCGGGCGGTCTGACCTGAGGCGGCCCCAGGCCCCCGGCCCCCGACGGCGTACGGACGCGGGGAGGCCGCCGCCCCCGGACGGCGTACGGACCCGGGGCGAGCATCGCCCCCGATGGCGTACGGACGTGAGAGCGCTTACGCCGCGGATGTCACGCGCGACGCACCCTGGACGGGCGACCAAGGACGTGAGCCAGAGCACACCTGCCGTATTGTTGAGGCGATCCAGCGACAGATCACTGTTGGGGCGATCAGCGACAGATCGGCAGGCAGTGCGCAGGGAACGGGCAGGAGGCGGCTGGTGACCGTCGGCGACACGTCGTCCGGCGCGGGCGAGGAGCCCGGGGCGGACTCCTCGGTCCATGCCACACCCCACCACGAGGTCGACCACACGGTGGAACCGACCGACGACCCCCTCGCCATCCGCCTCGAAGCGCTGATCCTGGGGGCCGACAGGCGCTACACGCCCTTCCAGGCGGCCCGCACCGCCGGGGTCTCGATGGATCTGGCCTCCCGGTTCTGGCGGGCCATGGGCTTCGCCGACATCGGCCAGGCCAAGGCGCTCACCGAGGCCGACGTCCTCGCCCTGCGGCGGCTCGCCGGTCTCGTCGAGGCGGGGCTGCTCAGCGAGCCGATGGCGATCCAGGTCGCCCGCTCCACCGGGCAGACCACCGCCCGGCTGGCCGAGTGGCAGATCGACTCGTTCCTGGAGGGCCTGACCGAGCCGCCCGAGCCCGGCATGACCCGCACCGAGGTCACGTATCCGCTGGTCGAGCTGTTGCTGCCGGAGCTCCAGGAGTTCCTCGTCTACGTGTGGCGGCGCCAGCTGGCCGCCGCCACCGGGCGTGTCGTGCAGGCGGCGGACGACGAGGAGATGGTCGACCGGCGGCTCGCGGTCGGCTTCGCGGATCTCGTCGGCTTCACCCGGCTGACCCGGCGCCTGGAGGAGGAGGAGCTCGGCGAGCTGGTCGAGTCCTTCGAGACGACCGCCGCCGACCTGGTCGCCGCGCACGGCGGCCGGCTCATCAAGACCCTCGGCGACGAGGTCCTCTTCGCCGCCGACGACGCGGGTACGGCCGCGGAGATAGCGCTCCGGCTCATCGAGGCCATGTCCCAGGACGAGACGATGCCCGCCCTGCGCGTCGGCATCGCCTTCGGCACGGTCACCACCCGGATGGGCGATGTCTTCGGCACCACGGTGAACCTCGCCAGCCGGCTCACCTCGATAGCTCCGAAGGACGCCGTTCTGGTCGACGGGGCGTTCGCCAAGGAGCTGGTCCGCCACGGCGACGCCCCCGAGTCCGAGGCGCAGGCCGCCGAGGCCGTCGCGGCCGCCGCCGAGCGGGCCCGGCTGGCCGAGAAGGAGGGCCGCGAGCCGGACGACGAGCCGCCCCTGCCCACGTACCGCTTCGGGCTCCAGCCGATGTGGCAGCGCCCGGTGCGCGGGCTCGGCGTGGTGGAGCCGTGGCTGCTGGCCCGGCGGGGGAAGACCGGCTCCTGAGCGGTTACGGCTTCGGTTACGGCTTCGCCCTGTCGGCGGTCCGGTGGTCCTGTCTAGGATTCCTGCCGGGTAACGCTCGTTAACGGCAACGGGCGTCTTCCCGCAGCTGTCGTCAACCGACAGCGCCGTCGACCGACTGGGGAGCAGCCATGACCGTCACGTCCGAGCAGCGGTACGGGGAGTTCGTCGTCGTACGGCGGCACGAGGGGCAGGACCACGTCGCCGAGCTGGTCCTCGACCGGCCCAAGGCCATGAACGCCGTCTCCACCGACATGGCCCGCTCCATCGCCGTCGCCTGCGACGCGCTCGGCGCCGACCGGGACGTCCGGGCCACCGTCCTGACCTCCAGCCATGAGCGGGCCTTCTGCGTGGGCGCGGACCTCAAGGAGCGCAACTCCTTCTCCGACGCCGACCTCGTCCGCCAGCGGCCCACCGCCCGCGCCGCCTACACCGGGGTCCTGGAACTGCCGATGCCGGTGATCGCCGCCGTGCACGGCTTCGCCCTCGGCGGCGGCTTCGAACTCGCCCTCGCCTGCGATGTGATCGTCGCCGACGCCACCGCCGTGGTCGGGCTGCCCGAGGTGTCCGTGGGCGTCATCCCCGGCGGCGGCGGTACGCAACTGCTGCCGCGCCGCGTCGGTGCGGCCCGCGCCGCCGAGCTGGTGTTCAGCGCCCGCCGCGTCGAGGCCGCCGAGGCGCGCGAACTGGGGCTGGTGGACGAGCTGGTCGCGGCGGGCCGGGACCGCGAGGAGGCCCTCGCCCTGGGCGCCCGGATCGCCGCCAACTCGCCGGTCGGGCTGCGGGCGGCCAAGAAGGCGCTCCGGCTGGGGCAGGGGCTCGATCTGCGGGCGGGCCTGGAGGTCGAGGACGCGGCCTGGCGTTCGGTGGCCTTCTCCGGGGACCGGGCGGAGGGGGTGGCCGCGTTCAACGAGAAGCGGCGCCCCGACTGGCCCGGCGAGTGACGACGCGCGTGCGTGACACAGGGTGACGCGTCGATCGGAAATAGTTGAAATTAGTTACGCACCAAACTGATCAAAAGGGGACAAATCTACATAGGCTGTAGAAATGGGTGGTGACGACGAACGGCTGCGGGCCGTGGTTTCGCTGGCGCAGACCATGGCCGCGGCCTACACGCCGCGCGAGTCGTGGCGGGCGGCGGCGCTGGGCGCCTGCGATGCGCTGAGCGGCAGTTTCGCCGCGCTCTCCGTGTGGGAGCGGGACCGGGGCAGGCTGCGGGTGCTGGTGAACGCGGGGCAACGGGCCGAGGGGGAGGAGGAGTTCCCCGAGGAGGAGGCCTACCCGGTCCACGAGTTCCCGGAGATCACCGAGTTCCTGCACGAGCGCTGGGCCGGCGGCGGCGAACCCGACGCCTGGGTGGAGACCGCCGACGGGCAGCCCGGTGCGGGCGGTCCGGCGCGCGGCGCCCGCCCGTACTGCCACCAGCGGGTCGCCGCGCTGCGGCGGCGCGGCCGGGGCTGCTGCGTGGTCGCGCCGATCGTGCTGCACGGTCGGGCGTGGGGCGAGCTGTACGTGGCGCGGCCGGCCGGGCAGCCCGTGTTCGACCGGGCCGACGCCGACTTCGCGACCGTGCTCGCCGCCGTCGTGGCCTCCGGGATCGCCCAGACCGAACGCCTGGAGGAGGTCCGCAAGCTGGCCTTCACCGACCCGCTGACCGGACTGGCCAACCGCCGCGCGGTCGACATCCGCCTCGACGAGGCGGTGGAGCGGCACCGCGTCGACGACACGGTCGTCAGCCTCGTCGTCTGCGACCTGAACGGCCTCAAGGCGGTGAACGACACCCACGGGCACGCCGTCGGCGACCGCCTGCTGGAACGTTTCGGCTCGGTGCTGTCGCTGTGCGGGGCGATGTTGCCGGAGGCGCTCGCGGCCCGGCTGGGCGGCGACGAGTTCTGCCTGCTCGCGGCGGGCCCACCGGCCGACGCGGTGGTCGGCGTCGCCACCGAGCTGTGTGACCGGGCGGCGGTGATCGAGCTGGGCGAGGGGGTCGCGTGCGGGGTCGCGTCGACGGGTGACCCGATCGGCCCGGTGCGATCGGCCCGCCGGCTGTTCCGGCTCGCGGACGCCGCGCAGTACCGGGCCAAGGCGGCCCGCTCGCTGGGGCCGGTGGTGGCCGGGCGGGACGGCGAGGTCCTCCGGCTCGCGGACTCGCCGCCGAAGTCCGCACACGACCGGCGCAGGCTCCGCGGCAACCGGCCGTGAGGGGTGTGACCCCCGGCCCGTCGTGAGGAGTGTGGGCCCCGGCCCCGGCCCGCCGTGGGGCCGGCGTGCCGTCTCAGTGCGGGGGCGGCATCCGGGTCAGGGCGTTGCTGATGGTGCAGCCGCCTTCCCCGGGCATCCGCTGCATCCGGGACGGCACCCACACCTCCGTGGCGCCGGGGCTCACCCGGGCGAGCAGGCAGTCCTGCGGGTCGTAACCGTTGCCCTTGACCGACAGGAGGACGCCGACCCTGCCGTTGTCGTTCGCCTGCACCTCGACGTCGATCGCCCGGTCCATGTCCAGCGCGGCGACCCTGCGCCGCACCTCGGCCTCGTCCACCCGGCCGCCCTCCGGCACCCGGGGAAGCTTCGCCTCCAGCTCCTCGTACGGCAGCTCGGGCGGGGGCGGCGGCGGGGCGAAGGTCAGCCGGGGGCCGTCCGGGCAGTCCACGGACCGGGGGTTCTCCCGCCACTCGGTCCGGGGCGACACCCGCACCGCGAAGCAGCGCACCACGGTGACCGGCTCGGGGTCGAACGTGTCGTCGTACGCCGAGCCGGAGGTGCGGACGGTCACCTCGACGCCGTCCCCCTCGTGGGTCGAGGCGCCCTTCAGGCGCAGCACCTCCACCCCGTCGAGACCGGCGGCGGAGCGGCCGACCTCCTCCGCCGTGCGGGGCCGCTGGCCGTACAGCCGCTCGCCGGCCGTCCTGGCCACCGCGCGGGCCTCCTCCGTCGCCTCGCTCTCGGAGGACTGCACCACGCCGCATCCGGTGACGGTGAACAGCAACAGCGGTGCGAGCAGCAGGAGTCGGCGCATGCGTGCAGCCTTCACGTATCGCGAGCGGAGGGCAAGTGGCAGGAGAGCGGCAGGCGAGCGCAGGCGGACCGCCGACGTCCTCGGCCGGCCTCGTAAGGGGCCCTGCGCGGCAGCACTAGTGACATGGAGGGTTTCAGTCCGTACGCTGCTGAATATGGATATGCACACTGTCGTGGTGGGGACGTCCGGAACCACCGCCGAGGACGTCGTCGCCGTGGCCCGCCACGGCGCCCGGGTCGAGCTCTCCGCCGCCGCCGTGGAAGCCCTCGCCGCCGCCCGCCTCATCGTGGACGCGCTCGCCGCCAAGCCCGAGCCGGTCTACGGCGTCTCCACCGGCTTCGGCGCGCTCGCCAGCCGTCACATCAGCCCCGAACTGCGGGCGCAGCTCCAGCGCAACATCGTCCGCTCGCACGCGGCCGGCATGGGCCCGCGCGTCGAGCGCGAGGTCGTCCGCGCGCTGATGTTCCTCCGGCTCAAGACGGTCGCCTCCGGCCACACCGGCGTACGCCCCGAGGTCGCGCAGACCATGGCCGACCTGCTGAACGCGGGCATCACGCCCGTCGTCCACGAGTACGGCTCGCTCGGCTGCTCCGGCGACCTCGCCCCGCTCTCGCACTGCGCGCTCACCCTGATGGGCGAGGGCGACGCGGAGGGCCCCGACGGCACGGTCCGCCCCGCCGGCGAACTGCTCGCCGCCCACGGCATCGCCCAGGTCGAGCTGCGCGAGAAGGAGGGCCTGGCCCTCCTCAACGGCACCGACGGCATGCTCGGCATGCTGGTCATGGCCCTCGCCGACCTGAAGAACCTCTACACCTCCGCCGACATCACCGCCGCCCTCTCCCTGGAGGCGCTGCTCGGCACCGACAAGGTGCTCGCCCCCGAGCTGCACGCCATCCGCCCGCACCCCGGTCAGGGCGCGAGCGCGGACAACATGCTGCGGGTGCTGGCCGGTTCGGGCCTGACGGGTCATCACCAGGACGACGCGCCCCGGGTCCAGGACGCCTACTCCGTACGCTGCGCCCCTCAGGTCAACGGTGCGGGCCGCGACACCCTCGACTACGCGGCCGTCGTCGCGGGCCGTGAACTGGCCTCGTCCGTCGACAACCCGGTGGTGCTCCCCGACGGCCGGGTCGAGTCCAACGGCAACTTCCACGGCGCGCCCGTCGCGTACGTCCTGGACTTCCTCGCGATCGTCGCCGCCGACCTCGGCTCGATCTGCGAACGCCGCACGGACCGGCTGCTGGACAAGAACCGCTCGCACGGCCTGCCGCCGTTCCTCGCGGACGACGCCGGGGTCGACTCGGGTCTGATGATCGCCCAGTACACCCAGGCCGCCCTGGTCAGCGAGATGAAGCGGCTCGCCGTTCCCGCCTCCGCCGACTCCATCCCGTCCTCTGCGATGCAGGAGGACCACGTCTCCATGGGCTGGTCCGGCGCGCGCAAACTCCGTACCGCCGTGGACAATCTGGCCCGGATCGTCGCGGTCGAGCTGTACGCGGCGACCCGCGCGGTGGAGCTGCGCGCCGCCCAGGGGCTCACCCCCGCCCCCGCCTCGCAGGCCGCCGTGGACGCCCTGCGGGCAGCCGGCGCCGAGGGCCCGGGCCCGGACCGCTTCCTCGCGCCGGACCTGGCCGCAGCCGACACGTTCGTACGGGAAGGGCGCCTGGTCGCCGCCGTGGAGCCGGTCACCGGGCCGCTGGCCTGAACCGCTTCCGTGCGCGTACGGGGAGGGGTCTGAGCCGCTCCCGTACGCGTACGGGATGGGGCTGAGCCGTACCCCGTACCCGTACGCGTACGGAACTGGTCCGAGCCGGTTCCGTGCGCGTACGGAGGGGGAAGGTCCCCGCGCCGGGGGGTGCGGGGACCTCTTCGTACCCGTACGCGGGTCAGTAGGCCGAGCGTTCCCCGGAGCGGCGTACCGAGTAGGTCACGAAGCCCGCGCCGACGCCCAACAGGGCGGTGCCGCCGATGAGATACGGCGTGGTGTCCAGGCCGGGACCGGTGTCGGCGAGGCGCGCCCCGGAGGCGTCGTCGGCCTTGCCGGCGGTCCGGTCGGACGTGGCGGCCGGGCCGCCCTGCTGCTCGGCGTGCTCACCGGTCGCGTTGGCCGACGGGACGAACCAGAGAGCGGCCAGCAGCGTGCCTGCGGCGGTGGCGGTCAGCAGTGTGCGACGAGCGACGGACACAGATTCGATCCCCTTGCGACAACCATGAGTTAGCCCCGTGGGCCGATGCTAAGCAAAGCAGCGGGTCGGTGGAAAGTCGTGGCCCCGCCGGGCCTTACGCTCCGGCCATGAGCACAGATGAGACATCCAGGTTTGTTCGACTTCGCGTCGAGATGGTGCTGGAGGTCACCGACCTCGACGCCCTGACCGGCACCGCGCTCGAATCCATCGCCGCCGAGTACGGGGAGCCCGTCGCGGCCGTCGCCGGGAGCGACACCGCCGAGGAACGGATGCATGCCGAAGCCACGGTCCGGGCAGACGGTGCAGAGGCCCTCGCCTCGCTGGTCGACCCCTTCGACCTGGTCAGCGAGGTGCCCGGGGTCGAGCTGGCCCAGGCCTCCTGGAGCAGCGAGTCGATCGAGTACGACCCCGACGCGGAGGGCTGGGACGAGGCGGACGACGGCGATGAGGACCTGTTCCTGCCGCGGGACGGGGACGACGAGGAGGGGTACGGCGACTCGGTCGCGCACAATGGGAAGAACGACGGCGAGGACGGTGACCCCGCGCAGCGGGTGTGACGTGTGAGAACACCGGCCCCGGCCCCGCTCACCTGCGGACCGGGGCCGCGCCGTGCGGCGGAGAAAACCGGGGTTCTGCCATGGGAACCATTGACCGCCGGGGCGGCGTCGATGAGTGGTGTTCCCCACATCTGTCGAGGATGCGGAACGGACCGCCCTTTCCGGGTGTTCTTGGAACATTGACGGGGAATGCCGCCTGGCGGTCCCGTCCGGGGATTTTGGGGAAATCGGCAACGATGGAGAAGCGTGTGATGACGGACAGCAAGCGGCGCAAGGGCCTCGTGGCCGTGTCCGCACTGCTCGGCGGCGTGTTGGTGCTTTCGGCCTGTACCGACGACGGCGACAAGGGTGGCAAGGCGAACACCGGCACCTCGGAGTCCTCGCAGCAGGACGTCGACAAGGCGGCAGCCGCGGACGCCTCCGAGGCGCAGATAGCGATCAAGCCGAAGAACGGCGCCACCAACGCCAGCATCAACAACGCGGCCCAGGTCACCGTCACCAAGGGCAAGCTGACCAAGGTCGTCATGACGACGCAGGACGGCACCCCGGTCGAGGGCACGCTGGCGGCCGACGGCTCCAGCTGGAAGCCCGCGGGTCAGCTGGAGCGCTCCACCACGTACAAGATCGACGCGACGGCGGCCGACTCGAAGGGCCGCGAGGCCCACGAGAACAGCTCCTTCACCACCGTCTCGCCCGACAACAGCTTCATCGGGAACTTCACCCCCGAGGACGGCTCCACGGTCGGCGTCGGGATGCCCGTCTCGATCAACTTCAACAAGGCGATCACGGACAAGAAGGCCGTCCAGGACGGCATCACCGTGACCTCCAGCAGCGGCCAGGAGGTCGTGGGCCACTGGTTCAACGGCCAGCGCCTGGACTTCCGCCCGGAGGACTACTGGCAGGGCGGCTCCACCGTCACCCTGAAGCTGGCGCTCGACGGAGTCGAGGGCGCGGACGGCGTCTTCGGCGTCCAGCAGAAGACCGTGACCTTCAAGGTCGGCCGCAACCAGGTCTCCACCGTCGACGCGAAGACCAAGCAGATGACGATCACCCGCGACGGCAAGACGATCAAGACGATCCCGATCTCCGCGGGCTCCCCCGACAACCCCACGTACAACGGTCAGATGGTGATCTCCGAGAAGCACAAGGAGACCCGGATGAACGGCGCCACCGTCGGCTTCACCGATGACGACGGCAAGGGCGAGTACGACATCAAGGACGTGCCGCACGCCATGCGCCTGTCCACGTCGGGCACGTTCATCCACGGCAACTACTGGGGCAAGGGCATCTTCGGCACCGCCAACACCAGCCACGGCTGCGTGGGCCTCGCCGACGTGAAGGGCGCGAACGACCCCAACGCCCCCGGCGCCTGGTTCTACGACAACTCGATGGTCGGCGACGTGGTCATCGTCAAGAACTCCCCGGACAAGACGATCACCCCGGACAACGGCCTCAACGGCTGGAACATGAGCTGGGCCGAGTGGACGGCCGGCTCCCAGGCCTGATCCACCCGTCCCGCTCTCCCGCTTCACCCCCCCCGCCCCCCCCCGCCCCCCGGCCGCCCCCCCCCCCGCGCCCCCCCCCCCCCCCCCCC
>NZ_JAFEUF010000131.1 GCF_016901035.1 Streptomyces durocortorensis
CCCCCCCGCCAGGACCCCCCGCACCAATTTTTTTTCAATCGACAAGGGGGGTTTGATCTTGTTGTGCGTGTGTCGTGGGCGCGGTGATGTGTATAAGTGACAGCGTCATACCGGGGTTCCGACCTGGCCGGACCGCCTCATACTCCGGTACGGGGGGGGCGGGGACGCGGACCGTACTCAGGGCCGGGGCGCGGCCTGCACTCAGGGCCCGGGGCTCAGGGCATGCGCCCAGGGCACGCACTCAGGGCACGCACTCAGGGCCGGCGTCACAGCTCCGCGAGCAGCTGGGCCTTCTTCGCGGTGTACTCGGCGTCCGTCACCAGTCCGGCCTGGTGCAGCTCGCCGAGGTGATGTATCCGCTCGGCGATGTCCGCCGGATCGCGCCGCCCGGCGTTCACCAGGGCCGGAGCGGAGGCGGCGGGCGCCGGCTGGGTCCGGCGTACGGATTCCAGGACGGCGGCGGCGAAGGGCAGCGACTCGTGCACCGGCCCGTACCCCAGGCCGAACAGCACGGCGGCCGGATCCTGGTCCGCGGCCCGGGTGACCGGGGACGCGACGGGCACCCCGTCCGCCGACCCGCCGTCCGCGCTGCCGGAGCCGCCGGGACCGTGCAGATCGCCCAGGCTGCCGCCGGTGCGGTGGTCGACCGGGGCCGCCGCGCGGGGCACCAGACGCAGGTAGCCGTCGAGCGCCTCGGG
Organism: Streptomyces durocortorensis; assembly: GCF_016901035.1. Taxonomy (GTDB): domain Bacteria; phylum Actinomycetota; class Actinomycetes; order Streptomycetales; family Streptomycetaceae; genus Streptomyces; species Streptomyces durocortorensis. Next base: position 699 of record NZ_JAFEUF010000131.1, read on the forward strand.
GGAGCGCCATACGATTCCGGCCAACTCGCTCACCTTAAAGGTCTGGTCGCCGGCCTTCCACTTGGCACTGGAGGCCCCGGTCCAGGACCAGCGGAAGGAGATCCGCTCGCCGTCGAAGCTGGCCCGGCCGTCGTACGCCTTGAAGTTCATCGGGGCCTCGGGGGCCGCCACCAGGAAGCGGTCGGCGGGCTCGTCGGACGCCGGGTCGAGCAGGGCCCGCAGCTCGTCCGCGTAATACTCCGCGAGCACCTCGCGCTCCGCCGGAAGCACCAGGCGATAGGGGTCGCACCCCTCCTTGAGCTGCCCGGAGGCAGCCTCCACCAGAGGATCGGCACCCGCCCTCGGCACGGCACGCAGAACCACCGTGCCCCGCTTCCCGGGGGTCAGCGTCACCGACGACAGCGCCGCATACGGGATGCGGCGTTCCCGCAGGCTCTGGAAGAGCTTCGGTGTGCGGATGCCCCGTTCGAAGCGGATGAGCACGGAGTCGGTGTCGAACTCCCAGGTGGCATGAATTCCGGCCAGCACATCACCCATGTGCCTCATCGTATGCGGCACAGTCGCCCGCGTCCCCCCTCGGAGTAAGTCCCAATTAATCCGCCCGACACGCGCCTCTACGCGCGTCAGCTCTCCCGCTCGCCGGAAATACCGCTGTGGCATGTGCTGTCGGCGCTCGCGCAGCTGACCGATCCGTACGCTCCGACGCCGATCGCGGCGAAGTTGTCGAGGCTCTCGGTGCCCGGTTCGAAGTAGCCGCTGTGCCCGGCGGCCCCGGCCGCCGAGACGATGCGCGCACCGAACTCCGGGTCGACCGGGTCGGCCCCGTGGCCGATCCCGCCGAACTCCATGTGCGGTACGTCCCCGATCCAGTCGTCCCCGTCCCGCGTCGCCCAGATCCGGGCGCCGGTCTCCAGCTGCCCGGCGTTGGCGGCCCGCATACCGGGGCTGCCCGCGACCGCGATGTCGGCGACCCGGTCGGGGGCCCGGTGCGCGGCCACCCCGCACACCACGGAGCCGTAGCTGTGGCAGAACAGCGAGACCTTCGAGCCACCGGGCAGCGCGCCGACCATCGCGTTCAGCCGGACCGCGCCGTCCGCCGCAAGCCCGCCCAGCGCCGCGTCCATGCCGAGACCGGCCGGGGCGGTGTAGTCGGCCCAGGCGATGACCGCCGTACGGGTGCCCGGGGAGGCCGAGCGCTCCGCCCCGTACAGCGACTTGGCCATGCCCACGGGGGCCGCGAACGCGCGCTTGCTGCGCTCCAGGGTCAGCAGATGGGTGTCGACGCCCGGGACGACGACGGAGACCCGGGCGGCCCGGTCGAGATTGCCGAACACCTCGGCCGCACGGCCCTTCCCGGACGGATCGAAGGCCAGGATCTGGCGCTCGCCCCCGAGCATCGACCGGAACCGTTCCCAGCGGGCCTTCGCCTGACCGCGCCCGTCCGGCGAGAGCCTCTCGTCGTGCGCGCGCACCTGCTCCACGGCCACGGCCTGTCTGAGGGCCACCCGGTTGGCGTGGTAGCGCAGCGTGACCGGCGCGCCGTTCAGATTCCCCACCACGGACGGGTACTTGCCCGCGAGCGCGACCTGCTGCCCCGAGCTGAGGGTGGCGAAGAAGTGGGCCATCCGGTAAGCGGGAGCGTCCACCTCCGGCAGCGAGTGGCCCGCTATCCGGTCCCGCGCCCAGGAGGCGAGAGCCAGCTCGCGCGGGCCGTCGACGTGCTGATCACGGATGGCGCTCCAGCCCGTCGTCGCCAGCATCACGAACACCACCGCTACGGCGAGCAGCGCGCGCCATGCGGTCAACGTGGGGGAGGTGTCGAAGGAAGTCACTGCGCCACACCCTAGGAGACGCACGCCGACGACCGTGATTCGGGTGAGGTACATCACCCGTCCGCGAAGGATTCACCGCGAATTCTTCACGGAGGGTCACGGCCGTCCCGCGCTCGCGCGACGGCTTCTGCCGCTCCGTGCCCGCCCCGCTACCGCTGCCGTCCCGTGCCCACGTCACTGCTTCCGGCGGCTGCCGTACCAGGCTCGCGCTACTGCTTCCGGCGCCAGTCGCGGGCGAGGGCCGGGACGAGCTGGTCGAGGTACTCCTCGGTCAGATCGCGCAGCGCCTCCACGCTCGGATCGACCCCCTGCCCCCACAGCTGACCGGTCACCCGCATCACCCCGGAGAACGCGGCGACGGCCACCCGCGGCCGGGGATCCCGCCCCACGTCCAGCCCCTCGCGCTCCGCGATCAGCAGGGCGATCTGGTTCTCCAGGGCGATGCCGCGCCGCATGTGGGCGGCGAGCAGGGAGGGGGTCGACTCGATCATCTGGTAGGTCCGCATGTGGAGGTCGACGGTGATGACCTCCTCGATCGCCTCGCCGATGCTGTTCCACGCGCACAGCACCGCCCGGCGCATGGCCTCGAAGGGCGCTTCGGAGGCGGGGCGCCGGCGCAGCTCCTCGATGAAGCGGGACTCGACCACCTCCTGCACGGCGAAGGTGACCTCCTCCTTGCTCGCGAAGTAGCGGAAGAAGGTGCGCTGGGAGACCTCCACGGCGTCGACGATCTCGTCGACGGTGGTGCGTTCGTACCCCTGGGTGGTGAACAATTCGAGGGCGGCGCGCAACAAGGCGTCCCGGGTGCGCTGTTTCTTGCGTTCACGCAGTCCGGCGCGGGGCTCGACTGTCTGCCCGTCGGTCACGTACCGGTCCCTCTTTTCCCGTGTTTGTCCAGCTCAGCATACCTGTGCGCTACGTGTGAGCTACGTGACAGTTACTGACTTGTGAATTGGTTTGTCAACTGTCAGCGGCTGTCACTAGTCTCCCCGTATGACTAGTCAGACCACCGTCGAGAAGGCGCCGCGGGAGCCCGAAGACAACGCAGGACCCGCCCCGGTCAAGGGGCTTCGCGGCCACCCCTGGCTGACCCTCTTCGCCGTCGCCATCGGCGTGATGATGGTCGCCCTCGACGGCACCATCGTCGCCATCGCGAACCCCGCCATCCAACGCGACCTCGGCGCCTCGCTCGCCGACGTCCAGTGGATCACCAACGGCTATCTGCTCGCCCTCGCCGTCGCCCTGATCACCGCGGGCAAGCTGGGCGACCGCTTCGGCCACCGTCAGACCTTCCTCATCGGCATCGCGGGCTTCGCCCTCGCCTCCGGTGCGATCGGTCTCTCCAGCGAGATCTCGCTGGTCATCCTCTTCCGGGTGCTCCAGGGCCTCTTCGGCGCCCTGCTCATGCCGGCTGCGCTCGGCCTGCTGCGCGCCACCTTCCCCGCCGAGAAGCTGAACATGGCGATCGGCATCTGGGGCATGGTCATCGGAGCGTCCACCGCGGGCGGTCCGATCGTCGGCGGTCTGCTCGTCGAGCACGTCAGCTGGCAGTCGGTCTTCTTCATCAACGTGCCGGTCGGCGTCGTGGCGCTCCTCTTCGGCCTGGTGATCCTCAAGGACCACCGTGCCGCCAACGCGCCGCGCTCCTTCGACATCCCCGGCATCGTGCTGCTCTCGGGCGCGATGTTCGCCCTCATCTGGGGCATCATCAAGGCCGGTGAGTCCTGGGGCTGGGGCGACGGCCGGACCTGGGCCTGGCTGGCCGCCGCCATCGCGCTCTTCATCACCTTCGGCCTCTGGGAGAACCGGGTCAAGGAGCCCCTCGTTCCGCTGGGGATGTTCCGTTCCGTCCCGTTGACGGCCGGTGTCGTCCTCATGACGCTGATGGCCTTCGCCTTCATGGGCGGCCTCTTCTTCGTGACGTTCTTCCTCCAGGGCGTCCACGGACTCAGCCCGGTCGACAGCGGTCTGCACCTGCTGCCGCTGACGGCCATGATGATCGTCTCCTCGCCGGTCGCCGGCCTGCTGATCACCAAGTTCGGCCCGCGCGTCCCGCTGGTCGGCGGCATGGTCTGCACGGCCACCGCGATGTTCGGCATGACCACGCTCAGCGAGTCCACCGGCACCTTCGCGATGTCCCTCTGGTTCGCCCTGCTCGGCTGCGGGCTCGCCCCGGTCATGGTCGGCGCCACCGAGGTCATCGTCGGTAACGCGCCCATGGAGCTGTCCGGCGTGGCCGGCGGCCTCCAGCAGGCCGCCATGCAGGTCGGCGGCGCGCTCGGCACCGCCGTCCTCGGCGCGGTCATGTCCTCCAAGGTCAGCGCCGAGTTCGCGGACAACTGGGCGGGCGCGGGCCTGCCCGGCGCACCCGACCCGAAGCTGGAGGAGGCCGCCGAGTTCGGCATGGTCCCGGCCGACGCGCTCGCCAAGGCGCCCGGCATGACGCCGGACGTCATCGACCGCATCGGCGGGGTCATCCACGACACCTTCATGTCCGGCATGGGCCTGGCCTTCACCGTCGCCGGTGTCGTCGCGGTCATCGCCGCCTTCGTCGCGACCCTCACCAAGCGCGGCGAGAACGCCGAGGCGGGTGCCGGGGTCGGCCACATCTGACGCCCGACGCCGCGCAGGCCGTCAACACAGCGCAGGCCGGAGCCCCGCCGAATCCTTTCGGCGGGGCTCTCGCCTATCAGGGTGGAGCACCCCCGGCCGCCCTTCCGCACACCGCGCCCGGTGACACAGAGTGAGCAGCGGAAGAACAGCACCGACCAACCACGGGGGTTGATCCATCATGCGTACGACCTTTACACGTACGACCGTTCTCGCGGCCGCCCTGGCCACCGCCGTACTCGTTCCCCAGGCCCTGGCCCACGACCGGGCGGCCGCGGCACCCGAGCGGTCCCCGGGCGTCAGCCTCGGCGCCTGTGAGGCCGGCAGGCTCTGCCTCTGGAAGAAGCCCGACTTCACCGGGGCCCGCCAGACCTTCGAGCTCTCCGACACCGACATCGAGAGCTGCGTCCCGCTGCCGAAGGGCGGCGACGCCCAGTCCCTCGCCAACCGCACCGGCCGGCCCGTCACCACCTACCAGTCCGCCGAATGCCAGGAGACGGGCGAGTTCGAGACGTACCCGGGCGGCGGGACCTGGCTGCCCCGCTCCCCGTACCAGGTGCGGGCGTTCAAGATCTGGGAGAACTAGCGGCTCCCGGGCGTGGGGGGGGGGGGGGGGGGGGCGGCCCGCGCCCCCCCCCCCCCCCCCGGCCCCCCCCGCGAAGAACAGGGCGCGCCCCCCCCCGCCCCCCCGGGGCGGGGCGCCCCCCCCCCGCCCCCCCCGCCCCCCCCGGGGGGGCGGGGGGGGCGCCCCCCCCCCCCCCCCCCCCCCCCCCGGGCCCGTACAGCAGCTCTACGGCTACGCGTCGCCGCCCGCCGCGCCCGGATCGGCCGCGGCCACATCCAGGAGCTCGTAGCGGTCGACAGCCGTCTTCAGGGCCGACCGGTCGATCTTGCCCTCCTTGGCCAGCTCGGTGAGCACCGCCAGCACGATCGACTGCGCGTCGATGTGGAAGAACCGGCGGGCCGCACCCCGGGTGTCCGCGAAGCCGAAGCCGTCCGCGCCCAGCGACTGGTACGCGCCCGGCACCCAGCGTGCGATCTGGTCCGGCACCGAACGCATCCAGTCCGAGACCGCCACGAACGGACCCTGGGCCCCTTCGAGCTTCCTGGTCACGTACGGGACGCGCTGCTCCTCCTCCGGGTGCAGGAGGTTGTAGCGCTCCACGTCCACCGCCTCGCGGCGCAGCTCGTTCCAGGAGGTCGCCGACCAGACGTCCGCCTTGACGTTCCACTCGTCCGCGAGGATCTTCTGCGCCTCCAGGGCCCAGGGGACCGCCACGCCCGACGCCATGATCTGGGCCGGGATCTCGCCCTTCTCGCCGGGGCCGAAGCGGTGGATGCCCTTGAGGATGCCCTCGACGTCCACGTTCTCGGGCTCGGCCGGGTGCTGGATCGGCTCGTTGTAGACGGTGAGGTAGTAGAAGACGTCCTCGTTGGCCTCGCCGTACATCCGGCGGAGCCCGTCCTGCATGATGTGCGCGATCTCGAACCCGTAGGCCGGGTCGTACGCGACACAGCCCGGGTTCGTCGACGCGAGCAGCTGCGAGTGGCCGTCCGCGTGCTGGAGGCCCTCACCGGTCAGCGTGGTGCGTCCGGCCGTCGCGCCCAGCACGAAGCCGCGCGAGAGCTGGTCGGCCATCTGCCAGAACTGGTCGCCGGTGCGCTGGAACCCGAACATCGAGTAGAAGACGTACACCGGGATCAGCGGCTCGCCGTGCGTCGCGTACGCCGAACCGGCGGCGATCAGCGAGGCCGTGCAGCCCGCCTCGGAGATGCCGTCGTGCAGCATCTGCCCCGTCGGCGACTCCTTGTACGCGAGCAGCAGATCGCGGTCGACCGCCTCGTACTGCTGGCCGAGCGGGTTGTAGATCTTCGCACTCGGGAAGAACGCGTCCATGCCGAAGGTGCGGTACTCGTCGGGGGCGATCAGCACGAAGCGCTTGCCGATCTCCTTGTCCCGCATGAGGTCCTTCAGGACGCGGACGAACGCCATCGTGGTGGCGATCGACTGCGAGCCCGAACCCTTCTTCGCAGCCGCGTACGTCTTGTCCTCGGGCTGCGGCAGCGGCTTCGCCCGCACGACCCGGGTCGGGACGTAACCGCCCAGACCCTGCCGGCGGTCGTGCATGTACTGGATCTCCTCCGAGTCACGGCCCGGGTGGTAGTAGGGCGGGTAGCCCTCGTCCAGCTGCTTGTCCGTGATCGGGATGTGCAGGCGGTCCCGGAAGCGCTTGAGGTCCTCGACCGTGAGCTTCTTCATCTGGTGGGTCGCGTTGCGGCCCTCGAAGTTCGGCCCCAGGGTCCAGCCCTTGACCGTCTGCGCCAGGATGACCGTCGGCTGCCCCTTGTGCGCCTTGGCCGCCGCGTAGGCCGCGTACACCTTGCGGTGGTCGTGACCGCCGCGCCCCAGGTGCAGGATCTGCTGGTCGGTCATGTCCTTGACCATGTCCCGCAGCCGCGGGTCGTCGCCGAAGAAGTGCTCGCGGATGTACGAGCCGGTCTCCGTGGCGTACGTCTGGAACTGGCCGTCCGGCGTGGTGTTCAGCTTGTTGACCAGGATGCCCGTGCGGTCCTGCGCCAGCAGCGGATCCCAGGAACGGTCCCAGACCAGCTTGATGACGTTCCAGCCGGCGCCCCGGAACTGCGACTCCAGCTCCTGGATGATCTTGCCGTTGCCGCGCACCGGGCCGTCGAGGCGCTGAAGGTTGCAGTTGACCACGAAGGTGAGGTTGTCCAGGCCCTCACGGGCCGCGATGGACAGCTGGCCCAGCGACTCCGGCTCGTCCATCTCGCCGTCGCCCAGATAGGCCCAGACGTGCGACTTGGAAGTGTCGGCGATGCCGCGCGCCTCCATGTAGCGGTTCATCCGCGCCTGGTAGATCGCGCCGAGCGGGCCGAGGCCCATCGAGACGGTCGGGAACTCCCAGAAGTCCGGCATCAGCCGCGGGTGCGGGTAGCTGGACAGACCGTTCGGGGCCTTCGACTTCTCCTGGCGGAACGCGTCGAGCTGCGCCTCGCTCAGCCGGTCCAGCAGGAACGCGCGGGCGTAGATCCCCGGGGACGCGTGCCCCTGGAAGAAGATCTGGTCGCCGCCGTCGCCCTGGTCCTTGCCCCGGAAGAAGTGGTTGAAGCCCACGTCGTACAGAGAGGCGGAGGAGGCGAAGGTGGCGATGTGGCCGCCGACGCCGATCCCGGGGCGCTGGGCCCGCGAGACCATCACGGCGGCGTTCCAGCGGGTCGCGTTGAGGACCTTGCGCTCGATCTCCTCGTCGCCGGGGAAGAACGGCTCGTCCTTCGTGGCGATCGTGTTCACGTAGTCCGTGCTGCGCATCTCCGGCACGGCGACACGCTTCTCACGCGCGCGCTCGATGAGCCGGAGCATCAGATAGCGGGCCCGCTCACGGCCGCGCTCGTCGACGGCGGCGTCGAGGGAGTCGAGCCATTCCCGGGTTTCCTCGGGATCGAAATCCGGGACCTGGCTCGGAAGGCCGCCAATGATGATCGGGTTGCGATCGGATCCGGAAGCCACACTGTTCCTTCGCTGTTCGGTGGTGCTCTACGGGGCCTGTTACGGGGGACGTCACCCCCGAACGACGCTGCCAACTCTGTGTGCCAACTCTGCGTGCGCCGCTTCCATCGTGCTACCGCGAGGGCCCGAACGTCATCTCTACCAGGGAGTAACCCGGAGGTTCGGAAAACTCGTCCACGGGGCACGAGTGTGGGCAGTACGCGGCTGGGTACGGGCAAACCGCAACCTTACGCCCAAGGCGTCCAAGCGTTCCCAAAGGCTGTTCGACTCCTATTGGAGGATCGAAACCGCATAAGCTGAGGAAGGACGTAAACGGATGGAGCGACCTCGGGGAGACCTCTGGAAGCCGCCGGAGAGACATGCCGGAACTTGCGGCGACGTGGCAGGGAACGTCACCGTATAGGCGGTCTCGCACACTGGGTACTTGCGCGATTCGCCGGGCCCGTGTGGACTACGGCCTACGCCCCGCGCACGCGCGTGGCTGCAGCATTTTCCGAAGACATGATCAGGAGGCAACCCGTGAGCGCGACCGCGGACCACGCGGAGGAGCGGACCAACCCGGCAGCACGCCTGGGGTTCGAGCCCGGACAAGTGGTCCAGGAGATCGGCTACGACGAAGACGTCGAGCTGGAGCTCCGTGAGGGCATTGAGGCCACTACCGGCCAGGAACTCGTCGACGAGGATTACGACGACGTCGCAGACGTCGTCCTGCTCTGGTTCCGCGACGAGGACGGCGACCTTACGGACGCGCTGGTGGATGCCATTGGTCTGATCGAGGACGGCGGTACGGTCTGGCTGATGACGCCGAAGACCGGCCGTGACGGATACGTCGAACCGAGCGACATCAATGAGGCTGCCCAGACAGCCGGTCTCGCCCAGACCAAGAGCATCAGCGCGGGCAAGGACTGGACGGGCAGCCGTCTGGTCACCCCCAAGGGGGCCAAGGCCAAGCGCTGAACCGCTCTTCGCACCACCCCGAGGCCCTCACGGGCGCACCCGCACCCGTGAGGGCCTTCGTATGGCCGCAGCCGGTCTGCGTAGGGTGGGAGTCACCCGGACGGACCCGGCCCGGGAAGCGGAGAAGCGGCGAAGGGATACGTGTTCCATGACGATCGAGGTCGGCAGCCAGGCCCCGGACTTCCAGCTCAAGGACAACCACGGCCGGACCGTGCGGCTGTCGGAGTTCCGCGGTGAGAAGAACGTGGTGCTGGTGTTCTACCCGTTCGCCTTCACCGGCGTCTGCACCGGCGAGCTGTGCGCGCTCCGCGACGAGCTGCCCCGCTTCGAGAACGAGGGCACCCAGCTCCTCGCCGTCTCCAACGACTCCATCCACACCCTGCGCGTCTTCGCCGAGCAGGAGGGCCTGGAGTACCCGCTGCTGTCCGACTTCTGGCCGCACGGGGAGACCTCGCGGGCGTACGGCGTCTTCGACGAGGACAAGGGCTGCGCGGTGCGCGGCACCTTCGTCATCGACAAGGCGGGCACCGTCCGCTGGAGCGTCGTCAACGGCCTCCCGGACGCCCGTGACCTGAACGACTACGTCAAGGCGCTCGAAGCGCTCTGAGACGATCTCCTGGCGACGCCCGGTCAAAAGCCTGTTTTGGCCGGGAACCGGTCACTAGGATCCAATCGTTGATCCGATGCCAACGAACGACGGGGACGCTGGTGTCTGCCGGCCCCTGAGAAAACTACTGGAGGACTCGTGGGAGTCAGCCTCAGCAAGGGCGGCAACGTCTCGCTGACCAAGGCCGCGCCCAACCTGACCGCGGTCATCGTCGGTCTGGGCTGGGACGCCCGCACCACCACCGGTGGTGACTTCGACCTCGACGCCAGCGCGCTGCTGGCGAACGCCGAGGGCAAGGTCGCCGCCGACGGCAATTTCGTCTTCTTCAACAACCTGAAGAGCCCCGACGGCTCCGTCGAGCACACCGGTGACAACACCACCGGTGAGGGCGAGGGCGACGACGAGGTCATCAAGGTGAACCTCGCCGGTGTCCCCGCCGACGTCGACAAGATCGTCTTCCCGGTCTCGATCTACGAGGCCGAGAGCCGTCAGCAGAGCTTCGGCCAGGTCCGCAACGCGTACATCCGCGTGGTCAACCAGGCCGACAACAGCGAGCTGGCCCGCTACGACCTGAGCGAGGACGCCTCGACGGAGACCGCGATGGTCTTCGGCGAGCTGTACCGCAACGGCGCCGAGTGGAAGTTCCGCGCCATCGGCCAGGGGTACGCCTCCGGTCTGCGCGGCATCGCCCAGGACTTCGGCGTCAACGTCTGACGTTCTGGCGCCAGGGGGTGTCCGGCCGGTACCGACGGTTCCGACTCGCCGGACGCCCCCTCACCGGGCGCTTTCGACGCCCACCCCGGGCGTCGGAAGCCCCCGGCAGCGTTTTTTCATGACTCGGGGAGGACACACATGGGCGTCACGCTCGCCAAGGGAGGCAATGTCTCCCTCTCCAAGGTCGCACCCAACCTCACCCAGGTGCTGGTCGGGCTCGGCTGGGACGCACGCTCCACCACGGGCGCCGCTTTCGACCTCGACGCCAGCGCCCTGCTGTGCCAGTCGGGCCGGGTGCTCGGGGACGAGTGGTTCGTCTTCTACAACAACCTCACGAGCCCGGACGGCTCCGTCGAGCACACCGGCGACAACCTCACGGGGGAGGGCGACGGGGACGACGAGTCCGTCATCGTCCGGCTCGACCAGGTGCCCGCCCACTGCGACAAGATCGTCTTCCCGGTCTCGATCCACGACGCGGACAACCGGGGCCAGGCGTTCGGCCAGGTCAGCAACGCCTTCATCCGGGTGGTCAACCAGGCCGACGGCCAGGAGCTGGCCCGCTACGACCTGAGCGAGGACGCCTCGACGGAGACCGCGATGATCTTCGGCGAGCTCTACCGGTACAACGGCGAGTGGAAATTCCGTGCAGTCGGCCAGGGGTATGCGTCTGGCCTGCGAGGTATCGCTCTAGACTTCGGCGTCAACGTTTCATAACGCCGCGCACGGCGCGGGGGGCCCCGACACACCGGGGGAGACCCGTTTAACAACACGATGGGGTAGCCAGTGGTTCTGAAAACCTTCGGCTGGTCGTTCGCGGTCACCGCGCTCGGCCTGGTCGCAGCGATTTTCTACGGGGGGTGGCAGGCTTTCGGCATCGTCGCGATCCTGTCCGTCCTGGAGATCTCGCTGTCCTTCGACAACGCGGTGATCAACGCCGGAATCCTGAAGAAGATGAATGCCTTCTGGCAGAAGATCTTCCTCACCATCGGCATCCTCATCGCCGTCTTCGGTATGCGACTGGTGTTCCCCGTCGTGATCGTGGCCGTGAGCGCCAAGCTCGGACCGATCGAGGCCATCGACCTGTCCTTCAACGACCCGGACAGGTACAAGGAACTGGTGACGGACGCCCATCCGTCGATCGCCGCCTTCGGTGGCATGTTCCTGTTGATGATCTTCCTCGACTTCATCTTCGACGAGGACCGGGACATCCACTGGCTGCGCTGGATCGAGCGGCCGCTCGCCAAGCTCGGCAAGGTCGACATGCTGTCGGTCTGCGTCGCGCTGATCATCCTGATGATCACCGCCATGACCTTCGCGACCCAGGCCCACCAGCACGGCGGCGGGCACGTGGACAAGTCGGCGACGGTCATGCTCTCCGGCATCGCCGGTCTGATCACCTACCTGATCGTCGGCGGCCTCTCCGGATTCTTCGAGGGCAAGCTCGAAGAGGAGGAGGAGCGTGAGCACGAGGCCGAGGAAGAGGCCAAGAAGAAGGGCAAGCCCGTCACCGGGGTCGCCCTCGCCGGAAAGGCCGCGTTCTTCCTCTTCCTCTACCTGGAGGTCCTGGACGCCTCGTTCTCCTTCGACGGCGTCATCGGCGCCTTCGCCATCACCAACGAGATCGTGCTGATGGCCCTCGGCCTCGGCATCGGCGCCATGTACGTCCGTTCGCTCACCGTCTACCTGGTGCGCGAGGGCACGCTCGACGACTACGTCTACCTGGAGCACGGCGCGCACTACGCGATCGGCGCGCTCTCCATCATCCTGCTGATCACCATCCAGCACGAGATCAACGAGCTCATCACCGGCTCGGTCGGCGTGATCCTGATCGCCCTCTCCTTCTGGTCCTCGGTCAAGCGCAACCGCGCGCTCGCCGCGGAATCCGCCGGGGGCGACGGCTCGGGCACCAAGGCGGAAGTGTCCTCCGGGGTGTGACCCGGTAGGGATTGAGGAACGCTCTCTGCGGGGCGGCCCACACGGCGACGGCGCTCCGGGAATTCCCGGACCCGGCCCGGTGGCCGCCCCGCAGTGATGTCCGGGGCGCGAACAGGCGGCGCGAACAGCGCTGACGGCGTGAAACAGGTGGGGGTAGGGATGGGATTCTTCGACGGTCTGTGGCCGGGGCGCGCGGCACAGTTCGACTCGGGCAACTCGACGTCGAGCGCTGTCGTGCTGTCCAAGCGGAACGCCACGATCTCGCTCAGCAAGCAGGGCGCCCTCTCGGGCAACCTCCGGGTCAACCTCTCCTGGCGGATGCGGACCTCGGACATCGAGGGCCGCTCACGCCAGAACGGCATGCTGCGGCGCCCCCTCCAGCTCTTCAAGCCCGAGGTCGTCCAGGCGCACACCCAGGGCGTCGTCAACGTCGACCTGGACCTCGGCTGCATGTACGAGCTGATGGACGGCACCAAAGGGGTCGTGCAGCCGCTGGGCAGCCTGATCGGCGACCTCAACGGCCCGCCCTACGTCCGGCTCAGCGGCGACGACCGGTTCGGCGCGCCCTCCGGCGAGACGGTCTACGTCAACCTCGACCAGCGCGACAAGATCAAGCGGCTGCTGTTCTTCGTCTACATCTACGACCGGACGCCCGCGTTCGACCGTACCCACGCCAAGATCACGCTCTACCCGGGCAACGGCCCGCGCATCGAGATCGAGCTGGACGAACGCGCGGCGGAGGCCCGCTCCTGCGCGGTGTTCACCGTGGAGAACATCAAGGACGAACTGATCGTGCGCCGCGAGGTGAAGTTCGTGTACGGCTTCCAGTCGGAGCTGGACCGGCTGTACGGCTACGGCATGCAATGGGGACGCGGCTACAAGTCCCGCACGTGAGCCAGGGCCGTATCCCGGGGCTCGGCTCAGGACCGGACGAACTGCGGACCTTGGGGAGGCAGCACGAAATGGGGGTCGGGCGCGTGCGCGGCGGCAGCCGCCGGCTGCGGATAGCCGTACGCGGGCGGCTCGGCGGGCTGCGGATAGCCGTACGCCGGCTGATGGGGCGCGGCCCCGGCAGAGGGGTGCGCGACCGGAGGCGGATAGCCGTAGGAGGGCTGCTGGTGCTGGACCGTGGCCTGGGAGTCGGGCCCGGAGCCGGTGGCCGCGGTGGCCGGCACGGGCCGCGGCGGCACGGCCGGGGGCGGGGGCACGGCGGCCGGGAGCGGCCCCGTGCCCGCCGGAGCGGCCGGGTCCTGCGCCCCGTCCCCCTGCTGCGCCCCGTTCGCCGCCTCCGACTCGTCCACCGAGATGCCGAAGGCGGTGGCCAGGCCGATCAGGCCGGTGGGATAGCCCTGGCCGACCGCGCGGAACTTCCAGCCCTCGCCGCGGCGGTACAGCTCGCCGCAGATGATCGCCGTCTCTTCCCCGGTCTCCGGCCGCACATCGAACACCGCCAGCGGCTCGCCCTCGGCGAACGCGGCGTCGAACAGGAGTATGCGCAGGTCCGGGACCTGTTCGAAGGCGGCCCCATCGGAGGAGGCCGCGATGACCACCTGGTCCACCGACGCGTCGAGCGCCCCGAGGTCCGCCTCGACCGTGTCCGTCAGCCCTTCCGGCACACTGCGCTTCGGCAGCCGCCGGACCAGGCCGGAGGGGTGCCGGGGCTGGTTGTAGAAGACGAAGTCCTCATCCGACCGCACCCGGCCGGACGCACCGAGGAGCAGGGCGGAGGCGTCCACGTCGGGAACCCCGGCGCCCGGGGTCCAGCGCAGCACGGCCCGGACGGCCGCGGCATCGACGGGGACGTTCGAGCCCTTCAGCATCGTGTGCGTCATGACCGTCATCCTGCCTGCTGGGGGCCCGTGCGGACAACGCGGGGGGCGGCACGACCGTGCCCGGCGGGGGCGCGGGCAGACCGGGACGGTACCGCGAGAGTGCGTCGGACAAGAGGCGGGTAACCGGAAATTCATGTACATGGGGAACTGTTGACACCCGTCCGTACGTACTATTACCGGCCATGCGTTGTTCGGCCGGTCAGGCAGTTCGGGGGAAAATCATGCGTCACTTCGGGCACATATCGCCCACTGCCCGCGAGGGCCTGTTCTTCAGGGAACCCCGCGCCTTCACCGCGGAATCCCCGGCACGGATGCTCTCCGTCGCCCTGGGAGCCACGCTCTACTCCCCGGCCACCCGCCCGTCGCTCGCCGACGACGTGCTGAAGCAGGCCGCGCGCGGTGTCGTCTCCATGGTGCTGTGCCTGGAGGACTCGATCGACGACGCCGAGGTCACCGACGCCGAAGCCAACCTGATCAGGCAGTTCGCCGCCCTGGCCGCCCGGGCCGCAGAGTCCGGGCCCGCCGGGCGGAGCCCGGGCGACGCCACGGGCACGGCGGACGCGGCCGACGCCGACATCCCGCTCCTCTTCATCCGCGTACGGGAACCCGCCCAGATCACCGACCTGGTGCGACGCCTCGGCGACTCGGTCCGGATGTTGTCCGGTTTCGTACTTCCCAAATTCACCGAAGAGCGGGGAAGGCACTTCCTGGAGGCACTTGCCGAGGCCGAGGCGGCGTGCGGCCGACGGCTCTTCGCCATGCCGGTCCTCGAATCCCCCGAGCTGCTCCACCTGGAGACGCGCGGCGACATTCTCCAGGGCATCGCCCGCAGCGTCGACAAATACCGGGACCGGGTGCTCGCCCTGCGCCTCGGCGTCACCGACTTCTGCTCGGCCTACGGACTGCGCCGCGCGCCCGACATGACGGCGTACGACGTCCATATCGTCGCCTCCGTGATCGCCGACGTCGTCAACGTGCTCGGCCGGGCCGACGGCACCGGCTTCACGATCACCGGCCCGGTCTGGGAGTATTTCCGCCGCCAGGAGCGCATGTTCAAGCCCCAGCTGCGCCGCAGCCCCTTCCTGGAGGGCAGCGCCGAGGAGCTGCGTACGGCACTCATCGAGCACGACCTCGACGGACTGCTCCGGGAGATCGAGCTCGACCGGGCCAACGGCCTGCTCGGCAAGACCTGCATCCACCCCTCCCACGTGGCGCCGGTTCACGCGCTGTCCGTGGTCAGCCACGAGGAGTTCACCGACGCCCAGGACATCCTGAGCCCCGAGCGCGGGGGCGGCGGGGTGCTGCGCTCGGCGTACACGAACAAGATGAACGAAGTGAAGCCCCACCGGGCCTGGGCCGAGCGCACGCTCCAGCGGGCCGAGGTGTTCGGGGTGGCCAGGGAAGACGTCGGCTTCGTGGACCTGCTGGCCGCCGGCCTGACGAACTGAGCGCGCGTCGATGAGCGAGCGCGCGACGAGAGAAGAGATCGTGGACGTGGTGTGGTCGGGCGAATGGGTGGCCGAGCGGCTCGGAGTCGCCCTCGAAGGCGACGGAGAGCTCAAGGAGCTGCTGGGTCTGGCCCTGCGCCGCAACCCCAAGCGGGCGCATCTGCTGGTGTCCAACGTGCTGGGCAAGCACGTTCCCCAGCGGCCCTCCGTCGTGCACGGGGCCGGATTCGAGCTCGGTGAGCGGGTACGGGCCCTGCTCGGTGAGGAGGAGGCCCGCCGCGCGGTGGTCCTCGGGTACGCGGAGACGGCCACCGGTCTCGGCCACGCCGTCGCGGACGGTCTGCGGGACGCCCCGTACCTGCACTCCACGCGGCGTCCGGTGGCGGGCGTGAAGCAGGCGGGCGGCTTCGAGGAGGCCCACTCGCACGCCACCTCGCACCTGCTGCTGCCGGAGGACCCCGGGCTGTTCGAGCGGGACGCCTCCGCCTTGGTGCTGGTCGACGACGAGTTCTCCACCGGCAACACGGTGCTCAACACCATTCGCGCGCTGCACGAACTGCACCCGCGCGAGCGGTACGTCATCGTCGCCCTGGTCGACATGCGCTCCCCGGCGGACCGCGACCGGCTGACCGACTTCGCCGCCGAGATCGGCGCCCGGGTGGACCTGGTGACCCGCGCCGCCGGAACGGTGTCGCTGCCGGACGGCGTACTGGAACGCGGGCAGGCCCTGGTGGCGGCCCAGGAGGCAGGGGAGGCGGGGGAAGCTTTCGCTTCCGCGCCGGCTCCCGCCCCGGTCACCCGCGTCGACCTCGCCTGGCCCGCAGGCGTCCCCGACGGCGGCCGGCACGGTTTCACCCCGACCCACCGGGCGGCGCTCGAAGCGGCGCTCCCGGGCATGGCGGAACGGATCGCGGCGGCGTTGGGAGGGGAGCCCCGCCGGGTGCTCGTCCTCGGCTTCGAGGAGCTGATGTACGCGCCGCTGCGCCTGGGCACGGCCCTGGAGGAGACCCTGGGCGCCGTCACGGAGGTCCGCTACTCCACCACCACCCGCTCGCCCGTCCTGGCCGTCGACGACCCCGGCTACGCGATACGCACCCGGCTCGCCTTCCCGGCCCACGACGACCCGGCGGACGGACCCGGCGACCGGTACGCGTACAACGTGGCGGGCGCCGGCTTCGACGCCGTGGTCGCCGTCGTCGACTCCACCGCCGACACCCCCGAACTGCACGCCCCCGAAGGCTTGTTGGCCCAGCTCGCCGTCCACGCCGACCGGGTACTCCTCGCGGTCGTCCCCTCGTACACCCCCACACCTGTATCGGAGCCCGCCGTGCTGCCCGAGCCCCTCCGAGGCCCCGAGTTCTCCAGTTACGCGCCGGAGGACGTCGGCTGGCTGCTCCAGGACCTCTCGGACACCGAGCTGGAGGCCCCCACGGAGGAGCGCGAGGAGGCGATCCAGAGCGGCGGCGCGCACTACGCGGAGTCGCTGCCCGTGGAGTACCAGCCGAGCGCCGAGTACCAGGCGCTGTTCACCGCCGCCCTGGAGACCTCCGCCGCGCGCATCGCCCGCGCGGTCGGCACCGTCACCGAGACGGTCCTCGCCGAACGCGGCCCTCGCCCGGTGCTGGTCTCGCTCGCCCGCGCCGGAACCCCGGTCGGGGTGCTGATGCGCCGCTGGGCCCAGCACCGGCACGGTCTGGACCTGCCGCACTACGCCGTCTCCATCGTCCGGGGCCGGGGCATCGACGCCACCGCCCTGCGCTGGCTGGCCGCCCATCACGACCCGGCCGACGTGGTGTTCGTCGACGGCTGGACGGGCAAGGGCGCGATCACCCGCGAACTGGCCGCGGCGATAGAGGAGTTCGAGGCCTCGGGCGGACCCGCCGGCTTCGACCCGGAGATCGCGGTGCTCGCGGACCCGGGCGGCTGTGTGCGGACGTACGGCACCCGCGAGGACTTCCTCATCCCCTCCGCCTGCCTCAACTCCACGGTGTCCGGGCTCATTTCCCGTACGGTGCTCCGCGCCGACCTGGTCGGGCCCAACGACTTCCACGGCGGGAAGTTCTACCGGGAGCTGGCGTCCTCCGACGTCTCGGGCCACTTCCTCGACACGATCGCCGCCCGCTTCGACGAGGTGGCGGGTCCGGTCGAGGCCGAGGCCAAGGAACTGCTCGCTGCCGACCGGGCCCCGACCTGGGAGGGCTGGGCGGCCGTCGAGCGGATCAGCGAGGAGTACGGCATCCACGACGTCAACCTGGTCAAGCCGGGCGTCGGCGAGACCACCCGGGTGCTGCTCCGCCGCGTCCCCTGGAAGATCCTCGCGAAGCGCGGCGCGGGCGCGGACCTGACGCACATCCGGCTGCTGGCCGAACAACGGGGCGTCCCGGTCGAGGAGGTCGACGACCTCCCGTACAGCTGTGTCGGTCTGATCCACCCCCGGTACACGCGCGGCGCGACGGGCGCGGACGGCAAGGCGGTGAAGGGCGCATGAGCATTCCGACCGCTGTGAACGGTTCCACCACCCTGGTGGCGAGCGACCTCGACCGTACGCTGATCTACTCGGCGGCCTCGCTCGACCTGTCCATGCCGGACGCGGAGGCCCCCCGGCTCCTGTGCGTCGAGGTGTACGGCCACAAGCCCCTCTCGTACCTGACGGAGACGGCAGCCGGCCTGCTCACCGAGGTGGCGGCCTCCACGGTCTTTGTGCCGACCACCACCCGCACCCGCGAGCAGTACCACCGCATCCACCTCCCCGGCCCCGCCCCCCGGTACGCGATCTGCGCCAACGGCGGCCACATCCTGGTCGACGGCGTCTCCGACCGCGACTGGCAGCAGCAAGTGGAGTCCCGGATCGCGGCCGAGTGCGCCCCGCTCACCGAGATCCGCGCCCACCTCGCCACGACCGCCGACCCGGCCTGGCTCCTCAAGGAACGGGTCGCCGAGGACCTCTTCGCCTACCTCGTCGTCGAACGGGCCCTCCTGCCCGAGGAGTGGGTGAAGGAGCTGGCCGCCTGGGCCCGCCCGCGCGGCTGGACGGTCTCCCTCCAGGGCCGCAAGATCTACGTCGTCCCGGCACCGCTGACCAAGAGCGCCGCGATGCACGAGGTCGCTCGCCGCACCGGCGCCACGCGCACGTTCGCCGCCGGGGACTCCCTCCTGGATGCCGACCTGCTGCTCGCCGCCGACCTCGGCTGGCGCCCCGGCCACGGCGAACTGGCCGACGAGGGCTGGCGGGCCCCGCACGTGGTGGCCCTGGAGGGGCGGGGCGGGGCGGCGGGGGAGGAGATCCTGCGCCGTTTCCTGGCGGCCGCGGCTGTGTGAGTTCTCCTGCGGGCGGGTGCGCCTTGCGCGAGGCTGGGGGCATGACCAAGGGCAACAACACAAAGATCACCGACGAGCTGTACGCCTACATGCTGGCCCACAACCCGCCGCTGGACCCGGTCCAGCGGGAGCTGGTGGACACCACGTACGCCCGGTTCCCCGACCACGCGGGCATGGTGTCGGCCGACGAGCAGGCCCCGCTGCTGGCCTTCCTCGTCCGGCTGGTGGGCGCCCGGCATGTGGTGGAGGTCGGCACGTTCACCGGGTTCAGCGCCCTGGCGATGGCCCAGGCGCTGCCCGCCGACGGCACGCTGATCGCCTGCGACATCTCGGAGGAGTGGACGGCGTACGGGCGTGAGGCCTGGGAGAAGGCGGGCGTCGCGGACCGGATCGACCTGCGGATCGCCCCGGCCCTGGACACCCTGCGCGCGATGCCCGCCGAGCCGCACATCGACTTCGCCTACCTGGACGCGGACAAGGGCGGCTACATCGCGTACTGGGAGGAGCTGGTGCCCCGGATGCGGCAGGGCGGGGTCATCGCCACGGACAACGTGCTCTTCCACGGCGGGGTGACGGACCCGGAGGCGACGGGCCCGACGGCGGCGATCAAGGAGTTCAACGACCATGTGAGCGCGGACGCCCGGATGGACAGCGTCCTGCTGACGGTCTCGGACGGCCTGACGCTGTCCCGCAAGAGGTAGTGGCGGTGGCTGCTGCGGGGACGGGCTCCAGGGCCTCAGCCGCAGCACCCGCCCCCGCAGCAGCCA
>NZ_JAFEUF010000132.1:0-6005 GCF_016901035.1 Streptomyces durocortorensis
GCTCAGGCGTCAGCTCTGCGCGGCAGACGGCGACGCGTCGTCCTGCTCGCCCGGCTCGGCGGCGGTCGTGGCCGGGCTGGCCAAGGCGCGCACCGGCCGCATTCGGGCCAAGTGATTGGTTCATTTAGAGGGGCCCCTGCGGGGGGCGGGGGCCGGCGGGCGCGGCGCGCGCGCGCCCGCCGCCGCCGGCCCCCCGCGGCCGGGCCCCCCCCCCCCCCCCCCCCCCCCCCCCCCCACCCCCGTCGTACGGGAACTGCTCAGGCGTCAGCTCTGCGCGGCAGACGGCGACGCGTCGTCCTGCTCGCCCGGCTCGGCGGCGGTCGTGGCCGTCTGGGCCTCGGCGCGCTCGCGCATCTTGCGGACCAGCTCCTGCTTCTTGTCCTCGGCGACCTTGCGGTCGGCGGTGCGCGCGGAGCCCGCGCCCTGCTGCTCGGCGCGGGACAGCTTCTTGCGCTGTCCGCCCACGCCGAGGAGGTTGTTACGGCTCTTGGCCATGGTGTTCTCCCCTACGGAAGGTGAAGTGAGTCAGGTGAAGGTGATCGGGGCCGGTCGCGCCAGGCCCCGGGCTGCGGCGGGGTGTGCGCACCCGCCGCGCTCTCACTCGTAGATCTGGAAGAACGAAGACATGCGGGAACCGTACCCCGCTCCCCTCGGGCGCCGCACCAGTTTTTCCGGCCGCCGAGGGTCTCAGGCCGCCAGGGAGGGATCAGGCCGTCGGGTCGACCGTCGCCTGGTGGGCCTCCGCCAGGTGCTCCTCCGCCTTCAGCCAGGGCAGGAACTGCGCCGAGCGGCGCCACGCGCAGGTGGAGCAGGTCAGCTGGCGCGTCACGCCCGACTTCCGTACCTGCACGACGTGTTCACGGCCGTGCTGGTCCCATCTCCTGACCTTGCTGGTGGTGATCGACGGCATGGCGTACCTCCCGGAACGGCGGCGGCGATGGCTCCGGTGGACCGTACGACGAAGCCCCCCGGTCCGTACCCGGAACCGGGGGCCCCACGCACACACGCGGGTGTCAGCAGCCGAGCAGACGCGAGCCCAGGTACGCCTGGATCTGGTCCAGGGAGACGCGCTCCTGCTTCATGGTGTCGCGCTCGCGCACGGTCACCGCGTTGTCGTCGAGGGTGTCGAAGTCGACGGTGACGCAGAACGGGGTGCCGATCTCGTCCTGACGGCGGTAGCGGCGGCCGATGGCGCCGGCGTCGTCGAACTCGATGTTCCAGTTCTTGCGCAGGTCGGTCGCCAGGCCCTTGGCCTTCGGCGAGAGCTGCGGGTTGCGGGACAGCGGCAGGACCGCGACCTTGACCGGGGCCAGGCGCGGGTCGAGGCGCATGACCGTGCGCTTCTCCATGACGCCCTTGGCGTTGGGCGCCTCGTCCTCGACGTAGGCGTCGAGCAGGAACGCCAGCATCGCGCGGCCGACACCGGCCGCGGGCTCGATGACGTACGGCGTCCAGCGCTCGCCGGCCTCCTGGTCGAAGTACGACAGGTCGGTGCCCGAGGCCTCGGAGTGCGCCTTGAGGTCGTAGTCGGTGCGGTTGGCCACGCCCTCCAGCTCGCCCCACTCGCTGCCGCCGAAGCGGAAGCGGTACTCGATGTCGGCGGTGCGCTTGGAGTAGTGGGAGAGCTTCTCCTTCGGGTGCTCGAACCAGCGCATGTTCTCCTCGCGCATGCCGAGGTCCGTGTACCAGTTCCAGCGCTGGTCCATCCAGTACTGCTGCCACTCCTCGTCCTCGCCCGGCTTGACGAAGAACTCCATCTCCATCTGCTCGAACTCACGGGTCCGGAAGATGAAGTTGCCCGGAGTGATCTCGTTCCGGAAGGACTTGCCCATCTGCGCGATGCCGAACGGCGGCTTCTTGCGCGAGGTCTGCTGCACCTGGCCGAAGTTGGTGAAGATGCCCTGGGCGGTCTCGGGGCGCAGGTAGGCGACCGAGCCGGAGTCCTGGGTCGGGCCGAGGTGGGTCGAGAGCAGACCCGAGAACTGCTTGGGCTCGGTGAAGGTGCCCTTGTTGCCGCAGTTGGGGCAGTTGAGGTCGGCGAGGCCGCCCACCGGGGGCTTGCCGTGCTTCTCCTCGTACGCCTCCTCCAGGTGGTCGGCGCGGTAGCGCTTGTGACAGGAGGTGCACTCGGTCAGCGGGTCCGAGAAGGTGGCGACGTGACCCGAGGCGACCCAGACGTCCGGGGCCAGGATGACCGACGAGTCGAGACCGACCACGTCCTCGCGCGAGGTGACCATGTAGCGCCACCACTGACGCTTCAGGTTCTCCTTCATCTCGACGCCCAGCGGCCCGTAGTCCCAGGCGGCGCGCTGACCACCGTAGATCTCACTGCAGGGGTAGACGAAGCCACGGCGCTTGCTCAGGCTGACGATGGTGTCGATCTTGTCGGCGGCCACGGTGCTCTCTTCATTACGACGACGACGAACGGCGAATGACTCAGGTTACCGGCGCGTGCACCCCCTGGATCAAATCGGTAAGGGCCCGGGAGAGGTCGTGCGCCACCACCTCGTGATCTTCCGGGCATCTCATCCGCCTTGTTGACAATCGTTTCCACTTTTGTTGAAAATGACAGTCATGAACGTACGCCGCCTGATACCCACCACCGCCGTCGCCGGAGCAGTCGCCCTCGGTCTGACCGCCCTCTCCGCCTGCTCCACCTCCGACGCGGCGGACGGGGGCAACGGCGACAAGCTGAAGGTGACGGCGTCGTTCTACCCGATGCAGTTCCTGGCCGAGAAGATCGGCGGCGAGCACGTCGCCGTCACCAGCCTCACCAAGCCGGGCGTAGAGCCGCACGACCTGGAGCTCACCCCGCGCCAGATCGGCTCCATCAGCGAGTCCGACTACGTGCTGTACCTCAAGGGCATCCAGCCCGCCGTGGACGACGCGATCAAGCAGTCCGGTGTGCAGAACACCGTCGACGCCGCGACCCTCACCACGCTGGAGAACCACGGCTCCGAGGTCAGCGGCCACGACCACGGGCACGAAGGCGAAGAAGAGCACGCGGACGAGCACGGCCACGAGGGCGAGGAAGCCCACGAGGAGCACTCCGAGGGCGACGGCCACAACCACGGCGAGGAGGGCGGCGCCGACCCGCACATCTGGCTGGACCCGGTGAAGTACGCCGAGGTCGCCAAGGGTGTCGGCAAGTCGCTGGAGAAGGCCGACCCCGACCACGCCGCCGACTACAAGAAGAACACCGACGCCCTCGTCGCCGAGCTGGGCGAGCTGAACACGGCGTACGAGACCGGGCTGAAGAACCCCGCCACCAAGACCTTCATCACCACCCACTCCGCCTTCGGCTACCTCGCCGAGCGCTACGGGCTCACCCAGCAGGGCATCGCGGGCATCGACCCCGAGGCCGAGCCGAGCCCCGCGCGCATCCAGGAGATCCACACCATCGCGGAGAAGGAGAAGGCCACCACGGTCTTCTTCGAGACGCTCGCCAGCGACCGGACCGCGAAGACCCTCGCGAAGGACACCGGGCTGAAGACCGGCGTCCTGGACCCGCTGGAGGGAATCACGGAGAAGTCCCAGGGCGCTGACTACATCGAGGTCATGGAGTCCAACCTCGCCGCGCTGCAGAAGGCCCTCGGCGCGAAGTGACCCGCACCACCCGCACCACATCCGGATCGGAGGCGCTCATGCCGGAGCGTGAGAGCACCCCCACCCGCGAGGCCGTGATCAGCCTGCGCGGCGCCACGGCCACCCTCGGCGCGCGCCCCGTGCTGCGCGGGGTGGACCTCACCGTGCACCGCGGCGAGGTCGTCGCGCTGCTCGGCGCCAACGGTTCCGGCAAGTCCACCGCCGTACGATCGGTCATCGGGCAGGTCCCGCTGACCGGCGGCAGCGTCGAGCTGTTCGGCACCGAGCTGCGCCGCTTCCGCCGGTGGGGCCGGATCGGGTACGTCCCGCAGCGCACCACCGCCGCGGGCGGCGTGCCCGCCACGATCCGCGAGGTCGTCGCCTCCGGCCGGCTGTCCCGTACGGGGCTGCGGTGGCCCGGGAAGGCGGACCGGGCGGCCGTGGAGCGCGCCATCGAGCTGGTGGGCCTGGCCGACCGCGCGAAGGACTCCGTGAGCGCCCTGTCGGGCGGCCAGCACCAGCGCGTGCTGATCGCCCGCGCCCTGGCCTCCGAGCCGGAGCTGCTGATCATGGACGAGCCGATGGCGGGGGTGGACCTGGCCAGCCAGGAGATCCTCGCCTCGACCCTGCGCGAGCAGGTGGCGCTCGGCACCTCCGTACTGCTGGTGCTGCACGAGCTGGGCCCGCTGGAGCCGCTGATCGACCGGGCCGTCGTCCTGCGCGACGGCTGCGTCACGCACGACGGGCCGCCGCCGGAGGCGCTCGGCCAGCACGCGCTGCCCGGCCACGACCACGTACACCCCCACGCGGCCGCCGAGCCCGTCCGGACGGGACTGCTGACCTGATGCTCTTCGAATTCCTCAACCCTCCCTTCATGCAGCGGGCGCTCATCGCGGCCGTGCTGGTCGGCATCACCGCGCCCGCCATCGGCATCTACCTGGTGCAGCGGCGGCAGGCCCTGATGGGCGACGGCATCGGGCACATCGCGATGACCGGCGTCGGCCTCGGCTTCCTGCTCTCCACCAGCCCCGTGTGGATGGCGACCGCCGTCGCGGTGGCCGGCGCCGTCGTGATGGAGCTGATCCGCTGGTACGGGCACACGCGCGGCGACCTCGCCCTGGCGATGCTGTTCTACGGCGGTATGGCGGGCGGCGTCATGCTGATCAACCTGTCCGACACCGGCTCCAACGCCAATCTGACCTCGTACCTCTTCGGCTCGCTCGCCACCGTCTCCGAGTCCGACGTCGTCGCGATCTGCGTGCTGGCGGCCTTCGTCGTGCTGGTCACGGTGGGGCTGCGGCGGCAGTTGTTCGCGGTCAGCCAGGACGAGGAGTTCGCCCGGGTCTCCGGGCTGCCCGTCCGGGTGCTGAACCTGCTGGTCGCGGTGACCGCGGCGGTGACCGTGACCGTCGCGATGCGGGTCGTCGGGCTGCTGCTGGTCAGCGCGCTGATGGTGGTGCCGGTGGCGGCCGCCCAGCAGATCACCAAGTCCTTCAAGGTCACCTTCGTGCTGTCCGTGGTGATCGGCACGGCCGTCACCCTCACCGGCACCGTGACCTCGTACTACCAGGACGTTCCGCCCGGCGCGACGATCGTGCTGCTGGCCATCGCGGTGTTCGTCGCGCTGACCGCGCTCGCCGCTCCGCTCGCGCGACGCCGGGCCCGGGCGAGCGAGGCGAAGGGTGCCGAGTGCACCCTGGAAGTACCGGCAGCCCGCCGGGAGCGGGACGGCGTACAGGTGTGACAGCGGTGCGTGTGACGGAGTCGCACCGTACGTGTTCGCCGGAGGCACCCGGCCGGGCTGGCACAATGGCCCGACACATGTACGGGCGACACGAGGAGGCACCTGTGGCCACGGCGCCGATCAGTGGCACGAACGCAGCGCCGGTACGCGGCCGGTCCACCCGGCAGCGGGCGGCGGTGGCGGCGGCGCTCGACGAGGTCGACGAGTTCCGCAGCGCCCAGGAGCTGCACGACGTCCTCAAACACCGCGGCGACTCCGTGGGCCTCACGACGGTCTACCGGACCCTGCAGTCCCTCGCCGACGCCGGTGAGGTCGACGTTCTGCGCACCACCGAGGGCGAGGCCGTCTACCGGCGGTGCTCGACCGGGGACCATCACCACCACCTGGTCTGCCGACTCTGCGGCAAGGCCGTGGAGGTCGAGGGCCCGGCCGTCGAGCAGTGGGCCGAGATGATCGCCGCCCAGCACGGCTATGTGAACGTCGCGCACACCGTCGAGATCTTCGGCACCTGCGCGGAGTGCGCCGAGAAGAAGGCGTAACGGACGTTACGACGAAAGGGGGGGGGGGGGGGGGGGCCCCCCCCCCCCCCCCCCCCCCACCGCCGCCCCCCCAGAACACCCAGAGGGTCCCCCACAGCCCCCCACCCCCCCACCAGGCCCCCCGCGGGACACGCACC
>NZ_JAFEUF010000132.1:6015-20189 GCF_016901035.1 Streptomyces durocortorensis
CCCGGCCCCCGGCCGGCGGCGCGGGGCGGGCCTCCCTTCTCTCCCCCCGCGCCCCCCGCCCCCCCCCGCCGGCGCCCCCCCCCCCCCCCCCCCCCCCCCCCCCCCCCCCCCTTTCCCGTCCCGCTCACTTGGCGGCTTCCGCCTCCTGCGCCCCGCCGAAGCGGCGGTCGCGCTGGGCGTACTCCAGGCAGGCCCGCCACAGGTCCCGACGGTCGAAATCCGGCCACAGAACGTCCTGGAAGACCATCTCGGCGTAGGCGCTCTGCCAGATCAGGTAGTTCGAGGTGCGCTGCTCGCCGCTGGGGCGCACGAAGAGGTCCACGTCCGGCATGTCCGGGTAGTACAGGTACTTCGCGAAGGTCTTCTCGTTGACCTTCGACGGGTCCAGCTTCCCGGCCGCCACGTCCCGGGCGATGGCCTGCGCGGCGTCCGCGATCTCCGCGCGGCCGCCGTAGTTGACGCAGAAGTACAGCGTCATCTTGTCGTTGTCCTTGGTCTGCTCCTGAGCGACCTGGAGCTCCTGGACGACGGACTTCCACAGCTTGGGCATGCGGCCCACCCAGCGGATACGGATGCCGAGCTCGTCCATCTCGTCGCGGCGGCGGCGGATCACGTCGCGGTTGAAGTTCATCAGGAACTTCACCTCGTCCGGCGAGCGCTTCCAGTTCTCCGTGGAGAAGGCGTAGAGGGAAAGGTTCTTCACGCCCATCTCGATACACCCCTTGAGAACGTCCATGACGACGCCCTCACCGACCTTGTGGCCCTCGGTGCGGGGCAGACCCCGCTCCTTGGCCCAGCGGCCGTTGCCGTCCATCACGACGGCGACGTGCTGGGGCACCAGCTCGCCGGGGATCTTCGGGGGCGTCGCGCCCGACGAGTGCGGCTCGGGGGTCTTGTACGTGCGCCGGTTACGGCCGCCGAGGATCCCGCGTACTGCCATGAGCTTCTCAGTCTCCCTGTGTCACTTCTCCACGCACCGCGTCGTCTGCCCGACGCACCGCGTCACTTCTCGACGTACCGCAGCGAGCGCAGGCCGCGCTCCAGATGCCAGTGCAGATAGGCGGACACCAGCCCGCTCCCCTCCCTGACATGACGCGCCTCGCACGCGTCCGCCGTCGCCCAGTCGCCGCTGAGCAGCGCGCTCAGCAGGGCCAGGGCCTGTGCCGAGGGTACGACGCTGCCGGGCACCCGGCAGTCACCGCATATGACGCCCCCCGCCGCGACGGAGAAGAACCGGTTCGGACCGGGCATTCCGCACTTGGCGCAGTCCTCGAAGCTGGGCGCGTACCCGTTCACCGCGAGCGAGCGCAGCAGGAAGGCGTCCAGGATCAGGTGCGGGGCGTGCTCACCCCGGGCGAGGGTGCGCAGGCCGCCGACGAGGAGCAGATACTGCTGGACGGCCGGTTCGCCCTCGTGGTCGGTGAACCGCTCGGCGGTCTCCAGCATCGCGGTGCCGGCGGTGTAGCGGGCGTAGTCGGCGACGATCCCGCCGCCGTACGGGGCGATCGTCTCGCTCTGGGTGCAGAGCGGCAGCCCGCGGCCGACCAGCTCGCTGCCGCGGGCGAAGAACTGCACGTCGACGTGGGAGAAGGGCTCCAGGCGGGCGCCGAACTTGGACTTGGTGCGGCGCACCCCGCGGGCGACGGCGCGGACCCGGCCGTGGCCGCGGGTGAGGATCGTGATGATCCGGTCGGCCTCGCCCAGTTTCTGCGTACGCAGCACGATGCCGTCGTCCCGGAACAAGCTCATACGCCCATTGTCGCCCACCGGGGGCCGGCGGCGGGGGCCGCTGCCCGGAAGGCGCTACGAGGGCGTACGGGCGGCGGCGGCCAGCACCCGGGCGGTTTCCTCGGCGGGGATGCCGAGAGCGCTGCCGACCGTGGTCAGGACCTGGCGCTCGGCGGCGCAGTAGGGCCCGTCGGCCAGGGCGATCCGGGCACCCTGGAGGAGGAGGGACTCGCGGCCGGCGGTGGCCAGGTGCGGGGCGAGCGGGGCGAGCACCTCGTGCAGCTCGATGGCGAGGGTCGGGCCGCAGGCCTCGGCGGCCGGGTCGGTACCGGAGCCGCGCCCGGTGTCGGCGGCCAGCACCTCGACGACCGTGAACAGCTGCTCCTGGGTGCAGTCGTCGAGCCCGGCGTCGCGCACGGTGGCGACGGCGGCCTCCAGGACCGTGCGGGAGGTGGTGCCCCCGGCGGCGAGAACGGCCAGGGTGACGGTGTGGACGGCCTCGCGGAGCATCGTGGAGAACCGGGCCGTGGTGGGGTGGTCCAGCGCCTCGGGGGCGTGGTGGGCGAGGCAGGCGGCGCACTCGACGACGGGCTCGGTCTCGCCCCGGCGGACCAGCGGGACGCCGAGGACGGTGAGGCGGCGGCGGCCGGTGAGCCGGCGGTAGTTGCGGTCTCCCCCGCAGCCGGAGCAGTAGAAGACGCCGTCGCCGACGGCGTCCCAGACGGTGCGAACGCCGCAGAGGACCGGCCTCAGAGCGCGTTGTCCTTTGGCTGACCCCACGTCGCACACCTCCGTAACGCGCCGGCAACACTGCCGTGTGTTGGACGTGATGTTAGCCACATGCGCGAGGGGGCGTCAGCCTCTTGGACGTCACAACCCCCGGATATGGCCGAACCCCGACCACCCAAAGCGGGCGATCGGGGTCAGGAGTGCCGTTCGGGCGTCAGCGGGCCGCGCGGTTGACCGCGGAGACGACCGCCTTCAGCGAGGCGCGGGTGGTGTTGGCGTCGATGCCGATGCCCCACAGGACCTTGCCGTCGATCGCGCACTCGATGTACGAGGCGGCCTGGGCGCTGGCCCCCTCGCTCATCGTGTGCTCGGTGTAGTCCAGCAGCCGGGCGTCGATGCCGATGGCCTGCAGCGCCTCGAAGAACGCGGAGATCGGACCGTTGCCCGTGCCGCTCAGCACGGTGTCGGTGCCGTCCACGGTGGCCTCGACGGTCAGGGTGTCCCGGCCGTCCGTGTCGGTCGTGGTCTGGCCGGAACGCAGCTGTACGCGTCCCCAGCGGGCCTCGGTGTTCTCGGCGTTCGGCAGGTACTCGTCCTGGAAGGTCGACCAGATCTGGGTCGGGGTGACCTCGCCGCCCTCGGCGTCGGTCTTGGCCTGAATGATCCGGGAGAACTCGATCTGCATCCGGCGCGGCAGGTCCAGCTTGTGGTCGTTCTTCAGGACGTACGCGATACCGCCCTTGCCGGACTGCGAGTTGACCCGGATGACGGCCTCGTACGAGCGGCCGACGTCCTTCGGGTCGATCGGCAGGTACGGCACGGCCCACTCGATGTCGTCCACCGTCTTGCCCTGGGCCGCCGCGTCCTTCTCCATCGCGTCGAAGCCCTTCTTGATGGCGTCCTGGTGGGAGCCGGAGAAGGCGGTGTAGACCAGATCGCCCGCGTAGGGGTGGCGCGGGTGGATCTCCATCTGGTTGCAGTACTCGCTGGTGCGGCGGATCTCGTCGATCTGCGAGAAGTCGATCTGCGGGTCGACGCCCTGCGAGAACAGGTTCATGCCCAGGGTGACCAGGTCGACGTTGCCGGTGCGCTCGCCCTGGCCGAACAGGCAGCCCTCGATACGGTCGGCGCCGGCCATGACGGCCAGTTCGGCCGCCGCCACCGCCGTACCGCGGTCGTTGTGCGGGTGGACCGACAGGCAGACGAACTCGCGGCGGGTCAGGTTGCGGGACATCCACTCGAAGCGGTCCGCGTGCGTGGAGGGCGTCGAACGCTCCACGGTGGCGGGCAGGTTGAGGATGATCTCGCGGCCCTCCTCCGGCTGCCACACGTCGCAGACGGCCTCGCAGACCTCCAGGGCGAAGTCCAGCTCGGTGTCGGTGAAGATCTCCGGGCTGTACTGGTAGCCGAAGATCGTCTCCGGGCCCAGGATCTTCTCGGCGTACTCCATGACCAGCCGGGTGCCGTCCACCGCGATCTGCTTGACCTCCTCGCGCGAGCCGCGGAAGACGACGCGGCGGAAGGTGGGCGCGGTGGCGTTGTACAGGTGGACGGTGGCCCGGCGCGCACCGACCAGCGACTCCACGGTGCGCTCGATCAGCTCCTCGCGGGCCTGCGTCAGGACGGAGATCGTCACGTCCTCGGGGATCGCACCCTCTTCGATGATGGAGCGGACGAAGTTGAAGTCGGTCTCGCCGGAGGACGGGAAGCCGACCTCGATCTCCTTGTAGCCCATCTTGACCAGCAGGTCGAACATCTCGCGCTTGCGGGCCGGGGACATCGGGTCGATCAGGGCCTGGTTGCCGTCGCGCAGGTCGGTGGACAGCCAGCGGGGGGCGACCGTGATGCGATTGTCGGGCCAGGTGCGGTCCGCGATGTCGACGGCCTCGTAGCCGCCGTACTTGTGGACCGGCATGCCGGAGGGCTTCTGCAGCTGCGTCGCGTTGGTAATCGGGGTGGGGCGGCCGACAGAATCACCGGCGGGGTTCACGGTGTTACCGGCAGGATTCACGGTGGTCATGACGTAGGGCTCCTCGGTCCAGCGGGTGTCGGCCGACTGTGTCGCTGCAGCACCAGACTCCGCGGGGAGGGGGTCGGCCTACGACTACAGGCCCTCGCCGCGGCAGCTAAGAAGAAGCAGCCCGAAACGCATGATGCGACGAGCGTAACCGAGTGTGGCCCGTGGTGTCGGTCCGTATCAGTATGCGGGACCGGGCATCGATGACGGGTAAACAGTGACTCATCACTCCATTTCGTCAATCACCGTCGCAACCAGTGACAGCACAGTGACGGAGTGCCACAGTCGATGTATGCACCTTCGAACCGACGGCGATCTCCACCCCGTCTTCTGCACCATCGTTCCGCCCCACGTCCTCGATCACCTCTCCCGGTCCGCCGAGCCCCGGCTCGCGGATCCGGCCCGCCGCACCCTGGAGGCCGACGCCCTGCGCCGCGACCGCCGCCGGATGACGGCGCTCGCCGCGACGCCGACCCGGCACACCGCCGGTGCGGTCCCCTCCAAGCCGCACCGCACCCTGTACGACTGCGAACAGGGCACCACGCTGCCGGGCGTCAAGGTCCGCGACGAGGGCGACAAGCCCACATCGGACGCCAGCGTCAACCGCGCGTACGCCGGCCTCGGCGCCACCTTCGAGCTGCTGCTCTCGGCGTACGGGCGCAGCTCCATCGACGGCAAGGGCCTGCCGCTGATCGGCTCCGTGCACTACGGCCAGGAGTACAACAACGCGTTCTTCGACGGCGAGCAGATGGTCTTCGGGGACGGCGACGGCGAGATCTTCCTCGACTTCACCGTCGCGGTCGACGTGATCGCCCACGAGCTGGCGCACGGCCTCACCCAGTACACCGCCAACCTCCGTTACGAGGGCCAGTCGGGCGCGCTGAACGAGTCGGTGTCCGACGTCATCGGCTCGCTGGTCAAGCAGTACTCGCTGGGCCAGAGCGCGGAGCAGGCCGACTGGCTGATCGGGGCGGGCCTCCTCGCGCCCGGGGTCAGCGGGGTCGCGCTGCGCTCGATGAAGGCCCCGGGCACGGCGTACGACGACGACGTCCTCGGCAAGGACCCGCAGCCGGGCTCCATGGACGACTACATCGAGACGGAGGAGGACAACGGCGGCGTCCACCTCAACTCCGGCATCCCCAACCGGGCGTTCCACCTGCTGGCCACCGCGCTGGGCGGCAATTCGTGGGAGCGCGCCGGGCAGATCTGGTTCGACGTGCTGACCGGCGGCGAGCTGACGGCGAACGCGGACTTCGCGGAGTTCGCCCGGCTCACGGTGGCGGCGGCGGGCGCCCGCTTCGGCGAGGCGGACGAGCGGGAGGCGGTCCTCAAGGCGTGGTCGGAGGTGGGCGTCTCCACCCGGGCCTGATCCGGGCCAGCGAGTGCCCGACCCGGCCTCAACCGGACCGTCGAGTGCCCGGCCGGCGGGCGGGGTTGAGCGCCCGTCCGGTCCCCGATAGACAGGACCCCATGCGTATTCAGGTCAGCCGGACCGGCGGCTTCGCCGGCATCGCCCGCCGCCATGAGGTCGACACGGAGGGCCGGGCGGACGCGGATCAGTGGCGCCTCCTCGCCGAGGAGGCGCTCGGTCCGGCGTCCGACGCCCCGCCGGCCGGGGTGCCGGACGGCTTCCGCTACGAGATCACGGTCGACGGCCGCACCGTGCACTGCGCCGACCCCGATCTGACCGGGGCGCAGCGCACGCTGATCTCACGCGTCCTGAAGGAGGGCGCGTGAGACCGGCGCCGGGCCGTACGCCGTGTCCGTGTCCGTGTTCGTGAAGGGCTAGAACCCGAGCTTCCGCAGCTGCTTCGGGTCGCGCTGCCAGTCCTTGGCGACCTTCACATGCAGGTCCAGGAAGACCGGGGTGCCGAGCAGCGCCTCGATGTGCTTGCGGGACTTGGTGCCGACGTCCTTCAGCCGCTGGCCCTTCGGGCCGATGATGATGCCCTTCTGGCTGGGGCGCTCGATGTAGACGTTGGCGTGGATGTCCAGCAGCGGCTTGTCCGCCGGGCGGTTCTCGCGGGGCAGCATCTCCTCGACGACGACCGCGATGGAGTGCGGCAGCTCGTCGCGTACGCCCTCCAGCGCCGCCTCGCGGATCAGCTCCGCGACCATGACCATCTCCGGCTCGTCGGTGAGGTCGCCCTCCGGGTAGAGCGGCGGGCTCTCGGGGAGCAGCGGGGCGATGAGGTCGGCGAGCAGGCCGACCTGCTGGTCCTTGACCGCCGACACCGGGATGATCTCGGCCCACTCGAAGCCCAGCTCCTCCGCGAGCGCGGAGACGGCGAGGAGCTGTTCGGCGAGCGCCTTGGACTCGACCAGGTCGGTCTTGGTGATGATGGCGATCTTGGGGGTCTTCCTGATCCCCGCGAGCTCCTTGACGATGTACTTGTCGCCGGGGCCGAGCTTCTGGTCGGCGGGCAGGCAGAAGCCGATGACGTCGACCTCGGCCCAGGTGGTCCGCACGACGTCGTTGAGCCGCTCGCCCAGCAGGGTGCGCGGCTTGTGGAGGCCGGGGGTGTCGACCAGGATCAGCTGCGCGTCGTCGCGGTGCACGATGCCGCGCACCGTGTGCCGGGTGGTCTGGGGGCGGTTGGAGGTGATCGCCACCTTCTGCCCGACGAGAGCGTTCGTGAGGGTGGACTTGCCCGCGTTGGGGCGGCCCACGAAGCAGGCGAAGCCGGCCCGGTGGGGGGAGGTGGTCTCCGCTTGCGGGGCAGCGGATTCTTGGTTCGGTCGAGCGCTCATGGCGACCATTCTCCCCGATGCCGGCGGCGCCCTCGTACAGCGGTACGCCGGGACGCGCCGGAGCGCCGGGGGGAGCTACCGCCGGAGGGCCGTGGGGAACGCCGCCGGGGCGGTCGTTCAGCCCGCCGTGACGCGTACGCGCAACGCGCCGTCGGGGCCCGCGAGCAGGACCGGGGTGTCCGGCCCGCCCAGGTCCCGCACCGCGGCCCGGTCGTCGTCGGAGGGGGTCTCGGCGGCGGAGACGACGGCCGCCGCCTCCAGCGAGGTGGCGCCGCTGGCCACCGCCATGGCGACGGCGGTCTGCAGCGCGCTGAGCTTCAGGGACTCCAGCGCCACCGTGCCCGCGACGTACGTACGTCCCGTCTCGTCGCGGACGGCCGCCCC
The DNA here is from genome assembly GCF_016901035.1 of Streptomyces durocortorensis. GTDB lineage: Bacteria > Actinomycetota > Actinomycetes > Streptomycetales > Streptomycetaceae > Streptomyces > Streptomyces durocortorensis. The sequence goes on from NZ_JAFEUF010000132.1 coordinate 13,625, forward strand.
CTCGGGCACCCCGTTGCGGGCGCGGGCGCTGCGCGCCAGGGTGACGATCTTGCGGTCCTCGGCGTCGAGGTCGGTGGTGTCGGTCATGGCACGAGCATACGAAGCGGGGGGCGGGGGCCGGCCGAGCGGGTCGCCCCGAGGGTGGTCACGGCGGCACCGGGTACATCGAGCAGCGCCGCCCCTCGGGCGAGCCGAGCCACTGGAGCCGGGCCTCGCAGCCGGCGACCTCCTCGCGGCGCAGGCCCGGGGTGCGGCGGCGGGCGCCGCCCGGCAGCCCCGCCTCGTCCGGGGTGACGCGGGCCCGGCGGCTCCGGAGGAACTCGCGCAGTTCGGCGAGGCGGTGGGCTTTCGTGTCGTCCGTCGCCTGCTGGGCCGGTGTGGCCACGTACTCCCCCTGGTGTCCGTGCGTGCGCCTGCCTGGTGGTGCGGGCACCAGGATAAGTTCCCGCTTCCCAGGGTTGGTCCGGCCGCCACAGGGTGGGACGCCCGACGATCGAAACCCCACCCACCTCACAGAGGAGGAGCGGGCCCGTCCACGTAACGGCTAAGGCCGGTCCAGGCGGAGCCGCTCCGCCTTGGGGAGCCCGGCGACCACCAGGTCGTAGGAGTCCTCGATCAGCTCGCGCAGCAGCCGGTCCGGGACGCCGGAGACGGTGACCGTGTTCCAGTGGCGCTTGCTCATGTGCCAGCCGGGCACGATCGCGGGATGCGTCTCGCGCAGCCGGATCGCCTCGTCCGGGTCGCACTTGAGGTTGACCGTGAGCGGGCGGGCGTCCAGCGCGGTGAGGGCGAACATCTTGCCGATCACCTTGAAGACCGAGGTCTCCGGGCCGAACGGGAACTCCTCCACGCTCGCGTTGAACTCCAGGCAGAAGGCCCGCAGCCGCTCCGGCGTCATTCCGCTTCCTTCTCCTCGGGTTCCTTGTGCTCGGGCTCCACGAGGACCGTGACGATCTTGTTCCGGCGGCCCGCCGGGGACTCCGCGGTCAGCCTCAGCCTGCGCTGGTCCGGCAGCTCGACGACGGCCGACGCGCCGGCGATCGGAACCCGGCCCAGCGCCTTGGCGAGCAGGCCGCCGACGGTCTCCACGTCCTCGTCGTCGTACTCGTCGAGATCGAAGAGGTCGCCGAGGTCCCCGATGTCGAGGCGGGCGGTGACCCGGTAGCAGCCGTTCTCCAGCTCCTGGACGGGCGGCAGCTCCCGGTCGTACTCGTCGGTGATCTCGCCGACGATCTCCTCCAGGATGTCCTCGATGGTGACGATGCCCGCGGTGCCGCCGTACTCGTCGATGACGACCGCGACATGGCTGCGGTCCTGCTGCATCTCGCGCAGCAGGTCCCCGGCGTTCTTGGTGTCGGGGACGAAGGCGGCGGGGCGCATCGCGGTGGAGACCGGGTCGGCCTCGGACTCACGGTTGATGTGCGTCTTGCGGACGAGGTCCTTGAGATAGACGATCCCGACGACGTCGTCCTCGTTCTCGCCGGTGACCGGTATCCGGGAGAAACCGGAGCGCAGGGCGAGGGTGAGGGCCTGGCGGACCGTCTTGTAGCGCTCGATGGAGACGAGGTCGGTGCGCGGCACCATGACCTCGCGGACCAGGGTGTCGCCCAGCTCGAAGACGGAGTGAACCATGCGGCGCTCGTCGTCCTCGATGAGCGACTCCGCCTCGGCCAGGTCGACCATCGCGCGCAGCTCGGCCTCGCTGGCGAACGGGCCCTTGCGGAACCCCTTGCCGGGGGTCAGGGCGTTGCCGACGAGGATCAGCAGCTGCGGGATCGGGCCCATGATCCTGGCCAGCGGCAGCAGCACGTACGCCGAGGCCGTGGCCGTGTTCAGCGGGTGCTGGCGGCCGATGGTGCGCGGGGAGACGCCGATGGCCACGTAACTGACGAGGACCATCACGCCCATCGCGACGGCCAGCGCCTCCCAGGTCTCGGGGAACTCCTGGAGGCAGACGTAGGTGACGAGGACCCCGGCCGACATCTCGCAGGCGACCCGGACCAGCAGGGCGACGTTGAGATAGCGGGTCGGATCGGCGGCGATCTGCGCGAGCTTCGCGCTGCCGCGCCGGCCGGAGCGGACCGCCTCGTCCGCCCGGAAGCTGGAGGTACGGGCGATACCGGCCTCGGCGCAGGCGGCCAGCCAGCCGACCATGACCAGCAGGACGGCACCGACGATCAGGGGCGCGCTCACGAGACGGTGGGGGCGGGGGACGCGCCGGTGAGCCCGTGCTCGCCGCGCCAGCCGTCCACGATGGCGGCCTGGAGACCGAACATCTCGGCCTTCTCGTCGGGCACCTCGTGGTCGTACCCCAGCAGGTGCAGCACCCCGTGGACGGTCAGGAGCTGGAGCTCCTCGTCCATGGAGTGCTGCGTCGGGGCCTCTTCGCCCTGCTTCTTCGCGACCTCCGGGCAGAGCACGATGTCACCGAGGAGCCCCTGCGGGGGCTCCTCGTCGTCCTTGGCCGGCGGACGCAGTTCGTCCATCGGGAAGGACATGACATCGGTCGGACCGGGGAGGTCCATCCACTGGATGTGCAGCTGCTCCATGGCGTCGGTGTCCACCACGATCACCGAGAGCTCGGACAGCGGGTGGATCCGCATCCGGGCCAGTGCGTAGCGGGCGATGTCGAGGATCGCCTGCTCGTCGACCTCGGTTCCGGACTCGTTGTTGACGTCGATCGACATGGTGCGCTGCGACTACTTCCCTTTTCGGCGGTCGCGTCGGCCGTCCTGGCGGCCTTCCGCCTGACCGTCCTGCTGACCGTTTCGGCTGTCGTACTTCTCGTACGCGTCGACGATACGGCCGACGAGCTTGTGCCGGACGACATCCTGGGACGTGAGCCGGGAGAAGTGCACGTCCTCCACACCCTCCAGGATCTCCTGGACCTGCCGCAGCCCGCTCTTGGTGCCGCTCGGCAGGTCGACCTGGGTGACGTCACCGGTGATGACGATCTTGGAGTCGAAGCCGAGGCGGGTGAGGAACATCTTCATCTGCTCGGCGCTGGTGTTCTGCGCCTCGTCGAGGATGATGAACGCGTCGTTGAGCGTGTTGTGCGTCAGCAGGTAGTCCTGGGTGACGTACAGCGAATCCTCGGCCGCCACCTGGATGCAGACCGCTTCTTCGCGGCCCGCCGGCTCGATGCTGTCGATGAACCGCATCGGCCGTCCGCCGCCTCCGGCCGCGCGGTACTTCTCGGCCTTGCGGGCGAGACGGAAGGGCTCGATGCCCTCGGGGAGGCGGATGTCGACGATGTGGGCGTCGTAGCGGTGGTGGACCGGCCTGCCCTTGGCGAGGTCCGGTGCCCGTCCATCCGCCGGCCGACGGCGGGTGTACGCCACTCCGCCGAGCGACTGGACCAGGGCGATCACGTCGTCGCGAAGAACGATCGACGAGGTCGAGTACTGGACACGGCAGGTGCGGTCCGACTGGGTGACCGGGCCGCCGTCGGCGTCCAGGAGACCTTGGAGCACGCCGAGACGAACCTCCGCGGAATTGTGCAGATAGCCGTCCGGAACGAACTTCGAGTGGGACCGGGTGCCGAGAAGGTCCAGCTGACGCAGGACGGCGGTGACCGGGTTCTCCAGGGTCACCACATCGCCCGCCGCCTTGGTGCGGTTGAGCACGTAGTCCGGTCCGCCCTTGTGCCGCACGGTGACGCCGGTAAGCACGCCTTGCAGAGCTTCGGCCAGCTCTTGGTCGGCGGTGGCGAACGATGGTGTGGTGGAGCCGGTGAGACAGCCGTCGCCCAGCAGCAACCCGAGTGCGTACGGATCCATCGGGACCTCGCGCTCCGGGTGACTGACAGGCGCGGTCAGCATCGGCAGCTCGTAGCGGCGCGCGTGCGCCGCACGGAGATTGCCGATCATCTCCTTGGTCTCCAGGACCCGCCACGGCTTGTCCCGGCGGCGGTCGGAGGCGGTCCGCACTGTCCACAGGTGCTCACCGCAGCACAGTGTCCACGAACCGTCCTGAGCGCTGACCCGGTAGATGTCCTTCTCGCCCTGCGGGTACACCCCGAGGACGGGAGTCGGCTCACCGTTGGAACCGATGACGAGATCGCCCACCTCAAGGCTGCCAATGGGGCGCCAGCCGTCGGGGGTCAGCACGTTGGTGAAGACGGGCTGGGCTCTACCCCTCATATAAGCCAGCGGCGCGACCTCGATCGTGCCCGCCGCCATCAACCGCGGGATCGAGTCCGGGTCGAGCATGTCGTGCAGCGCGTCGTAGAGCGGACGCAGATACGGGTCGATCTTGTCGAACAGGGTGCCCGGCAGGAAGCCGAGCCGCTCCCCCGCCTCGACCGCGGGCCGGGTCAGGATGATCCGGCTGACCTGTTTGGACTGGAGCGCCTGGACCGCCTTGGCCATGGCCAGGTAGGTCTTGCCCGTACCGGCGGGGCCGATGCCGAACACGATCGTGTGCTCGTCGATCGCGTCCACGTACCGCTTCTGGTTGAGCGTCTTGGGTCGGATGGTGCGGCCGCGGTTGGAGAGGATGTTCTGCGTGAGCACCTCGGCGGGCGTCTCGCCCTGGGGGTCTCCCTGTCCGTTGCCGGCCGCCCTGAGCATGGCGATCGACCGTTCCACTGCGTCCTCCGTCATCGGCGCTCCGGTGCGGAGCACGAGCATCATCTCGTCGAACAGGCGTTGGATGAGGGCGACGTCGGCCGCCTCGCCCGTGGCACTGATCTCGTTGCCCCGGACGTGGATGTCGGCCGCCGGGAAAGCCTCTTCGATCACGCGCAACAGCGAGTCGCCCGATCCGAGGAGCATCACCATGGGGTGTGCGGCCGGGATCCTGATCTGGGCACGCGCCTGCGGGTGTGTGGGTGACTGAGTCATGGGCCGGCCCTAGGGCCTGCGCATACCTCCCGTTGCAGGGTTCTCGCTGCTCGACAACCTCTGGACAACCAAGCCTACGACCTGGCGCTGACAACGCAGAGTGCTTTTACCGCCCGTGTGTGCGACCCGGGCGGCCACGCCGTCCGGGTCGGCAGGCTCCCCGCTCACTGCCGGAAGCCGATCGTGGGCACCGCGCGCCGCAGCGGCCAGGCGCGGGCCGTGGTGGGCAGCAGGTCGTCCAGGAAGGCGTAGCGCTCCAGGGCAGCCGGGTCCTGGTCGTCGACCGTGCGGATCAGCTGCCACCAGGCGGCGACCTCGGCCCAGCCGGGGGCGGAGAGCGAGCCGCCGAACTCCTGGACCGAGAGGGCGGCGGTGAGCCCGGCGAAGGCGAGCCGGTCGGCGAGCGGCCAGTCGGCGAGGGTGCCGGTCACGAAACCGGCGACGAACACGTCCCCCGCTCCGGTCGGGTCGAGCGCCTCCACCGCGATGGCCGGGACCTCGGCGGCGGTGCCCGTACGGCCGTCGACGGCGTACGCGCCCTCGGCCCCCAGGGTGACCACGGCGAGCGGGACGCGTTCGGCGAGCGCGTGGGCGGCGGTGCGGGGGCAGCCGGTGCGGGTGTAGCGCATCGCCTCCTCGGCATTGGGCAGGAACGCCTCGCAGTGCGCCAGGTCGGGCAGGGCGTCCAGGTCCCAGCGGCCGGTCTCGTCCCAGCCGACGTCGGCGAAGATCAGCGCGCCGTTGCGGGCGGCGGCGGCGACCCAGGGCTCGCTCCGGCCCGGGGCGAGCGAGGCGATGGCGGCACGGGCGCGCGGCGGGCAGTGCGGGAAGGCCGGAGCGGGGGTTCCGGTTCCGGTGGTGCCGGTGGGGGTTCCGGTTCCGGTGGTCCCTGCGGGGGTTCCGGCGGCGGGAGTCGGGGCGGGGGCCTCGTGACCGTGCGAGACCATCGTGCGCTCGCCCTCGTACGCCATGGAGACGGTGACCGGGGAGTGCCAGCCGGGGACGGTGTGCGACATCGACAGGTCGATGCCCTCGCCCTGCTCCAGGGCGTCCCAGCAGTATTCCCCGTAGTGGTCGTCGCCGAAGGCGGCGGCGAGGGAGGTGCGCAGGCCGAGACGGGCGAGGGCGGTGGCCATGTTGGCGACGCCGCCGGGGCTGGAGCCCATCCCCCGGGCCCAGGACTCGGTCCCGCGCACGGGGGCGCTGTCGAGGCCCGTGAAGATGATGTCGAGGAAGACCGGGCCCGTCAGGAAGACGTCGCAGGCGGGGTCGCGGGGGGCGCGCAGCGCCTGCAGCGGGTCGATGCCCGGAGTCTCTGTGCTCACCGTGCGCTCCCGGGGTCGTGCGGCGGATCCCGGCGGATTCCGGACCGCGTGGGGTGCGGATCGCGGGGATCCGGACCGTGTGAGATGCGGCCAGTCTGCCCGATCCGCCCGACCGAACGCAGGGTCCGCGCCCAGGTGTTCGCAGCACGCCTGACCTGCATAAACATGCGCTATTACCCGGCGTTCGACTGCATAAACGCATAAGTGACCCAGATCACATCGGGGCGGCTTTCGGGGAGCCGGGAGCGCTTGATACAAATTGCCCCGCGAGCACCTTCGGGGACGTTGTCCGACGAGAGCCGCAATCCCCTGGCATATCGCCATACCTCCGCAGCACCTCCATGCCTTCCCGCAGTACCCCCATGCCCTTTCGCAGTACCCCCGCCTGCCTTACCC
>NZ_JAFEUF010000133.1:0-4650 GCF_016901035.1 Streptomyces durocortorensis
CCGGCCGGGGGGCCCCCCCCCACACCCCCGGGCCGGGGCTCCCGGCTTGTCTGGGCGGGCTGTGGCCCGGCCGCGCAGGCCCCCCTCGGCGGCCCCCACCACGGCCGCCCCCGAGCTGCCCGTGGGCGTCGAGTGCAGCGGCGCGGACTGCGCCGGGCAGGACCCCGAGGCGATGGGCTGCGGCGGCGAGTTCGCCCGTACGGTGGCCAACGCCGTGGTCGGCGGCAGCAAGGTCGAGGTCCGCTACAGCAAGGTCTGCTCCGCCGCCTGGGCCCGTCTCACCGAGGCGGCGATCGGCGACACCGTGCAGATCACCGGGGGCGCCGGGCCGCAGAACGGCGAGGTCATGGGGGACACCGACGCGTACACCCCGATGGTCGCGGTGAAGAAGGCGTCCGACGCGAAGGCCTGCGCGACGCTCACCTCCGGCACGAAGGGCTGCACCGACCCGGTCGAATGACAGCGGCGACCCCGCATCACGCACCGCCGCCCGCCCGTGCGTGCGGTGCGTGCGGTGCGTGACCGGTTGTGTGCGGTGCCACAGGGGGGCGGGCGGTCCGGCCCTGCGGGGTCCGATAGCCTGACCGCTGGAAATCTCTTCACGTCAAGATTGGTCGTCAGGCCGGGCCGGGCGGAAGAGGAGTCCAGCACCAGGGTCCGGCACCAGGGGCCGGAACCCCCACCGCCAGCTGTCTAACGGAGACCGCCATGACCCGCACTCCCGTGAATGTCACCGTGACCGGCGCAGCCGGCCAGATCGGCTACGCGCTGCTCTTCCGCATCGCCTCCGGCCACCTGCTCGGCCCGGACGTGCCGGTCAACCTCCGCCTCCTGGAGATCCCGCAGGGCCTCAAGGCCGCCGAGGGCACCGCCATGGAGCTCGACGACTGCGCCTTCCCGCTGCTGCGGGGCATCGAGATCACCGACGACCCGAACGTCGGCTTCGCCGGTGCGAACGTCGCCCTGCTCGTCGGCGCCCGCCCGCGCACCAAGGGCATGGAGCGCGGCGACCTGCTCGCCGCCAACGGCGGCATCTTCAAGCCGCAGGGCAAGGCCATCAACGACCACGCCGCGGACGACATCAAGGTCCTCGTCGTCGGCAACCCGGCCAACACCAACGCGCTCATCGCGCAGGCCGCCGCCCCGGACGTACCGGCCGAGCGCTTCACCGCGATGACCCGCCTGGACCACAACCGCGCGATCTCACAGCTGGCCGCCAAGACCGGCGCCGCCGTCTCCGACATCAAGAAGCTGACGATCTGGGGCAACCACTCGGCCACCCAGTACCCGGACATCTTCCACGCGGAGATCGCCGGCAAGAACGCCGCCGAGGTCGTCAACGACGAGGTGTGGCTGGCCGACACCTTCATCCCGACCGTCGCCAAGCGCGGCGCGGCGATCATCGAGGCCCGTGGCGCGTCCTCCGCCGCCTCGGCCGCCAACGCCGCCATCGACCACGTCCACACCTGGGTCAACGGCACCGCCGCCGGCGACTGGACCTCGATGGGCATCCCCTCGGACGGCTCCTACGGCGTCCCCGAGGGCATCATCTCCTCCTTCCCGGTCACCACGAAGGACGGGAAGTACGAGATCGTCCAGGGCCTGGACATCAACGAGTTCTCCCGCAAGCGCATCGACGCCTCCGTGCAGGAGCTCACCGAGGAGCGCGACGCGGTCCGCGAGCTCGGCCTCATCTGAGCCGCACCCGCACCCGCACCGCGGCACCACGCATCGAGCGCCCCCCCCCCCCCCCCCGGCCCGCGGGGCGCACGGTCGACGTCGCCGCCTCCGTCGGCGCCGCAGCCCCAGACGTGCTCGGCACCCGCGACCTGGCCGCGTTGCAGAGGGCGGCCGACGCCGCGCTTTACGACGGGAAGCACTCCGGCAGCGCGGTCCTCGCGACCATGGATAAGACCACGGTGCCGTCCATCAACGGTCGCCGGGCCGGCCGCCCGGGGACAGCGGTCTGGGGGCGAGCGGCATGAGCGCCATGCCTCTGCCCGAGGGCGACTGGGTCCGGGGCATCACCATCAAGCAGCCGTACGCGGCGAGCATCCTTACCGGCGCCAAGACGATCGAGAACCGGCCGAGGCCGTGGCGGACCGGCTGGGTGCTCCTGCACGCGGGCCAGCAGATTGACCGCACCGCTCTGCGTCTCCCGTTGGTCGCCCGCACGATTCGCGGCCGCGCCCTGGTCACCGGCGCGGTGGTCGGCGTTGCCCTGATCACTGGTTGCCACCAGGACCCCGACGACGCGCCGCTCTGCTCCCCGTGGGCGCACCCGGGCTCTTGGCACCTGGAGCTCGCCGACGTCCAGGAGCTGCCCCTGCCCACCCCCGCACGCGGGCAGCTCGGCCCCTGGAAACCGGACCCGGACCTGCTGGGCCAGGTGTTCCAGCAGCTGCCCGGCTTCCGCCCGTGACCCGTACCCGAGGGAAGAAGCCGCCGGTCGAGCCGGGGCTGATCCCGGCGCCTGGCAACCTCCTGGACTGGCGCGACGCCATCCATTTCGACCGGTGGCAGGACCGCCCCTGCGCCCTGTGCGACCAGCCCACCCCGATGCGCTCCCACGTCGGTGAGCCGGTCCATAAGAGCTGCGCCGAAGCGTGGATCGCGGCGAACCCGGTCGAGGCCCGTCTCGGCCGGTTCGCTTCCGACGCGCAGGCCGGACGCCGCCGCGGCGACGATCACGCCTGACCGCGCCGTCCCGCCCTCGCACCACACACCCTGTCTCGCTCCGCTCCCCTTGAGGAGGTTCCTCATGCCCGGCTCCCGTCCCGGCACCGCGACCTTGATCTCGGCCGACACCCGGATCCCCTTCCCTGACTCCGACCAGCCCCTGGCCTGCCGCACCGAACCCCGCGTGTTCGCCATCGAGGACGTCAGCACCACGGACGACCCGCGCGCCCGGGAGAAAGCCACCGCCCAGGCCAAGAAGGCATGCTCCGGCTGCCCCGTCGCTGCCGAGTGCCTCAAGTGGGCGCTCGCCAACCCCGACCTCACCCCGACCGGGGTGTGGGCGGCGACCACGAAGCGCGAACGCACCCGGCTGCGCAAGCAGCTCGTGGCCCGGCTCGGTGACGACTGGCCCGGTGTGGTGGCCGACCAGGACCGCCGCCGACGCGAGCAGCAGCGCACTGCCCGCACCGCCCCGCCGACCGTCCGGGACCAGGCCCTGGCCCGCCTGGAGCTGGAGCTCGTTCCCACCCGACCCGAGCCCTACAACCCGTGGAAGCAGCCGATCACCCCTCGGCAGGCCGCCGCCAACCGGCGCGTGCTGGAACTCGCCCTCACCGGCAAGGCCGCGTGATGTTCACCGACTGGTCCGAAGCCCTCGACGCCGACTCCCTCCCCCTAGGGAGTAGACCTCTCGAATCGCCTCGCCCACGTCTGACCGAACCGCAGAAGGCCGCCCCACGCCGATCAGGCAGGGGCGGCCTTGCCGTGCGCCCAGCCACCTTGTGCGTACCCTCGTCCTGACCAACAAGAGGGCCAGATGTCCGACGAACAGCGGCTCTGGGGAATGCAGGAGGCGCTGCCCAACTGGGCACCAGCATCCGTGCCGACCGCGACCGGAAGAGCCAGGGCGGCCTGCCTCCCTTTGACTCAACGCCGCCCCCTCTACGAGCTCTCCCCACCAGCCCGTCGACGCTCTCGCAAGGGAACTGGGTCTGCCATTCTCTCGCTGCCGACCGGCCGTCGACGTTGAGGCGTAGGTCTATTCAGGACATGGTGACCTGTCAGCCGCGATGGTCCCAGCTGTTCTGGTACGGCTGGGCCGACGAAGCTGGCGGCTACCAGGACAGTTCACTCATTCAGCAAGAAGGCGTCGGAACCGCTGTGGCGGTACCTTCTGTACCGCTGCCGAAGACACGCCGGGTGAAGCGATAGCACTGCTCGACTTCCGCGCCTGAGCTTGACACGAGGACGAAGATTTTCACGATTCCTCCCCTACGCACCACGTTCTTGACGTCGAAGGAACGTAGTCGAGTGGGATCGAGGGCGTTCTGGACTCTGGTAAGCGACAAGTCCTCGGCGTACATGCTTGAGATGCGTGTCAGTGCCAGACGGGCCCGGCCGCCGATCTGAGTGCTCGGACGGCATACATCGTCTCCCCACTCCGACACCTTTGACGTCCACGTCTCGTTGGGGCGTTGGGTGTAGGTGAAAGTGAAACATCGGCTCACCTCGGCGTTCCCGCCACCGGGAATCATGACCTTCTCGTCGTAATGGGCTGACACTGCGGCCGTGGCGGTGAACTCAGGGCGGGACGTGTCGTAGGTGATTACTGGGGCCTTGGAGTGTCGCCAGATGACATCGGCGAGTGCATCGGTGTCAGTGGAGCCGCTCCTGGCGAGTGCACTGTTCGTGTTGTTCGCTGTGGCCTGGGCCCTTTCGAGGATTGATGCACGTGTCTGCTCCCTGCGCTGGCTGTTGACGTCCCCGTCATGCCAGTGCCGATACCACAACCAGCAAACGATGAGACCCAGAATGGCGGTCAAGGCGATCAGAGTGGACAGACAGCCGGTGGCGGGGGGGGGGGGGGGCGCCGCCCCAACGGCCCACCCCCCCGGGGATGGTGAGAGGTGGCCATCGCCCAAGGCTGGCGGGGTGAGACCCAACGGGCAGACGTGCTGGGGGGGGAGGGGT
>NZ_JAFEUF010000133.1:4660-20035 GCF_016901035.1 Streptomyces durocortorensis
CCCCTCTCTCGCCCCACCCAAAACCCAAACCAACAACCTCCCCACCCCACGCGGGGGGCCCCGGCCCCCCCCCCCCCCCCCGCCGGGGGGGCGGGGGGGGGCCCCCCCCCCCCCCCCCACCACGGCTCCGTCGGTTTGATCAGGCTCCACTAGCTGCCTTTGTATCCGATGCCGGCCAGTACCTGCTCCATGACTCGGGCGTAGGCCGTGGTGCCGGCGTTCTTGGGGTGGAACGACTCAAGGCTGGCACAGATGTTGTCCCCTGGCCGGGGCAGGCAGGGAACCTGGTCGAGCACGGTTCCGTGCTGGAAGTCGCCATCGCCCTTCGGAGCGGCAACAACACCGTGGATCCACTCCTCGTTCTCACAGACTCCGTGACCCTGGAAGGCAGTTATCGGATCGGCGAAAGCCACCTTGGTTCCAGCCTGTTTCAGCTCAGCCACCTTGGCCTTCTGCTTGTTTCGGACATAGTCGGCCAGCTGGTTCAGGGCATCGAAGTTGCCTGCCCAGCACGGCTCGTCACTGACGAGGCGTGGGTAGCCCATGAGGACGATTTGTGCGTTCGGGGCGGCAAGCGCGATGTCGTCGATCAGCCACCCGGTGTCCGCGACCGCTTGGTCCACTCTGCCTGTGTAGTCGGCCGGGTCGCACACGCCGATGATGTAGCAGTTCGTGATGGCGTTGGTGAAGTTGTTTCCGTCGTTTCCGCCGATGGTCAGCATGACCAGTGTGGTGTCCGGGCTGAGGGCCCCTGAGTCGATCTGGCTCTTCTCGTGGTAGTTGCCCATTCCTCCCCAAGGTGTGGGGTCGCCCGGGGTCAGCTGTGAGGTCTTCGCGCCGGAGCAGCTGACGTCGAGGAAGCTGACGCCGGCGCTCTCGTTATCTGAGAGTTCGCCGATGCTGGTGCTCTGGCCGGGCAGCAGGGTCTTGCGCGGCCAGGAGTTGTCACTGCGTCGGCAGGCGTTCCAGTCGGTCTCACCATGGTCTCTGTTGGACTCCGGTGAGTAGGCTCCGGCACCTTCACCGGAGGTGTAGGAGTCGCCCATGGCGACGACCATGTGCTTGGGCTTGCCTGGTAGAGGCTGGAAGGCGACAGCGTCCCAGGCGACGTTCTCGTCCGCGGTGCCGTCGGCGGTGGTGTTCGTCAACTGCACCTGAGGGGTGCCGGTGAAACGGTAGACGCCGAGCTCCACCCAGGTGTTGTCGCTGAAGTGGGTATTGACGTAGCGGTGGCGGTCGCCGCCTGCCACCCCCTTGATTACGTAGTGAGCCTGCTGGGTGTGCGCGCCGGTGTCGGGCTGGTGGGCGAAGACGCGTGTCCACTCGACATTGCGGTCGAGGGTCCAGGTGCCGTCGATGGTCATCCGGTTTCCAGGACCGCCGAGATGAGCGGTGTCACGGGTGTGCGCGTACCAGAAGTGGCCGCCGTGCCCACCGCCGATCTGGTGCAGGTCTCCCTTGGCCTCGTAGGGGCCCAGGCCTGGTCCGTTCGCCGCCGGATTGGGATGGAACGTGAACGCGAAATTACCTGCGTCAGCGCCGGATGCGCAGGAGCCGTAGGTCGCGGTGTTGTCGGGGACGGACTCCACGATCAGCGCCCCGGCGGGGGCAGCGCCGCACGATGGTGTGCCGTACTTCAGCCGACTGCCGCGGCCCGGTTCCTCGCGCAGGGTGACGTACTTGAGGTTCTCGTGACCGCAGTCGGCCTCGCAGTTCGCTTTCCATGTCACATTCGCGCCGCGCCACCAGTAGGTCTCGTAGCACTTCGCGTCGGGACAGTCCGGAGGGGTGGCTGCGTTGCAGTTGTTGGTGGCGTTGCAGAAAGCGTCAAGTGGCGGCTTGATCAGGTTGCGCAGCGCCGGGCTGGTCCACCAGGCGGGCCGGAACCCGGCGGAGTCGTACCCGGACTCGCCGGGCCAGTCCTGCCGTCCGGACGTGGCGTAGGAGAAGCCGGTGTCCATGGACCAGGCGGCCCAGCCCATCACCTTCTCCTGGTAGGGCCAGTTCTGAGGTTTGGCGGCGTGGCGTGGGTCGGTCATGAACGGGTCCCGTGAAGGGGGGTAGAGCGGGTTCGCGGGGTTGTTGTACCAGCCCAACCCCCATGGTTTGCCGTCACCCTTGTTCTCGTTGAAGCCGAGGTTGTAGTTCCACAGTGCGGCGAACCAGTTCTCCGGCTTCGACGGGTCGTCGTTGTTGACGGTGATGGTCTGCCCGGTGGTGTGCACCTGGTTCCACTTGTCGGCCAGGATGTACATGGATGCGGCGATGTTGACCGCGTAGTCCAGGGCGACGGCCTTCTGCTTCGTCGGGGAGAGGGACGTCTCGCCGGGCTTCTCGTAGCCGGCCAGGCGCATCCCGTCGGTGACCTGTCCGACGCCGTAGCCGCAGTCGGAATTGGCCCAGCGGATCTTCCAGTACTCGGCGGACGTTTCACCCTTGTGTCCGTAGAATCCCGCAATCGACGCCTGCGGGCTGCCCATCTGGCCAGGAATGGCCCCGCCTTCGGCCTGCCACAGGTTCGACTCCTGGGCGAGTACGCCCAGCAGCACCTGGGCGGGGATACGGCCGCCCCCCTTCAGGACCGGAGCCGGAAACAGGCCCTGCGGGTCGACGCTGCCCAGGCCGGTCTGGGAGCGCCACCCTCCCTGGGTGAGCCACTTGGCGCGCAGTTCGCCGCGGATCGCCATGTTTACGGCCCACTCGACCTGGTTCGCGGTCGGCTGCAGGGCCAGCGCTTTCACATCGTTGCGGGGGACGGAACACCACCGGTCGGTGTCGACCGGATTGGTCGCCCGCTCATCAGCGGAGGCAGCAGCCTGCGCATTCCGACCGACCTGCTGCCTGCCGGAAGCACGCAGAGCCGGTGAGAACGACTCATTGCCTGTACCGCTGGTGATGTCGGTGACCGCCTGGGTGATCTTTTCACCCGTGGCGGTCGCCACCCCAGTAATCTTCAGCGAGGCAGTACTCGTCCTGGTGGGGTCCTCGGTGATGCGTGCATGGGGTGAAGGTTCTGCCCCGGCGAAGCCCTTCCCGGCATTGCCGATTCTCTCCAGGCCAGTGCGCACTCCCGGCATGAGCACAGGATCGACGGCCAGTCGGCCGTGGCTGGACACATCCATGTCCGCCGTGACGTCCAGGCGGACCACTCCGGTACCCGAAAGGCTCGCGTGTGTTGTGTCTCCTGTGAGGAATGCCTGGCCCTTCGTGCCCTGCTTCAGGGCCAGCTCTCCTAGCTTCCCCGACGCAAGCAGCGAGGGTGTGTCGCCGTTCTTCCACAGTTTGACGTTTGCCGTGGTGTCGTCGCGGTCGAGAAACGCGATTCCTTGGCTGGTGGGGCGGATGTCAAAAGGTGCGCTGTTCGCGGCGGCCAGTTTTCGGAGCTTGCTGTTCTCCGGGTCAACATGGACCAGGTGGCGGCCGTGGGCGGCGACGAGACCATCCTTGGTCGGGACGGCCGAGGTCAACTGACCGGTGACGGTGGTGTCGGTGGCCATCTGGCCGTTGGTGTCGACAGTGACGAGCCGGGTCTTGGTGTCCCGGATTGCGCTGAAGGCGGCTGAGCGCGTTTGAGGGTTGCACGACGGGTCGAAGTAGGCCAACGAGGCAGTGAAGGGCAGTTTCGTTGTCTGGCCTGACTTGAGGTCGACGACGGCGGTGAACGCCCCGCCCTGCATCAGGTCCGGCTTGTTCGTGAACGTCCGCGGCGCGTACACGACCGCTGCGTGATCGCGGTCCATCACACACAGGTTGCCGATCCACGAGTCCGCCGGAATGCCGGGCTCGGCCAGCGTGGCTACAGTCCGCCACTGATAGGCGTCCTTGCTGTCCGCCACCAGGATTCTGAATCCGTCACGGTCTGCCGCTGAGGTCACGGCCCTGTCTCTTGAGCTGTCCCAGCCTTTGCCGAGCTTCTTGGCCGGGTTCGGCACACGCGACGGCGGATCGGACGGCGTTCCGCCGGACGGCTTCGAAAGAGGTTTCGTAGGAGCAGTGTCGTCGGCAACTGCCGGCGCGGAGTATATGAGCCCGGATAGGACCGCAGTGGCTGCGAGGCCAGCGATCCCACTATGGACAGATCTGCGAACTCTCAATGATTTCCCCAATGACACATTGCTCGCCTAAGGCGAGTAGGCGACGAAGATCATTGAAGCGGCAATGGCCGCTTCAAATGAATGCTGCGCCACGTCGGCTAAGGAGGCTCGCGGCGTCCTCCCGGTGGCGGGCGGGGGCGCTGACCCTGACGGCGGTGCAGGGTGGGCTTGAGGTAGGGGAACGGCCACGGTCCGGGGTGGATCTGCCTGGCCCGGGTCCTGAGCAGTCAGAACACATGCTCGTTCCAGCGCCCTGAAGAAGGGTCGTCAGTGCGGGGAGATCCACTCCCGGCTGGTCACATCTCTATGTAGTCGACCTTGTCATTGAAGTTGCCGCCGGTCGGGTAGCTGGCATCAGAGAACTTGTAGCAGTAGCGGGCAGCCAGCGTCATGTACGGGTCGGGCAGCCCCGTTCGGGCGTCATAGGCCAGCACACCGAACTGATTACGGTTTACGCAGCCGGAGCTCGCCTTGTCCCGGAAGTCCCAGTCCTTGAGCTGCTTCGTCCCGCTCGCAGACCACTGGAGTCGACGTCCTGTGTAGTTCGAGTGCTCCCAGAGGCAGACCCATCCGGGTGCACAGTCGCCGATGGCTGCGGGACCGAACTCACCGCTGCCCTGTGCTGACACCACTCCGCTATCGGGGCTTCTCGGTGCCGGGGCGATTGCAGCAAGTGCCTGATCCGCTTCCACGGCGCTGTCGTAGCAGTAGACATCACCGGTCGGTACTTCGGAACATGCCTGCGCCCCTTGCCACCCGTCGGCCAGGTTGATCTTCTTTCCGTTGTAGGTGGCGATCACGGGCTCGGTTTCGGCGAGCTGCTGCTGCAGCCGGGCCTCTTCGGCCGGCGTGGCAAGGCCGACCTCAGGGGACGTGGAGGGCTCCGGTGCCGCGGTGGCGGTCGTCGCGCTCGCCACCAAGGCGCAGAGGGCAAGGATAGGGACGAGGACGCGCGTGCGACGCATATGGTTCTCCTGTGATGGGGACGTGTAAGTGAGTCACAGGAATTCCACAGCAGGCTCCGGGGCCACGGGCGCAACTGGGGCAGGTATGGCGGGTTCTCGATCGCGATCGTCCAGATGTTCGACCTTGCAAGGTCTAGGCCAACGGTGTATGTCCCTGTCTCGCGAAAGGGATCGCCCCTAGGGATTTTGTCCGGCCTCGTCGACGATTCCAGAGTCGACGAGAGCCACGGAGGTGACCACGGTGCCAGCCTTTCCCCAGGCGTTGTCCTCCACGAGGACCGTGCGCTCGCCCAGCAGCCGTGCCGTGCTCTCGTCGAAGATCCACTCAGTACGTTCGCCACCGTTTGTCCGCGCGACAGCGACCCCGTGCCGGCCCGCCGCGTCCACGGCGTCGGAGACGACGTCGACACCAGGGATGAGAGCAGCAGCCCGGTAGAGAGCCGCAGTGGTGTCAGGGGGAGCCGCCCCGTCGCGCAGAAGGTCCCCGATCGTGACGAAGGCTTCCTGGTGCGGTCCCGTCGTGGAGTCGGAACCGGCACCGTGATTTGCCTCGGCGTCGTCGCTGATCCGCTTCAGCAGGGCATCGGGATCGGTCGGCAGGGCGTCCAGGAACTCATAGGTCGGAGAGTTCAGACTGCCTCGGCCCGGAGTTCCGGGCAGCAGGACATCGCTGTCATTCTTGCGCTGCAGCGTCTGCTCACTGCCGTCCACCGAGGTCCACTGCTCCATGCCCTCGTCCTCGCGCAGGAGTTCCATCCCGCCGGCCTTGGTCTCGGACAGCACCGACGTATGGCCAACCGTCTTGACATACGTGTACTGCCCGGCGCGGATCTTCGTATGCGGCGTCGCGGCAGCGGCCAGAGCTGCCCTCTCCAGTAGTTGGACCGACGCTGCGGAGGCCGGTTGGACCTTGCTCGGAGTGACCGGTGCACCAGAGCCGAGGCTGAGAACGACAACGGACGCTCCAGCAGCCACTGCGGTGCCCAGTGCCAGGCCCCACCGCCTCCTCGCCCGCACCGCGGGGCGGAAGGTGCGAGACCGCGCCTGCCGGTCGACCTCGCTCATGAAATGTGCACGGCGAGCGTCCAGACGTCCGGGTGCCGGCTCCGGATAGGGAGGGGGAGGCAGAGTCCGGTTCGCCTGCCCACGCTCGGCTCGTTCCCGCTGCTCCGGATTCATCCTGCATTCCTCCTAGGGGCTGTGCGGGTCGCGTCCACCCCGCTCGGTGATATGTGTCCGTTCCCGGTCCGCAGTTCCGCAGTGTCGGGATCTGCTCCAAGCTCCTCCTCGACGAGCCTGCGCAGTTTTTGTCTCGCTCGTGAGAGTCGGGAGCGCACGGTGCCCACGGGAAGCCCCAACGCCTCAGCAGCCGCCGCGTACTCCAGGTCGGACCAGACGACCAGTGAGAAGACCTCGCGCTCGCTCCGCTTCAGCCGTCGGAGTGCTCTCCCCGCAGCAGCCAGCCGCTGAGCGTCGGCCATTTGCCCGACCACTTCGTCCGAAAAGTCAGGCATTGCTTCCGGTGGCGGCAGACGAGACATCGCCTCTCGATGTCGACGGGACGCCCGGGCAGTGTTGCGCATCACATTGGTCGCGATGCCCAGCAACCACGCCCGTACGCTTCTGACCTCACCCCGCAGCTTGTCTCGAAGCCGCCAGGCCTCCAGAAACGTAAGCGACATGACGTCTTCGGACAGAGCCCAGTCACCCGTCGTACGGATCGCATGGGCATAGACGACGCGCGCATGCTCGTCGAAAATCTCGGCGAACGCCGCCCGATCGCCAGACCGGACTCGTTCATGCAATGGAAAGTCCACAACCACAAGTGTCCGCGCAGGCGCATCGGTTCCACTTCTGCGCCGTCGAATCCAGCCGGGGCGTACGTCGACGGCCACATTCCTGCCCCGCCGCCACTACAGTGCCGCCGACTGCATCGACGCCTGGAGCCATGTATCCGCCCCGGGCACCCACCGGGCCAGAGCCGTCTTGTCGCCGCGCTCCTCCAGGGAGCCGATGCGTACCTGCGGAGCATCGCAACCCGCAGAGGTGTCGCCCCGGAGACGGCGGCCAGGGTCCGTGCGGCGATCCAGGAATGGGACGGAGCGCGGCGGCTGATCAGCTGATGACGTGCACGGTGACGTACATGTCCCCGGGCGCACCGCCGTGCTTGCCGGGGCCGCCAAGCTCGCGGAGGCGGGCCTTTCTGCCCGTCCCGGATGCCTGCGGGGATGCGGACCTGGTAGGTGCGCTGCCACCGGATGAGCCGGTCTTCCCCCTCGCAGGTCGTGCAGGACCGTGCCGTCTTCTCGTCTGTCCTGGTGGCGTAGGCAGGGCAGGGGTCTGTCAAACGAGCGGTGTAACTCGGGTTGTTGAGGGCTGTTGGCGTGCTGCGGAGAGCCGGCCGTCGAAGGTGATATCGAAGGCGTTCAAGGCTGTCTTCCAGCGCATGGTCCAGCGGGCCTGACCCTTGCCGGTCGGGTCCAGCGACATGATCGCCATGTAGACGCACTTCAAGGCGGCCTGCTCATTCGGGAAGTGGTCGCGGGCCTTGACCGCCCGTCGGATCCGCGCGTTGACGGACTCGATGGCGTTCGTGGTGCAGACGATGCGGCGGATCTCGGTGTCGAAGCGGAGGAAGGGAGTGAACTCCTCCCACGCGTTCTCCCAGAGCCGGACGATCGCCGGATACTTCTTGCCCCATGCATCGGCGAACTCGGCGAACCGATCGAGTGCGGCTTCCTCGGTCGCCGCGGTGTAGACGGGCTTGAGGAGCTTGGCGATCTTGTCCCAGTCCTGGCGGGCGGCATAGCGGAAGGAGTTCCGCGCCAGGTGGACCACGCAGGTCTGCACGATCGTCTTCGGCCAGACGGTCTCGACCGCGTCGGGCAGGCCCTTGAGCCCGTCGCAGACGAGCATGAGGGCGTTGTTCACACCGCGGTTCTTGATCTCGGTGAGGATGTGCATCCAGTGCTTGGCGCCCTCGCCGCCATCACCGGCCCACAGCCCCAGGATGTCCCGCCGGCCGTCGATGGTGACGGCCAGGGCGACGTAGATGGGCCGGTTGGCGACCGCGCCGTCGCGGATCTTCACGTGGATGGCGTCGATGAAGTCCACCGGGTAGACGGCGTCCAGGGGCCGGTTCTGCCATTCGGCCATGCTGTCGAGGATCTTGTCGGTGATCGTGGAGATCGTCTGACGGGACACGTCGGCGCCGTAGACCTCGGCCAGGTGGGCCTTTACCTCACCGGTCGTCAGGCCCTTCGCGGCGAGCGAGATGACCATCTCGTCGATGCCGGAAAGGCGCTTCTTGACGATCTTCGGTTGGAAGGAGCCCTCGCGGTCGCGGGGCACGGCTATCTCCACTGGGCCCACGTCGGTCAGTACGGTCTTGGCGCGGGTGCCGTTGCGGGAGTTGCCGCTGTTCTGCCCCGCCGGATCGTGCTTGTCATAGCCGAGGTGATCGGTGATCTCGCCCTCGAGAGCGGACTCCAGGAGCCGCTTCGTCAGCTGCTGGAGCAGCCCGCCCTCGCCGGTCAGCTGAAGGCCCTCGGCCTGAGCCCGACTCACGAGCTCGTCGATCAGCCGGTCGTCCATGGACGTCGGAACGACGGCCTGAAGACGGCTCGACAGTCTCGGCCTCGGTCACGTTGTGGCTGGTCATCGATGCATCTTCCATGATCGGGACTTACACCGAACGTCTTACAGTCCCCGCTGGGTCGGCGAAGCCACGACCCCCGAGAGTATCGGACACCTCATCCGCGCCTTCGATCCGCTGCGGGAACTCGGTGAAGAGGCGTGTCACGGCTCGTCCTTGGGTGTGGGTGGCGGTGGTGCGGCACGGTGTCCGTCCCGTACGGGATGGTTGGTGGTCGTGTACGGCTGGGGGCCAGGAGTGGTTGGTGTTCTCACCCATAACCCCGGCAGCGCCGCCGGACCCCGACGACCCCTGGGGCAGCTGCCGCCCCGCACCAACGGTCGACCGCAACACCCTCGACTGGTGCACCGCCGCACAGATGCTCGCCGACCACCACGACACCGCGATCGACCGGCAGATCTTCGCCGCCCGACGCCCTGCTCCGCGAGCTCGGAGTACGCGGCCTTGCCCAACTCCACTCCGACCTCCATCACGGCGCTCCCATCGATGGCCGCTTCACGCGCTGCCCGTACTGCTCCGGCCCCGGAGAGGACCCCGAGCTGCCGGATTGCCGAGAGGTCGGCTGCCCGCTGCAGTACGAGTTCGCCGATCACCCGCACGTCTGCCGGGTCTGCCGAGGTGAGGACTACCAGCCCGTCTCCTGGTCCCGGAGGCTGCCTCGTCGTCTCGGAAAGGGCCGGTGAGTTGGCTGCGGAGAGGGTCGTCGGGCCCGGGCTTCCCTCGCCAGGGAGGCCCGGGCCCCTTTTCTCGTCCTCGGAGCAGAGCCGCAGCGTTCCCGGGTGCACGGAGGAGGACCGGTGTGGGCGGTGGGCTCTTAGCGCTCGGCACAGACACAAAGCGCCTGAGCATCTCATACGGGAAAAAAGCGACCTGCGGAAGGGGGGTTCTCGTGGGTGAACTCGGGAGCGCCGGTGTGATTGGGCGCGGAGCCAAGCGCGAGGCCGTCAGCGGGGCGCACAGCCGTTTTTCATTGACGGGGTGCCGGGTCGTCTTGCATGTGGGCTGCCGTATTACGCCGTAATACTTGCCCGCTGACAGGCTCTCAGAGTATTAGCTAACGTGTCCCTGATGAACATGATCTATGTCGTTAGTAAGGTATGCGTATGACTTCGCCTGACGCAGCCGACCGCGAGAAGGTCGTTTCCAAGCTACCCCCCGCCCTGCAGCAAGCCCTGAAGGTCCGCGCAGCCCAACACGGCACCGACATCCAGCATGCTGTCGAAGCTGGCATCACCGCATGGCGCCGGCTCGGAGCGAACCCCCCCGCGGCCGACACAGGGGGCGCAAAGCCGTTCGCGACCTTCCTCCCGACGGGCCAGTGGGACGAGTTCCGTGAGGCCTGCGCCTCCCGCGGGGTCTCGCTCATCCAAGGGCTCACGCAGTCCGTGCTGTTCTGGCTCGACACCAACCCAGCACCCGGTGTCGTCCGCCCGGAGCACCCCAAGCGGATCATCATCTGCAACCAGAAGGGCGGCGTGGGCAAGACCGCGCTCGCCGCGGGCGTCGGTGAAGCCTTCGCAGAGGACAGCGACCAGCTGCACCCCGTACGTATCTCCAAGCACTTCGCCGCAGCGCTCCTCGATCCTGACGCGGAACCGGCTTCTCCCCTCGACTACGAGGATCTCCCCGGGCTCGGTCTCCGTGTGCTCCTCGTCGACTTCGACCCGCAGTGCCACCTCACCAACCAGCTCGGGCACGAGCCGCTGCCCATCGAGGGAGACTCCCTCACCAAGCACATGGCAGGAGAGGCGAAGGGCGAACTCAAGGACCTCATCGTCCCCATCGAGGACGCACGCTTCGGCGACCGGCTGCACCTTCTGCCGGCCTGCACCGACGCCTTCCTCCTCGACGTGAAGCTCTCCAGCGTCCGCGCCCGCGAAGCCGCCCTCGAACGCGTCCTGGGAACGGTCGAAGGCGACTACGACGTCGTCATCATCGACTGCCCCCCAAGCCTCGGCCTCAGCATGGACGCCGCCGCCTACTACGGCCGCCGCCGCGACGGCGAAGCCCCCGGCAACTCCGGAATCCTCATCATCGTCCAGGCCGAAGACAGCTCCGCAGACGCCTACGGACTCCTCACCAACCAAATCGAGGACCTCCGCGGCGACATGCACCTCGAACTCGACTACCTCGGCATCGTCGTCAACCACTACGACGCACGCCGCGGCTACATCGCCACATCCTCCCTCCAGTCATGGATCGACATAAAGGACCCCCGGGTCGTCGGCGTCATCGGAGACCTCAAGGAACAGAAGGAAGCCGTCCGCCTGAAGCGGCCCCTCCTCGCCTACGCCCCCCGCTGCGACCAGGCCGTCGGCATGCGCGCACTCACCAGGGAGATCTCATGAGCAAGGCAGACACCCTGCGCGCGAGTGCGTCCTTCGGCCAGGCCAGGGGAGGCATCAGTGCCCGCCGCGCCGCGATCGAAGCCGCCGCCGCCGCCCCTACCGACGGCGCTCCCCCGCCGCTCAAGCTCCCGGTGGACGTCATCAGCCTCAACCCGGCCAACCCCCGTGAAGAGCTGGGTGACCTGACCGACCTCGGAGCGAGCCTCCGCGACCACGGGCAGAAGACCGCCATCAGCATCATGAGCCGGTTCGCCTACCTGGAAGGAAACCCCGACCGGAAAAATGATCTTGAGGAGGGCGCCAAGTACGTCGTCATCGACGGCAACACACGCCTTGCCGCCGCGCGCGAAGCTGGCCTCACCGAGATCAAGGTGATGCTGGACGACGAACTCGGCAGCAACCCCGACGAGATCCTCGAGTCCGCGTTCGTCGCGAACGTCCACCGCCAGGACCTCGACCCCCTCGACGAAGCGAAGGTTCTCCAGCAACTGCTTGCCATCCACAAAACGCAAGACGCTCTCGCCGCCCGCCTTCACCGCTCCCAAGGATGGGTGTCACAGCGCCTGGCCCTCCTCGGCCTGACGCCGGAGCTGAAGGAGAAGCTGCAGTCCGGCGAGGAGTCCGCAGCGCTGCTGCGGCGTGTAGGGAAGAAGAAGCCCGAAGAGCAGGAAGAGCACCTCCGCCAGCTCAAAACGAAGAAGCAGGAGGCTCCACGGAGGAAGGCGGCGCCGAAGCCTCCGGCCATTCCTGCGCCCGCTCCCCCGGCTCAGAGCGAGAAGGTGTCTCCCTCCGCGCAGTCCCGGCAGCAGGGCGAGGCGCTCATGAACGCCGCGTTCGCTCAGCTCAACGACGAGCAGCGAAGTGCATTCATCCTCCGCTACTTCCAGCTGAGCGCTGGGGTCGAGGCCGTCACAGCGGACATGCGAGGAGACCTTCCTGCCGACGCGCGTAACTCGCTCGCAGATATCCTTCAGCAGATCGCGACAGGTCTGCGCGCGGGGGAGTAGCCGCCGGAAGGCGGCGAAGGACTCAGCGCATGGCAGATGGCGGGCCCCACCGATGTGGGGCGCGCCATC
Source organism: Streptomyces durocortorensis (assembly GCF_016901035.1). Lineage (GTDB taxonomy): Bacteria > Actinomycetota > Actinomycetes > Streptomycetales > Streptomycetaceae > Streptomyces > Streptomyces durocortorensis. The sequence goes on from NZ_JAFEUF010000133.1 coordinate 16,799, forward strand.
TGCGTCTGGTCGCCACCTGGCTCCTTGCTGGGAGCTTGTGACCCGTCTCGGGGTCGCATCAGCCGTGTATGGGGGGGGCAGGATCGGTCTGCGGCTCGCTCAATCGGTGAGGTGACTCGGTGGGGGCCACGGCCCCTCGAAGGCCGGCCCGCAGTCGTCAGGCAGGTGGGCCACCACCAACGCGGCCGCCTCTCGAGGGGTGAGCGACTCCCCCAGGACACGCTCCGATGCGTGCAGAGGCGCGTACACGATGCACTCTTGCGCGTCGCCCACGATGAACGGTAGGTCATTGCTCCACGGGAACTCGGTGTTCCGGTGAAGAGTGAGCGCTCCATGGCTGGGAAACGGAAACAGGGCCCGCAGCCGAGTTTCGGCATAGGCAGCCTCTATCACTGCGGGCTCGCCCCTCCGCGCGCCGGGAAGCTTGTCCAGTATCCCGCGCCACGTCTTCTCGACCACGGTCTCCTCAGCCATCCCGCGATCATGACGCCCCGAGACAGGGCATCACAACCCGTCTCATCGGGATGGCCATACCCGGAGGAGACTTTCCCGCGCGGGTCCAACTTTGCCGTAGCTGCTCAGCTCTTGGTGAGATGGTCATGTCGGCAAGGCCTGGATGCCAGGCTTCACCTTCTCTGCGGAATTATTACGCCGTAATGACGTGCTCTGAGTCGGTGACAGCTGGAGTACGGAGTACCGCTCGCGGAGACCGGCGAGCCCGGCCTCGCCGCCATCGATGAACATCCGGTCAACCCAGCAGTCGAACGTGACGGTGACGGCGGGGACGCGTCGGCTCTGACGATCGGGCACCAGCAGGCAGGGGAGCGGGACACCGAAACCGAGTACCCGGTAGCCCTGGTCGTCTCAGCGGACGCGACCGGCGGCATGGCCAGCAGGCCGCACCGACGGCACCGGAGCCGTCCGCCGTCCCTACAGTCAGACGCTGGCGGGTTCGTCTCCTGTTGTCGGCGACTGCGTCGCCATCGGGGGAGCAGAGAACTTGGGCCAGGGGACGCGCTCAAGTAGCCAAGCTGGGAGAGCCCAGATCCCGTAGCGCCCATGCAGCCCATCGCCGTCGACGGCCACGGGGTAGGCATCGGGCCCTTGGAAGCCATCTCGGCTGCCGCCATACCAGGAGGACGGGTCATACTCGCACTCCAAACCGATTGTGCCGACCGGCTCCCCCTCCTCCTCGTCGTCGCCGAGCCAGAGGTCGATCTCTGTGCCCCAGTCCATCCCGTGGTTGCCTCCCACGGTGATGACGACGAAGTTGTCCGTTCCTGGGATATCGAACCGCTGTCGCTCTGCGAGCTCACCCTCCTCCAACGTGATGCCGGAGACGAGGTTGAAGGCCTGGACGAGCTCAGTTTCCGCCTCTTTGCTCTGGTTGAAGGCCCTTTCAACGAGCATGGCCGCAGAGTCGGTATCGGCCGACATGGCGGTGATGACCCCGTCAGCGAACTGGAAGGTGAGGTTGGCACGCACCAGCACATTGTTGATGGGCACCACTGTCACGTCGCAGTCGTCCACGAGGGAGCCGATTGAGACGGTTGCCTCGCCGGTCGCCAGGAAGCAGGCGACAGCGTCGGCTACCTCCCGCCTCGACGTGCCAGGGTCGTCCCTCCGACCGTGCACCTGCTGATCCGTGCTTCCTCCTGCTTCCACACGAACCATGCCTATGCCGGCCAACGCGACGAGACCGGTCACAGAAGCCCCGGAGACATCTGAGGCGGCAAGTCCATAGTCCTGCGCCTCCCACATACGGGAGTAGGCCGCCTGCAGCCCAACAACCCGCCCGATGTCGAGTACATCCTGGTTCTGCTGGTCCGCAGGAAGACGCGCAGTCAGATAGCGGATGATCGCGGAGCGCGCATGTCCGTCATCCACAGCTAGATCGAAGAGCGTGGGACGCAGCTCCTTCAATGGCCGAACATGGGGCACGGATATGCCCCACGCCTTGAACGCAGCGGGGACATCTTTGTCGCTGGTGACGATCAGAACCTCGTCTGCCTCTGCAAGTTGAAGGAGGTCGCGCAGCCAGGCGCTATCGCTCGCGCCCGTCCTACTGATCGTTTCAGAATGAGATCTGGGGCAAGCGAAGGCGTATGAGGGGCAGCCGGTGGAGGTGACGACCTGTCCGGTCTGTCCCATGCAGCTTTGGCTGCGGCCTGGCCCATCACTGTCGGCAGGCGTACTCACTGGCCCGCCCGGCCGTGGGCACCGTGCATAGTGTGTTCATGGATGGATTCGTGGGTCGGGCAAGCCTCGAATGGTGGGCCAATCGCGCCACGTGCATTGAGAAGTACGACATCGACCTCATCGTCGCTATCGACGCGGTCGGCACGTGGCGGGCACGCGGTCAGCATGCCAATGCCCTCGACGCGACCCAACGCGAGGGCTGGGACTTCCTCATGGAGATGGACCCCTACTTCTCCATCGTGTTTCCCGAGGAGGACCAGAGTGGGATCTTGGTGAGCGTCGTCGAGTCAGAGGACGGAACTCTCACGCTCACGGAGGCGTCAGAGGGGGATGGCCCGGCTCCTCGCTGATCTTTCAGAATGAAGTCCGCAGACGACGAAGGCATATGAGGCTGCAGGCCAGTTCAAGCAGGCCTTGGTGCAGATCCGCACGTCGTTCGTAGCGAATGCGGAGCCGCTTGAACTGGTGCAGCCAGGCGAAGGTGCGCTTGACCACCAAGCGCACCTTGCCCAGCCCGGAGCCATGGGCGACCCCGCGGCGGGCGATCATCGGCTTGATCGGCATACAGGTGCCGGGGCATTCGGCGGGGTCGTCCTCGACGGCCCCGAATCGGCGGGACGGCGTCCAGCAGCGGCAGCAACTGAGTGACGTCATGCCGGTTCCCGCCGGTAAGCGTGACAGCAAGCGGCGTGCCGGAGCGATCGACGATCAGGTGATGCTTCGAGCCGGGACGAGCACAGCTCCGCATGGCCGCGCGGCCTGTTCCGGCAAGAGCACCAGGTTGACTCACCGCAAGCGTCGCGATCGACACCCTGAACCGCCCCGAGCGGCCACCTCTCAGTCAGTGCTCCTGAGGCAGCTCCTTCGCGATGCTGATATTCCCCCTGATGTCCAGCATGAGAACCTGGGGCTTCCGATCATGTGCAGAGGAAGGCCGCCGGGTGACTGCGGGAGACAGTAGGTGGCCGCGATGCAGCTGACACGCACGCACCGCATACTCATCGGGGTCGTCGTCGCGGGCGCGGTGATCATCGCCGC
>NZ_JAFEUF010000134.1 GCF_016901035.1 Streptomyces durocortorensis
CAGCGGCGACGACTGACGCTCGCACGCGTGAGTGACGACCGACGGACCGGTCGCACGCGTGATGACCGGAACGGCCCCCCGGCCCCCCCCCCGCGGGGGGGGGCCCGGGGGGCCCCCCCCCTGCTGCGTGCGTGCTTCAGCGCGCGGTCTGCTCGTGGACGTAGCCCACGAGGCGGGTGAGCGCGTCCGGGTCCATGTTCGGCATGACGCCGTGGCCCAGGTTGAAGATGTGGCCCTCCAGACCGGCGGCGGCGTCCAGCACCTCGCGGGTCTTCTCCTCGACGGCCGGGGTCGGCGCGAAGAGGACGGCCGGGTCGAGGTTGCCCTGGAGCGCCTTGCCGGGGCCGACGCGGCGGGCGGCCTCGTCGAGCGGAACGCGCCAGTCGACGCCGACGACGTCCGCGCCGGCCTCGCCCATCAGGCCCAGCAGTTCGCCGGTGCCGACGCCGAAGTGGATGCGGGGGACGCCGTAGGGGGCGACGGCGTCGAAGACCTTCGCGGAGGCGGGGAGCACCGCGCGGCGGTAGTCGGCGGGGGCCAGCGCGCCGACCCAGGAGTCGAAGAGCTGGACGGCGGAGGCGCCTGCCTCGATCTGGACCTTGAGGAAGGCGCCGGTGATCTCGGCGAGCCGGTCCACGAGGTCGGCCCAGAGCTGCGGGTCGCCGTACATCATGGCCTTGGTGCGCTCGTGGTTGCGCGAGGGGCCGCCCTCGACGAGGTAGCTGGCCAGCGTGAAGGGGGCCCCGGCGAAGCCGATGAGCGGGGTGGCGCCCAGCTCGGCGGTGAGCAGTCCGATGGCCTCGGTGACGTACGGGACGTCCTCGGGGGTCAGGTCGCGCAGCCGGGCCAGGTCGGCGCGGCTGCGGATCGGCTCGGCGATGACGGGGCCGACGCCGGGCTTGATGTCGAGGTCGATGCCGATGGCCTTCAGGGGCACGACGATGTCGCTGAAGTAGATCGCGGCGTCGACCTTGTGGCGGCGCACGGGCTGCAGGGTGATCTCGGCGACCAGCTCCGGCATCATGCAGGAGTCGAGCATCGCGATGCCCTCGCGGACCTTCAGGTACTCGGGCAGCGAGCGTCCCGCCTGGCGCATGAACCAGACCGGCGTGTGCGGTACGGGTTCGCGGCGGCAGGCCTTCAGGAACGCCGAGTCGTGGGTGGCGTTGCGGACCGCGTCGAGGCTGGCGGAGGTCGTCGTCTGCTGGCCCGAAGGGCTGTCGTTGGCACTCACGCACAGAATCTTCGCACGCGTGCCGAAGGAGCCCGGCCCCGCACGGGTGTCTCTCCCTGCGCGCGGCCCGCCTTCCGCCTACTCTTCCCCGCATGGCTCCGGCTCAGGGACAATTTTCCGATCATTCCGACGGCGTTGACGGCAAGGACCGCGCGGAGGGTCCTTCCGTACCGCCCGCGTTCCTGGCGGCGGTCGACGCGCTGCGAACCGCGCGGCTGCGCCCGGAGCTGGAGGTGGAGGCGACCCGGCCGCCCCAGCGCCTGGCTCCGCACGCGTACGCCCTGGAGGCGGCGGTGGTGGACGGCGAGGACGATCTCGCGGACGGCAGACTGGTCCTGCTGCACGACCCGGCGGGGCACGACGCCTGGCAGGGCACGTTCCGGCTGGTGACCCTGGTCCGTGCGGAGCTGGAGCCGGAGATGGCGGCGGACCCGCTGCTGCCGGAGGTGTGCTGGTCCTGGCTGACGGGTGCGCTGGACGCGCGGGGCCTGGCGTACGGAGAGGCCGGCGGGACGGTGACACGCGCCGGATCGCACTACTTCGGTGCGCTGTCCGCGCGCCGTCCCGCGACGCAGATCGAGATCCGCGCCTCGTGGACGCCGAGGGAATGGCGCGGCGGGATCCCGGACACCGCGTCACACCTGATGGCCTGGGGCGACCTGCTGTGCCAGATCGCGGGGCTGCCGCCGTCGGATCCGGCGGACGCGGCGGTGGTGACGCTGCCGCAGCGGCGCGGGCCGCAGGTTTCGTAACACTCCGTCACCCGTTTCGCACAAGCGCCGGATCTCTTTTCGTACAATCGATCGCGCGTCCTATTTGCCCGAATTGTTACTCACCAAATCGTGATCTTCCCCTAAAGGAGGACGGGTCCGCTGCCGAAGAGGTCAATGACCCTTCAAGCACGGTTCGCCGCCGGCTTCACCCCCCGAGCCGGCCCGTCCCACCACTCCCCCCAGGAGGCCTGGTGTCCGTTCTCCTTGAGCAGCCCGCAAGCCTGGTCGCCTACCGCCCGAACAAGCCGACGGCCATGGTCGTCGTGGCCGACCCGCGCGTCCGTTCCACCGTCACCCGCCATCTGTGGGCCCTCGGAGTACGTGACGTCATCGAGGCGTCGTCCATCGCGGAGGCACGTCCCCGCGTCGGCAACCCGCGCGACATCTGCATTGCCGACGTCCACCTGCCCGACGGTTCCGGGCTGACCCTGCTGTCCGAGACCCGCGCCGCAGGCTGGCCCAACGGTCTCGCCCTCTCCGCCGCCGACGACATCGGCGCCGTTCGCAACGCCCTCGCGGGCGGCGTGAAGGGCTACGTCGTCACCGGCACCCGAACCAACATCGGCCACCCCACCCGCCCCGGCGTCGCCCCCATCGGCGCCAACGCGGCCCGTATGCACCGCAGGCCTCCCGGCTCCCCGAGCCACCCGGGCGGCTACCGCGAACTGTCCGGACGCGAGGTGGAGGTGCTCCGCCTGGTCGCCGAAGGCCAGTCCAACAAGGCCATCGGCGTCTCGATGGGCCTCTCCGCCCTGACCGTCAAGTCCCACCTCGCCCGCATCGCCCGCAAGCTCGGCACCGGAGACCGGGCCGGCATGGTCGCGGTCGCCCTGCGGACGGGCATCATCCACTGACCGCACCCCGCCGGGACGTGCACCGATGCGTCTCCGGCTGGAATACGTGCATGGCCGCGGGTCGACGCAACGTCCCGTCGAGGGGCTCCGTGCATACACAGATACCCTTGACACGTGACCGACGCCCAAGAGACCGCAGCAGACACTTCACTGCGAACCACCGGGGGCGCTCCCCCGGCCGACGTCGCCCCGGCGCCGATCCCCTTGCTGGAGCCACGCGAGGGCATTCCCCCGGTGGTGACGTCCGACGACGCCCTCGCCCGGGTGATCGCCGCCTTCGCCGCGGGCAGCGGCCCGGTGGCCGTCGACGCCGAGCGCGCCTCGGGGTATCGCTACGGCCAGCGCGCCTACCTCGTACAGCTGCGCCGCGAGGGCGCGGGCAGCGCCTTGGTCGACCCGGTCGGCTGCCCCGACCTCTCCGGCCTCGGCTCCGCGCTGAGCGGCACCGAGTGGATCCTGCACGCGGCGACCCAGGACCTGCCGTGCCTGCGGGACATAGGCATGACCCCCACCTCGCTGTTCGACACCGAGCTGGCGGGGCGGCTCGCGGGCTTCCCGCGCGTCGGCCTCGGCGCGATGGTGGAGAACGTCCTCGGGTACGCCCTGGAGAAGGGCCACTCCGCGGTCGACTGGTCCACCCGCCCGCTGCCCGAGCCCTGGCTGCGCTACGCCGCGCTCGACGTGGAGCTCCTGATCGACCTGCGCGACGCGCTGGAGGAGGAGCTGGAGCGGCAGGGCAAGCTGGAGTGGGCCCGCGAGGAGTTCGACGCCATCGCCGCCGCGCCGCCCGCGCCGCCCCGCAAGGACCCCTGGCGCCGCACCTCGGGCATGCACAAGGTGCGCCGCCGCCGTCAGATGGCCGTCGTCCGGGAGCTGTGGACCACCCGGGACCAGGTCGCCCAGCGCCGTGACGTCTCGCCGGGCAAGGTGCTCGGCGACGCCGCGATCGTCGAGGCCGCGCTCGCGCTGCCGGTCGACGTACAGGCCCTGACCGCACTGCCGGGATTCGGCCACCGCATGGGACGCCGTCAGCTGGAGCAGTGGCAGGCGGCCGTGGACCGGGCCAAGGCGCTGCCCGAGTCGGAGCTGCCGCAGCCCGGCCAGCAGCCGGCCGGACCGCCTCCCCCGCGCTCCTGGGCCGACAAGGACCCGGCCGCCGCGGCCCGGCTCTCCGCCGCCCGTACCGCCGTCTCCGAGCTGGCCGAGCGCCTCCACATGCCCCAGGAGAACCTGATCACCCCGGACACCGTGCGCCGGGTCTGCTGGGAGCCGCCGAAGAACCCGACCCCGGGCGCCGTCGAGGACACCCTCGCCGGGTACGGGGCGCGGAACTGGCAGATCCAGCAGGTCGCCCCGCTCCTGGTCCGGGCGCTGGACGCCACCGTCTGACGCCTGCGAGGAGCAGACACGGCGGGCCGACACGGGGGCGGCACGGATGGGGGCGGGCTTGGGCATGACGGCGTACGGCGACTGGATACGCGACTTCGAGGCCGCGCGGGACGCGCGGGCGGTGCGCGGCGATCCGGACTGGGAGACCGGGGTGGAGCTGCACCCCGCGATCCGCCGCAGCGTACAGCGCTTCCAGGTAGGCGAGGACGGCGACGGGGCCGAGCTGATCACCGAAGCGGAGGCGGCCGGTGACGCGGAGTACGCGTCGGCGGTGCGGATGTTCGTCGCGGAGGAGCGAAATCACGCCAGGTTGCTGGCGCTTCTGCTGGCCTCCGGCGGCGCGCCGGTGATCGCCTCGCACTGGAGCGACCGGGTCTTCGTGACGCTGCGCCGGGCGCTGGGGCTCCGCCTCGAACTGCTGGTCCTGATGATCGCGGAGGTGGTCGCGCTGCGGTACTACCGGGCGCTGCGGGACGGAGCCGGCGATGCGCTGACGCGGGAGGTGGCGGGGCGGATCCTCTCCGACGAGGAGCGGCATGTGCCCTTCCACTGCGACCGCCTGCGCCGGGGCCTGCGTCCGCTTCCGCCGCCGGTGCGGGTGCTGGTGACCTCCGGGTGGCGGGCCGCCCTGGCCGTGGCCTCGTCGGTGGTGGCCGTGGACCACGGGCCGGCGCTGCGGCGGCTGGGCGTGGGGCGGTTCCGGTTCGTCCGTGAGGTGGTCCGGTCCTCGGGGCCGATCGCTGCGACCATGCGGTGAACGGTGTGACCTTCGACGCTCCGGCCCCGGGGGGTGGGCAGTCTGGTTACCCGCAAGTAGCATGATGGCAGGCGGTGCGCCCCCGTGGCGTGCCCCGCAGCAGTGCCATCCCGCACCCTGGAGGAGAGCCACCGTGCCTCGTACCATCCGGGACGTCGTCTTCGTCGACGGCGTCCGCACCCCGTTCGGCAAAGCGGGCCCGAAGGGCATCTACCACGAGACCCGCGCCGACGACCTCGTCGTGAAGGCCATCCGGGAGCTGCTGCGCCGCAACCCGGACCTGGACCCCAAGAAGATCGACGAGGTCGCCATCGCCGCGACCACGCAGATCGGGGACCAGGGCCTCACCCTGGGCCGTACCGCCGGAATCCTGGCCGGTCTGCCGCAGTCCGTCCCCGGCTACTCGATCGACCGCATGTGCGCGGGCGCGCTGACCGCCGTCACCTCGACGGCCGGTTCCATCGCCTTCGGCGCGTACGACGTCGTCGTGGCCGGTGGCGTCGAGCACATGGGCCGCCACCCGATGGGCGAGGGCGTCGACCCGAACCCGCGGTTCGTGTCGGAGAAGCTGGTCGACGAGTCCGCCCTCTTCATGGGCATGACGGCGGAGAACCTGCACGACCGCTACCCCACGATCACCAAGCAGCGCGCCGACGAGTACGCGGTGCGTTCGCAGGAGAAGGCCGCCAAGGCGTACGCCAACGGCAAGATCCAGCAGGACCTGGTGCCGGTATCGGTGCGTCGCACCAACGCCGAGGCGGGCGAGACGGGCTGGGGCCTGGTCACCGCCGACGAGCCGATGCGCCCGGGCACCACGCTGGAGTCCCTGGCCGGTCTGAAGACCCCCTTCCGCGCCCACGGCCGCGTGACGGCCGGTAACGCCGCGGGTCTCAACGACGGCGCCACCGCATCCCTGCTCGCCGCCGAGGACGTCGCCCGCGAGCTGGGCCTCCCGGTCAAGATGCGCCTCGTGTCGTACGCCTTCGCGGGCGTCGAGCCGGAGGTCATGGGCTACGGCCCGATCCCGGCGACGGAGAAGGCGCTGGCCCAGGCCGGTCTCTCCATCTCCGACATCGGTCTCTTCGAGATCAACGAGGCGTTCGCCGTGCAGGTGCTCGCCTTCCTGGAGCACTACGGCATCGCCGACGACGACGCCCGCGTGAACCAGTACGGCGGCGCGATCGCGTACGGCCACCCGCTCGCCTCCTCCGGTGTCCGGCTCATGACGCAGCTGGCCCGGCAGTTCGAGGAGCAGCCCGAGGTCCGCTACGGCCTGACGACGATGTGCGTCGGCTTCGGCATGGGCGCCACGGTCATCTGGGAGAACCCGAATTTCGACGGAGGCAACAAGTGAGCTCCACCACTGAGCTTCTGAAGGGTGCGGCCGAGCTGTTCCCCGGCGAGGTCGTCACGCAGGCGCACGTACGCCACCTGGACCTGCCGTCCGGTGCCGGGCGGTTCGCGCTCATCACCCTGGACAACGGCCTGGACCACACCAAGCCGACCACCTTCGGACCGCAGTCGCTGGCGAACCTGAACGCCGCGATCGACCAGGTCGAGAAGGAGGCGTCGGACGGCACCATCACCGGCGTCGGCATCACCGGCAAGCCGTTCATCTTCGCGGTCGGCGCCGACCTCAAGGGCGTCGAGCTGCTCGGCCGCCACGAGGACGCGCTCGCCATCGGCAAGGGCGGCCACGACGTCTTCCGCCGCCTCTCCGGCCTCGCGGTCCCCACCTTCGCGTACTACAACGGCGCGGCCATGGGCGGCGGTGTCGAGGTCGGTCTGCACTGCTCCTACCGCACCGTCTCCACCGCCATCCCGGCGTTCTCGCTGCCCGAGGTCTTCCTCGGCCTGGTCCCCGGCTGGGGCGGCTGCGCGCTGCTCCCGAACCTGATCGGCGCGGACCGCGCGGTCTCGGTGATCATCGAGAACTCGCTCAACCAGAACCGCCAGCTCAAGGGCAAGCAGGTCTTCGAGCTCGGGATCGCCGACGCGATCTTCGAGGGCGCGGACTTCCTGGAGCAGTCGCTGATCTGGACGGCGGCCGTCCTCAAGGGCGAGCTGGCCGTCGAGCGGCCCGAGATCGACCGCGGCGAGGGCTGGGACGCGGCTGTCGCCCGCGGCCGGGCCATCGCGGACTCCAAGGTGCACGGCGCGGCCCCGGCGGCGTACCGCGCGCTGGACATCATCGCGGCGGCCAAGGACGGCGACCTGTCCGCCGGCTTCGACGCCGAGGACCAGGCGCTCGCGGACCTGATCATGGGCGGCGAGCTGCGCAGCGGCATCTACGCCTTCAACCTGGTGCAGAAGCGCGCCAAGCGCCCGGCCGGCGCCCCGGACAAGAGCCTGGCCCGCCCGGTCACCAAGGTCGGCGTCGTCGGCGCCGGTCTGATGGCCTCGCAGCTGGCGCTGCTCTTCCTGCGCCGCCTGGAGGTCCCGGTCGTCCTCACGGACATCGACCAGGAGCGCGTCGACAAGGGTGTGGGCTACGTCCACGCCGAGATCGAGAAGCTGCTCGGCAAGGGCCGCATCAACCAGGACAAGGCCAACCGTCTCAAGGGCCTGGTCTCCGGTGTCCTCGACAAGGCCGAGGGCTTCGCGGACGCGGACTTCATCATCGAGGCCGTCTTCGAGGAGATCGGCGTCAAGCAGCAAGTGTTCGCGGAGGTCGAGGCGGTCGCCCCGGCGCACGCGATCCTCGCCACCAACACCTCCTCGCTGTCGGTGACCGAGATGGCGTCGAAGCTGAAGAACCCCGAGCGGGTCGTCGGCTTCCACTTCTTCAACCCGGTCGCGATCCTCCCGCTGCTGGAGATCGTGCGCGGCGAGCAGACGGACGACGCCTCGCTGGCCACCGCGTTCGGTGTGGCCCGGAAGCTGAAGAAGACCGCGGTCCTGGTGAAGGACGCCCCGGCGTTCGTCGTCAACCGCATCCTCACCCGCTTCATGGGCGAGATCCAGAACGTCATCGACGAGGGCACCCCGGTCGAGGTCGCGGAGAAGGCCGTCGAGCCGCTCGGCCTGCCGATGTCCCCGCTGGTGCTGCTGGAGCTGGTCGGCCCGGCCATCGGGCTGCACGTCTCCGAGACCCTGAACCGCTCCTTCCCCGAGCGCTTCACCGTCTCGCAGAACCTCGCGGCGGTCGTGAAGGCCGGCAAGCGCGGCTTCTACGTCTACGACTCCGGTGCGCCGGTCCTCGACCCCGAGGTCGCGGCGCTCCTCAAGCAGGGCGACACCGTCCTCACCGAGGAGCAGACCCGCGACCGCGTCCTCGACGCGGTGGCGCAGGAGATCGGCCTGATGCTGGACGAGGGCGTCGTCGCCGAGGCCCAGGACATCGACCTGTGCCTGATCACCGGTGCGGGCTGGCCCTTCCACCTGGGCGGCATCACGCCGTACCTGGACCGTGAGGGCGTCTCCCAGCGGGTGAACGGCAAGCCGTTCCTGGCGCAGGGCGTGGCGAGCGTGCCCGCCTAGCCGTACGGCATGAACGGCGACGGGCCGTACAGGAGGAATCCTGTACGGCCCGTTCGCGTGTGCGCGGGACCTCAGTGGTTCGGGGCGCCGGGGCGCAGGACGCCGGGCACGGCGCCCAGGTCGCCGACGTGGACCGTGATTCTGCCCCGGACCGGGACGCCGGTGCCCGGGTCGAGTACGTAGTCGAACCAGTCGTACCCCAGGTGCCCGTGGAAGGGGTCGTAGACCACCGACCCGTCCGGTTCGACGGCGGTGACGCCGTGCCGGGCCGGGCCGACCCCGATGAGCCGGACGCCTTCGCCCAGGCCGTCGGTGAGGCCCTTGAGGACCCCGCGGTGCCCCGGCATCAACAGCAGGCTGCGGCCCAGCGGAGGCAGTGCGGCCACCCGGAAGCCGCGGTCCTTGACGGAGAAGGTCGTGGAGGTGAGCCCCTTGCCGCCGTCCGCGATGATGCCCGCCCGCAGGACGGGGACCAGAAACGCATCGGGCGGTACATAGGTGCTCACCCGGAGGGTGAACTTGGCGACGCGCTGCTCGCCGGGCCCCGTCGAGGTGGCGTACCGCTCGCCCGAGGGCAGCATGCTCACACCGGCCATGTTCTCGATGGTGGCGACCCGCGTAAACGACTGCGCCATGAGATAGCCGTAGTAGCGCGTTCCGTTGCCGTGCGGGGTCAGGGTCCACTCGAAGCCGATCCGTTCGCCCGGGCGGACCGGCAGGTCGGGGTCGTGGTCGCTGCGCAGCTCCGACTGGCAGACGATCGAGGGGGCGTCGCTCTGGACGCTGTGGAAGCGGGCCAGGGTGAAGGTGCTCATGTCGTCCGCCTCTCAGCCCTTGCCCAGGGTGCGTGCTCGGGTCAGTGCTTCGTGGGTCGCGTCGTCGAGCCAGGTCACCGCGTCCGGCGGGAAGTGCCCGCGGTCCAGGTCGCGGGCCCAGTGCGCGGGGATGATCTGTTCGGCCACCAGTGAATAGGCGACGTAGCGAGCGCAGGCGATCGCCCCGGCGGGCACCAGGTGGCCCGGGTCGTGGAAGCCCTCCGGGTAGTTCGGGTGCTCGTTCGGTTCCAGGTGCACGAAGAAGGGACGGACGCCTTCCGGGCCGAGATCCGACCACCAGTCGCGGCTCTGACCGTAGAGGTCGATGAAGGGGACGCTGCATTCGGCCGCCACGCCCGCCTGCGCCATCACGTACTCCGTGATGCTCTGCGGCAGGTTGCCGTGCACATCGTGGGTGTCGCGCTCGGGCGGGCTGACGAGGACCGGATGGGCGTTGCGCTCCCGCGCTCCGTCGATGAACCGGCGCAGGTAGACCGGGAAGTCGCCGTAGGCCTCGGTCCGCAGCCACTCCTCGGGCTTGCCGTCGTTGATCCCGAACGAGGCGATCAGATAGTCCCCCGGGCGGATGTTCGCCAGGATCCAGTCGAGGCGGCCACGGTCGCTGAAGGTCCGTGTGCTCGCTCCGGCCCGGGCGCAGTTGACGACCTCCATCTCGGGGGCGAGGAAGAGGTGGAGCACCTGGCCCCAGCCGGTCATGGGCGCCTTGCTCATCTCGCGCGTCACGACCGCCGATCCGCCGGCCAGGAAGATCCTGGGCGGCCCCGCCGGCGAGAGGTTCCCGTCACACCGCACGTTCCCACGCTCCGTCCCGCGCGAGGTGGCGCGCGTCGTAGAGATCGGCGTCGGCGCCCAGCGGGGTCGCGTCCAGGTGCGCGGCGGGGGCGGACAGCTCGCCCACCGGTCCGGACGGCCCGAGGTCGGCGGCGCTCGCGTCGCCCAGGGCGTCGATCTCCTCGTACACCCGCTCGCAGTTCCCGTCCCCGCGGTACGCGAAGAAGTTCTCGGCCCGCTCGCGGTAGGGGCTCTCGACCGTGAACTTCCGTGCCATGGCGGCGATGATCTCGTCGACCGCCTGGTCGACCGTGCGGCAGACCGGCCCGAAGCCGTGTTCCGACAGGTTGAAATAGCCCCGCTTGTAGTGCCGCCCGTAGAAGTCCTCCTCGTCGAAGGGGACGTGGACGAGCGGGATTCCCATGTAGGCCACGTCGAAGAAGACCGACGAGTAGTCCGTGACCATGAGGGAGCACTCCTTCATGGCCTGCTGGACGTTACGGGTCTTCGGGTCGGCGACCTTGATGGCGGGAGAGTCCATGCGGAAGTGGTGCAGGTGCGGCCGGATCTCGTAGTGCGGGAAGAACTCCAGGTCGACGCCGAAGTGTTCCAGCGCCGTCGCGAGCCGCCGGTCGGACAGCAGCGACCGGTAGAAGCGGAAGTATTCGGACTGGGTGAAGGCCGTCTTGGCCGGGCCCGCCGACTTCTTGTAGGAGGCCGTCACGATCCACTGCCGCCAGGTCGGCATGAGCAGGATCCTCGGCCGTTCGACCGGCTCCCGGCGCAGTGCGTCGAAGCGGGGCAGACCCGCCAGCACCGCGCGGTCCCCGAACCCGGCCTCCAGCGCCAGGTACTCGCGCTCCTGGTGTCCGGTGGTCACGATCATGTCGTAGCCGGTGATCCGCTGGTCGACGCCGGCGGTCACGTCGTTGTAGATGATTCCGTGCTGCAGGAAGACCCGCTGGTACTTCACCAGTTCGCCGAACCGGTGCAGGAAGAGCACCTTCCGGTAGCCCTCGGGGATCAGGTAGGACTCGGAGTCGTAGGAGCCGATGAGCTTGGTCGCGTGCAGCAGGTACATGCGGTGCTTGAACGAACCGAGCTTGATCACCCTGCCGAAGCGGGCGACCTTGGCGTGGTCGGCGGACTTGCCGTCGATGACGTAGTAGGCCTTGAGGCGCTTGCGGTGGGTCCGCATCCACTTGAAGAAGTGGTACGAGTTGTCCTGGGCGGTGTCCGTGCGCTCACCGATGAGCCAGATCTCGCGGGAGTTGAGGAACGGGTAGGTCAGCCAGTAGGCGAGGCGCATCCGCCACCCGGGGTTGCGGGTCTTGAGGATGCGGATCTCGCGCGCCACACGCCACAGGGTGTGCTTGACCCGGGCGCCGATCTTCCGGTCGACCAGACGCAGGTGGAGCGCCTCCTGACCACCGATGGTGAGCAGGTAGGGGTGCCGGCCGATCCGCCCGGGGCCCTTGAGCCGGTGGAGCGGCAGCCGCGCCTTCATGACGACGTTGCGCTGGCGCGACCGGTCCACTCGGTGGACCCGGAGGCGGAAGTCCCCGACCCCGAAACCGCCGCGGACCAGGTCCGCGAGGGGGATCTCGGCGTACCAGCCGGCGTAGAGGTCGCGGCCGTTGCGGGAGTTCCAGAGGTCGCGTCGGGCCACCTGCCGCAGCTCGACGCTGACCTTGGCCTTCGCCGTCTGGTAGACGAATTCCATCGGGTTGTGCATCGGGCCGCTCATGTCCATGCCGGGGAAGGACATGCAGCCCTCGACAACCAGCACGTCGCCGCGGGTGCGGACGGACTCCACCACGACATTGGGGTCGTTGACCCGCGCGGCGCGGGTGTTTCCCGCACCGCCGTCGAAGCTGCGGTGGAACCCCTCGTCGTCGATCTCCAGCCTCAGCTCGGCCCGGGCGAGGAACGGCGCCGGGTCTCGGAAGAGTTCGAAGTTGCCGCTCTTGGCCGCGTAGTGGTCGAGCTGCTGAACCGCGTTGGTCGCGAACTCCAGAATGACCTCGTCGGGTATCTGGGTGTAGTGCCGGTGGATGTCCGGGAACATCTCCGCCAGCTGGGCCCGCCCCATGACGTTGCGGGCGTTGCACAGGAAGCCCTTGTACGTACGGGTCACATAGCGCTGGAACATGCGCCGGATGTCGGACCGCTCGGTGGCGGTGTAGTTCAGCAGGAAGTGGTTGAGCCGCAGGTGGTCACGGTAGTTGGCCGGCTTGCTCCACAGCGAGTCCATGATGGACGAACCGTCGGGTCGCCCCCGGTAGTAGTAGACGGGGCGGTCGACGATGCTGATCGCCCCGGCCCTCAGCATGCTGGGCAGCGTGACCCAGGAGTCCTCGAAGTGGACCCCCTCGCCGAACCGCACTCCCAGCCTGCGCAACAGGTCGGTGCTGAACACCTTGTTGCAGGCGGAGCCGCTGAAGATGAGGTCGGGCACCTCGGCGAAGTCGTCGATCCGGCGGTCTCCGCCGCCGAAATACTTCTTCCACGGCCCGTACGGCCGGTCCGGGAAGTTCACGAGGTCGCCGACGACCACCTCGGAGCCGTCCCGCCAGGCCGCCTGGAGCATCAGGGAGAGCGCCTGCTCCCCGAGGATGTCGTCGGAGTCGAGGAAGGTGACATAGGGGGCGGTGACGCGGTCGAGACCGTTGTTACGGGCGTTTCCGAGCCCGCCGTTCTGCTGGTGGACCACGGTCACATTGGCGTAGTACCGGGCGAACTCGTCCAGGATCTGCGGTGTCTCGTCGGTCGCGCCGTCGTCGACCAGGATGACCTGGGTGGCCGCGAAGCCGTCCTGGGCGGCGATGGAGCCCAAGCAGTCGTCCAGGTACTTGGCCACGTTGTAGCAGGGGACGACGACGGCCATCTCGAAGGGGTGCTCCTGGGTGGCGAACGGCCGGTGGAGCCGGCCGCGCCACCACATCCACGGCGCTTCGGGGTCGCTCTGGGACAGTTCGAAGGTCCGGCGGCCCGCCGTGGCGCCGCGCAGGGCGAGGTTTCCGCTGACGGTGCGATAGCCCTCGAAGTCCTCACCGTCCGAGGTGAAGCAGAGCCCGCCGAGGTCGGCGTCGCGCACGTTGAGCGGCGACCGCGAACGGGCCCGGTTCCACTCAACGACAAGGGAGACGTTCCAGACGGTGCTTTCCGCGCGGTCCTCGCCGATCAGCCTCGCGAGGTCCACCGCCCCGCCGAACGAGACGAAACGGTCGTCGATCTCGACGCCCGGAACGGGGGCCGAGATGTCCTTCTTGGTGTGCCGGTTGCGTACGGCGAGCGTGAGCTTGAGGTCGTCGCCGGATGTGATCCGCCCGAACCGGTTGACCAGCCGTCCCTGGAACCGGAACGTCGACGGCACGTCGAGCGACCAGCTGTCGAGCTGGGCGAAGAGCGGCTCGCGGAGGAGCTTGTCCTGCGTGAGGCCGAGTTCGGTGACGTCGAGCATGCGCCGGGCGTTCGGCAGGTGCAGATGGTCTCCCGACCAGTAGACGCGCCCTTCCTGCTCCAGGAGGAAGGAGGAGAGCACGCTCTTGCGCTGCGCGTAGTCCAGCGTCGTCAGCGCGGCCTCGATCTCCTGGTACATGACGAGGTAAGCCCGCACGCGGTCCACGGGGTCGCACAGTTCGAAGGCCTCGTCGCTGACCGAGAACAGGTAGTTGCTCGCGATCTCCGCGAAGCCCTGCTGGAACTCGGGGTCGCCCTCCGCGAGCGCCCGCATGTACAGCCGCAGGTCGTGCGCGAGGAACTTGGAGTCCTTGCGGACCTTGAGCTGCCACAGACCGCGGTCCAGGAGGAAGGCGTCCGTGGCGCGGTGCACGGCGACCCGGTCCCGGATGCTGCGCAGTTCGCCGGTACGGCCGGTGATAGAGCCGCCGTCGGGCTCCCACATCCAGCGGTACACGGGGTCGGTGATGACGGTGATGCCCTCGGCGAGGCAGCCGGCGACGGTGGAGAAGTAGGTGTCCTCGTAGAACACCCCCTCGGGGAACCACACGCCGGCCCCCCGCAGGAAGTCCGTGCGGTACAGCTTCGCCGCCGCGATGGGGTCGGTCAGCATCAGAGGGAACTCCGCGAGGCCGGGCACCGTACGCGCCATGGCGTACACCTCCGGGGCCCATGCCTCGCTGTCGCCGGTGGCCCGGTTGACCCGGATCGCCCGGCCCGCCGTGATGTCGCTGCCGGTCTCCAGCGCGCCGGCCAGCAGCAGTTCGCAGGCCCGGGGCGGGAGTTCGTCGTCGGAGTCCAGGAACAGCACGTACCGGCCGGCCGCCTGGGCGATGCCCATGTTGCGGGGCGCGCCCACGCCGCCGCTGTTCGTCGGCCTGCGCAGGACCCGGACCCGGTTGTTGTTCCCCCCGAAGCTCATGACGACGTCGAGGGTGTTGTCGGTCGAGGCGTCGTCGACGACGATCACCTCGACCCGTTCGTACGTCTGGTTGACGGCCGACTGCAGCGCCTTCCCGATCGTCGTGGCCGCGTTGTAGGCGGGGATGACGACCGTCACCCAGACGTCAGGGGTGTCCTGTTCGTAGCTCATGCGAAGCTCCCTCACTGGCCCGGGAAACCGTGTTGCTGATGTGGCTGGTGGGTGTGGGGGGCGTACATGGGGCGTGCCTGCCGCAGGGGCTGTGTCTCCCAGTCGTACACGCGCTCCCCGGGCTGCGGGAATTCGGGCGTGTACGGCGGCCATTCGCCCGGGGCGAGCGGCTCGTAGGGCTGCGGATAGGGCTGGAACCCGGGGTCTTCCTCCGGCTGCGGGTTGAGCAGCTCGGCGTCGGCCAGGATCTGTTCCGGCACCCCGCGGCGGTGCCGGCCGCGGTGGAGGTGGGGGGCGATGCTGCCGGCCTCGCTCGGGGCGGCCGCGTTCAGCTCGGCCATGACCGCGGTGAAGTCGCGGGTGGAGAGCCAGAACTTGTACATGATGATGAGCTCGAAGATGCCCATCAGGACCGCCGAGACCACGGTCGTCAGCAGGATCTGGCCGATCAGCGGTCCCACGATGAAGATGAACATCTGGAACTCGATGCCACTGATGAGGTGGGGTCTGATCCGGCTGCGCAGCAGAGCCTGACGGACCCTGAGGTACCAGGGGAACCGGTGGCGGAACTGGGCGTGCAGGTCGACGACCTGGGCGTCGCCGACCTGCTCCTTGAGCAGTTCGGCCTCGGCCTCGGGGTTCTCGCGCAGGAGGTCCTCCATGAAGCGGACCTTCGGTGCTTCCTCCTCGGCCCGGGAGGCCGCTGCGGCGGCTTCCGCCTCCTGCTGCTCCTTGGTGACCTTCTCGATCTTCGCTCGCATCGACATGCGCATCTTGTAGATCTGGAGGGCGTCGACATAGCGGAGCATGTCGAGGAAGACGACCATCAGGGCGGCGAGCAGAAACCTTTCGTCTTCGTTACGGAGGTACTGGCCGCCCATCAGGGCCAGGGCGCAGAAGAGCACCCGGATGCGGTCGAAGACGTAGTCGAGCCAGCCGCCGAAGACGGTGCCGTTGCCCTTGAGCCGGGCGAGCTTTCCGTCGATGCAGTCGAGGATGAAGCTCAGGTGGTACAGCGCGGCCCCGATGAGCAGGGACTGCGTGTCGCCCTTGAGGAAGAACCCGGCGGAGCCGAGGCCGACGAACAGCGCTGCCCAGGTGACCCGGTTGGGGGTGATGAAGCCGAACCGCGCCATGACGATGAGCATGCGGGTCGCGACCGGGTCCACCAGGACCACCGTCCACCAGGCGTCCCGCTTCTTGCAGGTGAGCTTCTGGACGGCACGCAGGGACAGCTTGGCCATAACCCCTCAGTCACGAGAACGACAGCGAACACCCCCATACCGGACAGGAGGGCCTCCATGTTCACGCAACCCCCGCGGGTTCTTCACATGAGAGATTCTTAGAGATTACCAAATGTTCACTAGTGAACCACCAGGTTTCCTGCCGGTTGGATCGCGAAGTGATCACGTTCGATGAAGAACTGTCACGCTGTGTGCCACGAACCGAAGGCGAAGGCCCCGTCCGGTGACTGTCGGTGCGCCAACGACAGCCGGCCCGCCGCGTCGACCGTCGCCAAGGTCACCCCGCCCGTGCGGTCGTGGACCATCGCGGGCATCCGGGGGGACCGCGCGCCGAGGTCGTTCCACCAGACCCCGGTGTCGGGCCGCCCCTGGGCGTGGGCGCCGACCACGCAGGTGCCGCCGGGCCCGGAGCGTACGAGGGCGGAGTACGTCCAGCCCTCCGCCGCGACGCCGGACGCCCCGGTGACGGGCCCCGCGCCGTCCGCGCCGCCGATCGGCAGGGCGGACGCCAGACCCGGCTGCCAGACGCAGGGCTCGTTCGTGCCCAGGTCCCGGAAGAGCAGTGTGCCGGGCTCGGGACCGGCCGCCAGCGAGCCCGGGGCCGGGGCGAGGGGGACGGTCCGGTCCTCGGTCCAGACCCCGCCGGTCCGGTGCCACCGCACCACGGCGGCGGTGTCCCGGGCCCGGGCGTAGACCTCGACCTCGCCCCGGGCCGTGGTCACCGTCACGATCTCGTCGGCGACCCGGGCACCCCTCAGGTGCTGCCACGGCGCCCAGTGTCCGTCCGCCCCCTGCGCACGGACACTGATGCTGTGTCCGAAGTTCCGGGCGAAGACGAACAGGCTGCCGGACGCGTCGAAGCCCGCCGCCGGGAACCCGACCTCGCGGCTCTTGTACCGGTCGCCGGGGTTGGGGCTGCCGAGGGAGTGCCAGGGGGTGAGCGGGCCTCCCGTGCGGTACTGCGCGGCCCGCACGACGGCGACGTCCTCCCCGCCGTCCTTCCGCGGTGTCCTGCGCAGCGCCAGAAGATGGACGAACCCGTGCGGGTCACGGTGTACGGAGAGGCCCGGCATCAGGTGCGGCCCGGCCAGCGGTTCGGGCCCCTGCCAGCCGCGGCCGCCCGGTTCGTCCTGGGTCCAGCGCAGCACACCGTCCGCCGAGGGCAGAAAGGCGCTCAGCCTTCCGTCGAACCCCTCGGCCAGCCAGTGGGTCGTGTGCGGGTAGCGGAGCACGGTGGCGGCGTCGGCTCCGTCCTCCGCCCCCGCCCTGCGGCAGTCGACGAAGACCGGCTCTCCGGTGCTGTGCTGGTACTCCCGGGCGGCCGCGAGCGCGTCGAGTGCCGTGACCGCGTGTCCGGGCGGTACGTCGTGCACCGGCACACCGGCGCTGTCGTCGTACCCGGACCGGACCGGATCGGGGTCGGGCAGGAGCAGCCGTTGCGGGCGGAGCTCGTGGAACTCCTTGAGCAATTCCTCCTTGCCGCCGCCCTGCTGCGCCGTGAGCGTCCGCGGGGCGTGGGACACCCGGCAACCACGGCCCTCGGCCTCGGAGAGTGCCCGGTCCAGAACCGCCCGGCCCTCCTTGTCGTCGCTCCCGGCGCAGAGCACGGCGAGGTCGGCGGCGTCCCGCTGGAGGGCGACGAGCGGACCGGCGTCGCGGTGCTTCGCGGCGACGACCGTCACCCTCGGGAGAGCGGCGGTACTCATATCAGCCTCCAGTCGCTGAGGGTCAGGCCCTGGCCGTCCTCCTGGCGTGCCGCCGTCAGCCGGCCCTCGGTGTCCAGGGCCGCCACCACCACGCGCCCCCGCCCGTCGCGCGCGATCGACGGATCGCCCTGGCAGCGCATCGCGGTGTCGGTCCACCACACACCGGACTGCTCGCCCTCGGTCGCGCACACCCCGAGGTTGACGGTGCCGGCGGCCCCCCGGACGGCCAGGACCGTACAGTCGAAGCCGTCGAGGGAGGTCCTCAGCGCGGCGATGCGACCGTCCGCCGGGGCCCCTCCCAGCGGCAGGGGCCAGGATCCGGGCCGCAGGGCGACCACGCCACCGGCGCCCGCGTCGGTCAGGTAGTAGGTGATCCGGCCGGGCGCGGTCTCCAGCGGGGTCGCCGACCCCGGCACCGGAACAACCCCCGCCTCCTCGCCCCGTTCCAGGGGTGCGCCGCTCTTCGCCTGGCGCAGGTACAGGGCCGACACCCGGGTGGGGACGAGGATCTCCACCAGGCCGGTGGAGGTCGCTGCGGGGGCGGGGGCGTCCGTGGCTCCGGCCGCCGGAAGGCTCTTCCAGGCGCCCCAGGCGCCTTTCGCGTCCTCGCGGCGCAGCTCCAGCGAGCCGGAACCGGTCGGGACACAGACGTGGAGCGCGCCGTCCGGTGTGACGACGCCCGTGGGCGCACCCGCTTCGGCGGCCGTCGCGATGTCCTTGTGCGGGTTCCCCAGCGTGTGCCACTGCGTCATGGGCCGGGCCGTCTGGTACTGGGTGGCGTACATGACGTCGACCCGGGACCAGCCGTCGCCCGTCGGCCGGGTGCGGAGCCCCAGGAAGTGCGCGTAGCGGTTCGCCCCGTACACCACGCTCAGGTGGGTCACACCCTTGGCCGGGAGCGCCTCCGGCCCCTGCCAGCGGTCACCGCCGACCGCGGTCTGCGTCCACCGCAGGATCGTGCCCCGCACGGAGACGTAGGCCGTCAGCCTGCCGTCGTGTCCGGGCACGAGCCAGGGACCGCCGAGAGGGCGGCCGAAGCCGGTCGCGGGTGCGTCGTTGCGCCGCGCGGCCGGACGTGGGGAGGCGCTGGGCATGGTCGTCGCCCTCCCGGGCAGGTGGCCCTCGCCGTGCGAGGGAGTGAATCGGTCAGGGGCGGTGCGCGGTCGCGTCAGGCGGGCCGGGCCCCGGTGGTGGTGAGCGGAGCGGGCCGCACCCCGGCGGGGTCGCGCCGCGCGGCCGGGCGCCGCAGGCACCAGCCCGCCCAGGCCGACTCCACCATCCGGCGGGCGTCGTGGGCCGCCGACCAGTCCAGTTCCTCGCGGATCCGGTCCGCCGAGGCGACGACCCGGGCCGGGTCGCCCGGTCGGCGCGGGGCGGAGGCCGGCGCCGCGGCCGGGCCGTACCCCGTCACCTCGCCGATCAGCGCGATCATCTCGCGTACCGAAACTCCCTGACCACGGCCGATGTTGAGCGTCAGGTCCGATCCGGGGCCGCGGCCTACGAGCGCTCGGGCCACCGCCAGATGGGCCGAGGCGATGTCGTCGACATGGATGAAGTCGCGGACGCAGGTGCCGTCGGCGGTGTCGTAGTCGTCCCCGAAGACGACCGGGGCGGCGCCCTCGGTGAGCTTCTCGAAGACCATGGGCACGAGGTTGAAGACGCCGGCGTCGGCGAGGTGGGGCGCTGCCGCGCCCGCCACGTTGAAGTAGCGCAGCGAGGCGGTGGCCATGCCGGACGCCTGTCCCACCGCGCGCACCATCCACTCACCGGCGAGTTTGGTCTCGCCGTAGGGGTTGATGGGGGCGCAGGGAGTGTCCTCCGTCACAAGCGCCACATCCGGCATTCCGTACACGGCCGCGGACGACGAGAACAGGAACGCGTCCACCCCGCTGTCGGCCGCCGCTTCCAGGAGCGTCCGGAGCCCCTCGACGTTCTCGCGGTAGTAGTGGAGCGGGCGCTCCACCGACTCGGCCACCTGCTTCTTGGCCGCGAGGTGCACCACGCCGCGTACCGACAGGCCCTTCATGGCGCGTCGCAGGCCGACGGCGTCGAGCGTCGAGCCGTGCACGAAGGGCACGCCGTCCGGCACGCGCCCGCTGTCTCCGGTGGAGAGGTCGTCGTAGACGGCGACCGCCTCACCGGCCTCCGTCATCGCACGTACGACGTGAGCTCCGATGTAGCCCGCGCCGCCTGTGATCAACCAAGTCATGAGCGAATAATAGTTCGATGCCGCGATCCCCCATTACCCGCATCGGCGCACGAGTTCCAGCGCTCATCTGTTCTATAGTGCTCGGTCAGTCGAACATTCACGGACCGGTCACGGCCCCGGCCGGCCGGCCCCGGGGCGGCCGCCGAGACCCAGGTGCGCGCCCCCGGCCGGGGGGGAAAGGGCAGG
>NZ_JAFEUF010000013.1:0-30620 GCF_016901035.1 Streptomyces durocortorensis
CCCCCCCAATTTTATTTTTACCACCCCTACTCGTCTAACCTACTTTTCCGCCGTGGTGGTGGGCAGGTATATGTGTATACGAGACTGGGGTTGAGGGGGACGGGTTCGTCCCAGACGGGGC
Organism: Streptomyces durocortorensis; assembly: GCF_016901035.1. Taxonomy (GTDB): domain Bacteria; phylum Actinomycetota; class Actinomycetes; order Streptomycetales; family Streptomycetaceae; genus Streptomyces; species Streptomyces durocortorensis. The sequence goes on from NZ_JAFEUF010000013.1 coordinate 122, forward strand.
CGGTGATGGTCTCGGGGTCCAGGGATGCGTTGAAGCCCTCCCACAGGTCGGCGCTCATGCGGCCTTGCTCCCTTCGGCGTGGTGCAGTGGGCAGGACTCGGGGTGGGCAGTGTGGGCTTCGATGAGGGCCAGGACACCGGAGCGGCCGCGTGCGGTGCGTTCGTAGCCGCAGCGGCACCAGGACCGGGCCGACACCAGAGCCGAGAACGACGGAGGCGCGACGATGTCCAGCCACCGCACCGGCTGCGGGCGCAGGTCAGAGCGAACAGCAACGGGGACGGCCTTGCGGCCGACGCCTTTCGGCACGCCACCACCGGCCGGTGCTGCGGCCCGGTTGGCGGCCTGCGGGCTGCTCGGGGTGGCAGGCAGGCTCTTAAATCGCAGGTTCCTGGCGGCGGTCATGCCGGCCGCCCGGAGTTGTTGGCGACGGACCAGTTCAGAGCGCTCGCCACCGCCTTGCGGCACTCGTTCTCCCGGAGCCCAGCCGCCAATCCCGCCGAATTAAGAGCCTGCTCCACCTCATGACGGTCGAGGTCGCCGGACGGGATGAACCGCCCCAACGCCCGTGCGGCCCGAACCAGCGTCCAGTTCCGTGACCCCTCCCCGGCCCCGGCCACGGCCGCCGTTTCTGCCCTGAGAGCCGCTGCGGCGTACCGAGAGACCCGCACCGGCACAGGTGCAGCCATCAGGCCCCGGGAGGGCTGAGGGGGCGTCAGGAGGGTGCACAGCCATTCCGGGAGCGGTACGGGCTCGGTGGGGTCGACCACCTCGTACGCACCGTTCGGGAGGGTGCTCCCGGCGGCGACGACGTATCCGCCGTGGGCGCGGGTGTCGATGTGCTTGCCGAGCCTGCCCGCGCTGTTACCGAGCCTCACCCCGGGCGGGGCGGTGAAGTACAGGTGGTGCCCACCGCTCGCGGTCCGGGTCCGGTAGGTGGCGGGGACGGCCTGCCCGGCGCGCTCGCAGAGCGCCTGCAGGGAAGTGACGCCGTCAGGCGTTCCTTTCGGGTCCTTCACCTTGACCGAGTCCAGGTCCACCACGACCAACCCGGACCGACCCGTGGCCAGACCGACGTTGAACGCCCCCGCCGACCACGCCTTGCGGATGCGGTCGGGGTCGGTGGTGGCCCGGTCCTCCCACTTCCGGTGACCGGCCGCGCAGTCGCCGGTACCGGGGCAGGCAGTCTCACCGTGGAGGGCGGGCCGCTTGTCGCCGGGGCGGAGCGGGAAGACGTGCCACCCGCGCCCGGCCGCGTCCAGCACGGCGCTGAGGAGACGGGCGTTCACGCGGCCACCTCCAGCCCGGTCCCGACCAGCAGGGCGAGTGCGGTGGTGCCGATGCACTGGGTGTAGGCCGGGGGGATGCATTCGCGGATGCCGTCGCGGTTCATCCAGGGGACGCCCATGACGTTGCGGGCGTGCTGGACGCCGGAGAAGTTCCCGACGAACTGGCCGTAGTGGCCGGGCGGGATGGGGCGGCCCATTTTCGACTGCGGCACGGTGTGGGCGGGGTGGTGCGGCTGGTTCAGGGTGAGGCCGCCGCCGGTCTCGAAGTACCGGTGCCGGTAGGTCTCCACCCCGAACATGGGCCCGCACAGCATGACGGGCCGGTCCAGCTTCGGCAGGGCGCCGCGTACGTTCTCCAGCACCCACGGCCGCCCGGTGGCCATGAGGGCGGTGCGGGTGGGGGCGATGAGGTCGGGGTGGGTGTTCCCCTGGAGGCGCTGGCAGTCGCTGTCGTGCTGGCACGGCGGCGAGGCGTGGATGACGTCGAACTCTCCGCCGTGCTCCAGGACGTAGGCGATGGCGTCGGCCTGGACGAACCGGAAGGGGTAGCGGGGCTGGGGTGCCGTGTCGACGCCGGTCACGTCGAACCCGGCATCGGCGTATCCCTTGGCCGCGCCGCCCTGGCAGCAGAACAGGTCGAGTAAGCGCGGCCGGTGGCCGTGGTCTCGCCGGATGGGGGTGGGTTGGGTCATGCTGGATGCCTCCACTGTTGAGTTGGGTGGACGAGAGCGGCCCCGGACTTTGGCGAGACGGGGGCCGCTCTCAGTTTTCGTTCGGCCCGGAGCGGATTGCGGGGCGAGAGTGCAGCGCTGGTACGCCCTGAACTAAAGGTCAGCGCCGGGTGGGCGCTGTCCGTACCATCCGGAAGATGACGGCAGACGCTGAGGCTCCAATGCGCAATAGATTCCTCGAAGCTGTCGGCCGGGTGACCCTTGCCGGCGCGCAGCTCGACTTCAGCCTGCGTAGCCTGCTGGGTGCCATCGCGTTCGAGCCGACACTCTTGATGTACGCGAACGCAGAGGGCACGGCCCGTCTGATCGACCTGTGCAAACTGGCACTCAAGGTGGGCACTGTTGCACCCGAGGACACGACGGAGATCGAGGCGTGTCTGGCACGCGCGAACGACCTGCGCATCAAACGGAACACCGTCGTGCACTCGATGTTCATGCAGGCCGAAGACGGCGACGGCTTCGAGGCGATGAAGCCCATCTCCAAAGGGCTCGGAGTATCGGTCAGCATCCTGACCATCGTCGAGATGGAAGCCACTGCACAAGCGGTCGAAGAACTGCGCCTCGACATGTTCCGGGCAGGCTGGAACGCCCGATGCGCCGATACCGGCATGGCTAGGATGCCGCATCCGACCACGGCCGGCGATTCACCGGTGTAGTCAGACGAAACCCGGTATCTGGGTGGACTGGGCGTCAGGCTCGGCCCGCTCTCAGACGTTGGGGAGGGCGTCGATGAGGGCGGCGGCCAAGTGGTTGATGGGGTCGGCGGCTCCGGTGGAGGCGAGGAAGAACCCGAATCCGGCGGCGGTGAACGCCGCGCCGGGGGTGAGGCTGCGGGAGCGCAGGAGGAAGAACAGGACGAGCCCGAAGAGGGCGACGAGGGAGAGCGTTACTGCCACGGGGTGGCCTTCCGGTCGGTGGTGTGGGGTCGGGTGCCGGCCGTGTGGATGCTGCGGCTGTTGTTGAGGATCCGGCGTCCGATGCGGAGTCGGGCGCGTGTTCCGTGGCAGCGGCGGCAGAGGGTGATGGTGCGGCGGCGGGTGCGGACGCCGGCGCCGGAGCACTTCCGGCATGGGGCGAACGGCCGGGCCGCGCACAACACTGCGTAACCGGCGGCGGTGAGGAGGATGAGGAGGCTAGCGAGCGCCACGGAGGGCTCACATCCCTTCGGCAGGCGGGTTCCGGGTGTTGCCGCAGATAGGCTGCTAGACGCTAGGTCGCAGCTCAGGGCGGGTGTGGGGTGCTAGCGGGGGTGCTAGACCTAGCAGCCGGGGGTGCTAGGTCTAGCAACCGTGCTGGGGTCAGGCGGCGGCCTTGTTCTGGCTACGACAGGTGATGGCGGCGGTGATGTCGGCGCGGTCGATGCCGCGCCGGTTCTTGCCCTCGCCGGTGTCGGTCTGGCCCCAGACCTGCCCGGCCTTGATGCCGTGGGGCTTGAGTGCGGCGGTGACGTTCTCGCCCTTCCACCCGCCGTAGACGTCCGGCTGCGCGGTGGCGAGGCGGGCGGCGACCCGCTCGCACCAGACGGCTTTCTCGTCGGTGGCGATGACGGCGAGGACGTCGGCCAGCACATCGGACTGCCCGGACTTCTCGGGGCCGTTGCCGATGGCGTGGCCGGTGACGTTGCCGTACTCCTCGCGGACCTTGCGGGCGCGGGCGGCGATCTGCTCGGCGGCCACCGCGTCCACGAACGCGGACGCCACGATGCGCGGGTCGTCGCCTTCACCGGCCATCCAGCAGATGCCCCGGTCGGAGCGGGAGAACATCGTTGCCCGGTACCCGGCCTTGTACATCGACGTTCCCAGCACCATGTCGTTGGCGGGTTGCCCCATGACCTTGAGACAGAACCGCAGCACCGCGTTCGCGCTGATCCCGGTGGGCAGCGACTTCGCGTCCGGCCTCTGCGTCCCGAATAGCGTCACGATCCCCAGCGCCGGGCCCCGCTTCACGAGGTCGGTGCAGATCGCTTCGATCTCCTTGCCGTGCTCCTCGTGCTCGAAGGGCACCTGGCACTCGTCGAACCCGGCGACGATCGGGTGCAGCCCCAGGCTCTTGTCGCTGGCCAGTTCGGGGGTGACCTTGGATTCCGGGCAGCGGGAGCGCGGCAGGGACTTGATGACCTTCGCCCGCCGCCGCAGCTCCTCCTTCAGCTCCCGCAGGGCGTCCAGGACGTATTCGATGTCGTCGTTCTCCTCGCCTGCCCGGTAGCGGTGGCAGACGGGTTCGAGGGCGCCGAAGTCGCCGGTGCCCTTGAAGTCGAACGCGTGCAGCTCGGCGCGCGGGTCGAGTGCGGCGATGAGGAGGAACAGCCGCATCAGGAACGTCTTGCCCATGCGGGGGATCGACCCGACGACCACGGCGGCGAACATCAGCGTCACCGACACGTCGCGCATGCGCTGGTCGTTGCCGAACACCACCGGCCGGAACAGATCCACCGTGCCCGACTTCAACAGCGGCCAGGCGGGCTTGGAGGTCTCGTTCATCGGCTTGTCCCCCACCCACAGCACCAACCGCCCCTCGTGCTCGGACGGATCAGGGGAGGGCCAGACGCAGCCGACCTTGCGGCGCAGCCCGGACGCCAGCGGCTTGCGGGCCTCCATGATGTCCTCGGGCGTCACCCCGTACGGGAGGTCGAGGTCGGCGCGGTATCCGGGGCCGTCGCGCACGATCTCGCTGGTGAAGCGCAGCCCGTTCATGTCGCCGCCCTTCTTGATGGCGGCGGAGATCTTCGCGTTCCCCACCGAGTCGAGACCGCGCAGCACGATCGACCCGGTGAGCTTCTGCACCTCCGTCTTCAGCACGGCGGGGCCGATGACCGGGGCGTCGGGCTGCTGACCGGCCATACCGAGGAGCAGCACCCCGCCGGCCGCGAACGCGTACATCAGCGCCGGGGCCATGACGTAGAGCCACAGGGCGAAGCCGACGCCGAACACGGCGGCGACCAGGGCGACCAGGCCGCGCAGCCGCACCCGCCCGGCCCGCAGCCGGGACAGGCGCATGTACTCCTCCACGTCCTCCGCGCGGACGGCGGCGGCCCGCAGGGGGGCGGCTTCGCGGTCCCAGACCCACCGGTTGGTGGTGGCGATGAACCGGCAGGCTCCCCGCGGCGACATCAGCGCCAGCCGACCGGCGTAGACCGGGAGCCTGACGCCGTGGAAGAGGGCGCTGTATCCGGCGTTCGCGCCGGCGTGGCGGGCGGTGGCGGTGAAGTCGCGCCGGTCGGTCAGCCAACCGGCCAGGACCGGCTTGCGCTTCTCGGTGCTCACCTTCGGGTCGGGCAGGGCGGGGTTGTCGACCGCGACCGGCGCTGTGGTCGCGGTGTCGTCGTCCAGGTCGGGGACCGGCCGCAGATGGGCAGCCGGGGCCGTGGTGTCCGTCATGCTGGTGCTTCCTCCTGCTCGATGGGTGGAGAGGAAAGAGGGGCGGCCGGTTTCCTTGGCCGGGTCCGGCCGCCCCGCTCAGTCGCGCTCGGCCTTGTGGACGGCCCGCTCCGCCAGGCGCACGCGCTCTTCGGCCTGCTTGCGGGTCTGGCGAGCGGCGGTCCTGTCGGTGCGGGGTGCGGTGCGCTCGGCGGCCTTGGCCCTGGCCAACTCCTGCCGGGCGGTGGCCTGCACCTCGTGCAGCGCCCTCAGCTCACGCTGCCCGCGCTCGGCGGCGGCCTGGTCGATGGCGTGGATGCGGGCCGTCACCTTGGCGTCGACGCAGTCGGCAAGGGCCTGCTTGAAGCCCTTGCGGAAGAGCTTGTTGCGCTCGCGGGACTCGGCTCGGGTGTAGCTGTACACGGTGAACCTCCCTGGTGGGGCCGGTCTGTCCGGCCCTCCGCCCACCCGGTACGAGACCGGGCGGACAGAGGGCCGTCAGCGACGGCGGCCCTTGCGCAGGGAGGAGGTGGCGGCCTTGCCGTCCGAGCCGCTGACCGACTTCACGACCGTGACCACGCCCCACGCGCACACTGCGGCGACCAGAGCGAGGATCGCGAGGTTCGCGGCGATCGCGGTCAGCACCCCGACCAGCAGGGGCCCGAAGTAGACCCCGGCGACCACGGCCCCGGCGCCGACGCCGGAGCCGAGTGCGAGGCGCTGCACCGTGCGGTCCGGGGGTGCCTGGTGGACGTGGATGACCTGCGGTGTCGTGTTGGTGGGCTGGTAGGTGGCGGGGAGGTGGTCGGTGTAGGCGGGCGTACCGTCCGGGAGGTGCACAACGGACGGCCGGCGGGGTTCGGGCAGGTGGTCCATGACGGTCCTTCCGGGTCAGGCCGCCAGCGCGAGGGCGGCGAGGACGAGCGCGAGGATGTGGGCGGTCTGGTCGACGTGCGTGGCCCCGCCGTTGACGGCCCAGGAGGCTTGGCCGGTGTGGTTCATCCACCAGGCCACGGGCCACCGGCGGTCGATGAACGCGTGCGTGGCGCCGATCCACAGGAGGGCGGCCACGACCATCGGGAGCGACACGGTCACGTCGTCCAGGACCAGGGCCCCGAGTGCGAGGGCGGCGGCGCAGGTAGCGACGTGGGTGGCGGCGTGGGCGAGGTTGGCGGCCCATCCAGCGGCGCACTGGTCGGCTTTGCGGGCGGCCTGGTGGTCGGTCTGGAGCGGGTAGTCCGCCAGCAGGTGACCGAGGTAGAGCAGGACGAACAGGGAGGGGAACAGCACGGCAGGGTCCTTCCGGTCACCGGAACGAGGCAGGGGCAGCGGTGGGGGTGTCGTTGCAGGGCACGCACATGCCGAGCGAGCGCGGGATGCAATACCCCACATCCAGACGGCAGTTGGGGCAGGTGCGGCGGGCCCGCATCGCCGCCGCCAGAGCAGCGGCACGGCCCGGAGTCATGGGCCGTACGGGGCGGGCGTGGTCGATGCGGTAGAGGTAGGCGACCAGCGGGGGGGGGCCCCGACGTCGGGGACGGTGAAGTTCCGCGACGACGTCCTGGCCACCCGGCCGCAGCCCCAGCGCGCGGAGCTGGCGGCGGGTGGCCAGCCCGTCGGGGGCGAGTCGCCACCGGTAGATGTCGGCCATCAGGCCGCCGCCTCACCCGGACCGGCCGCCTGCTCGCGCTCGGCGCGCAGGGTGTCGCGCAGGACGCGGGCCTTGGCCGGGGACGTGTGGACCGCCTTGCGGATGCCTTCGGCGGTCAGCTCCCGATCCGACCAGACGGCCGTAGCCGCACGGGCCTCCGTCAGGAGCTGTTCGGCGGTGCGGGTCGGTCGACTCGATCGGGCCGCCGCAGGGACGCGGCCGGTCGCCCGGCGCGGGCGGGTCGACTCGGCGGCCACCGCGCCGACCGGGGCCCGATCGGTCGACTTCACCAGCGACACCACCGGGGCCGCAGGAAGCGCCGCAGGGGCCAGGGCCGGAGTGATCGGCGCGGGGGTCGATACTGCCAGGTCAGCCGTAGACCGATTTACATATGTCTCGGCCGATTCATCCTGATTCGGGGTGGTGGCCGGTGCCTCGATCGGTCGGTGGTGCAGGACCTTGGCGACCAGGTCGGAGCCGAAGTAGATCGACCCGACCGGCAACGACGTGGCCAGCAGAACCAGCGCCCAGTTCGCGGGATCCCAGTCGGCCAGCCGACCCCAGTCGACCACCCCGTCATGCAACTGCGGGACGAGTCCGTGCACGTAGTTCAGGACGAGGGACGCCAGGGTGTAGGCGGCCAGCACCCGCAGCGCGAACCGGCGGGCAGCGTCCGTCAGAACGAGGGTCGCTACCAGGGCCAGCGCCATCAGCCCGTCGACGACGAACGGGTAGAGGGTTGCGGCGGTGGGGTCGGCCCCGGTCGCCGTGGCCACGTCCCGCAGCGCGTTCCAGGACACCCGGAACGCCATCCCGACCACACCGACCAGAGCAGCGACCAGCAGGCCCTTGCCGAAGCGGTTCATGACGCACCGGCCGACACGGTGGCAGCGGCCTGGTTGGCCAGGTCCCGGCGAGCGGCCAGCACCCGCCGGCGGGCCCGGCGGATGCGCTGGTGGTCCAGCTCGGTCGGGGCGCGGTCGATGGTCATGATCTGCGCGTCCAGCAGGTGGACGTCCGCCAGGATGGCGGGCATCTCCGTCTCGATCGCGTCCAGCTCGGCGTCAGACGGCTCGCCGTCGAACGGGGCGGCCGTAACAACGGCCTGAAGTGCTGCGATGGTCTTCATGAGTCGTTCTCTTCCTGGTGAAGGCGTGGCGGCTCGACAGCGGCCCCGGGGTGCATCCCGGGGCCGTGCCGCGTTTCAGGTGAGTGCTGGATCGGGGGTGCGCGCTACTGCGGGGCGACCGTGACCTTTTCGGTCAGCTCGTATCCCCGGGAGCGCAAGCTCTTCTCGACCGCCTTCGTGGCCGCCTCCAGGGAGGAGGCGCTCAGCGTGCCGCGTGCGGTCGTGGTCTCCCCGGGGGTCAGCGTGTCGGCCAGTCCCTCGGCGGTGAAGCTGTACTTCGGCATGAAGCCCTCCCCTTGCTCTCGGGTCCGGACAATCCGGCTCCCCTCAGCCCCGCCCGTACAGCACCGCGTGAGGCGGACTGGACGGGCGGGGGAGGCAACCGGCCGCAACGTGAGCTGCGGAGTTGAGTTGGTGCGATGTCTCCTTCGCGGGTGCAGCGCCCGTGTCAGGTAGCGCTGCCTGCCCGCGTTGTAGGCGTGTGGAGACGTGACCTTGCGGTCTAAGCCATCCGGACTGACAAGGCGCCGGTCGCCTCGGCCCGATCCGTCCCGGGCCCCTTGGCGTCTCGCCCGAAGACGGGACGCCCGGTCGTGCTAGTCGAAGCAGCCCAAAGAGGGCCCCTTCCGCGTGGTTCACCGCCCTTTCCGGAAGTTCCGAATCGGGCGGCGGCCACAACAAGAGACTGGACCGGTGGACCGGTCCAGTCAAGCGATGAATTCACGCTTCGTCAGTCCATCGTGACGGAAAGTGCAGGTGGGATGGTGTTTCGGGGCAATAAAAAAAGCTGAACCGGTGGACCGGTCCAGCAGTTTCGTTTGCCCATTTTTGCCTACATTGCGTAGGTGTCGACCTGTTCGAACAGTGAGGACGGTGTGACGCCTTCCTCGCACACCAACGGCTTCCCCTGCTCGTCGTACGCCGTGTGCAGCAGCACAGCGACCGGCGTCCCTTCCGGCACCCCTAGGCGCTCCGCCTCCGTCTCCGACGCGCCACGCACAGTGGTCACGTCCACGCCTTCGGCTGGACCCCGCCCGGTCTGACGTCGGACGTAGCGGGTCGTCCCTTCTGCGATCGGTGCGGTGTCTGCGAGGCGCGGTGACACCTCCGCGACCTCCGGCGGGAACCATGCCTCAACGCAGCTATTCGGCGTTCCGTCCGGGAGCTGGAGCACGCGAACGCGCCGGAGCGCCTCTTCCCCGGGTGAGAGTCCAAGGGTGGCGGCGACGCGGGCGGGGGGTTCCGCCCAGTCGGGCTCACCGACGCGCAAGAACGGCATCCCGCCCAAGATGCGCGCCGACCCGGCGCGGCGAGCGCCGGCGGGGCGTGCAACGGGCGTCTCCGTGACCACGAACCCGGTTCCCTGCTTGGCCACGACCACGCCGTCGTTCCGCAGCACATCGACGGCCTTGATCGCGGTGGCGCGTGACACATCCCACTGCTCGGCCAGTTCTCGGCCCGACGGAATTGTGTCCCCAGGCGCGATCTCACCAGCGGCGATGCGGGCGCGCAGGAACTCTGCGATCTCTTCGTACTTCAGGACTGCCATGGCTTCCCCTATTTCCTGCGCTGGACTGGTCCACCGGTACACACGATACTGCGACCATGTCGAATCTCGAATTGGCTCCCTCCGTGATGCGGTTCTATGGCGAGACGGTCAACGAGGACAGCCGCCTGCGCAGCTCGGCAGATGGTCGGATGGAACTGGCCAGAACTCAGGAACTCCTCCAACGCTTTCTGCCCCCCGCGCCGGCGCGCGTGCTCGACGTGGGCGGGGGGACCGGGATTCATGCTGAATGGCTGGTGAAGGACGGCTACGACGTCGCCCTGGTAGATCCGGTGCCCCGTCACGTTGAGGCCGCGTCGGCGGTGTGCCCGGCGGTCGTCGGGGATGCGCGCGACCTGCCTGAGCCGGACGACACCTTCGACGTCGTGCAGCTCCTCGGGCCGCTGTACCACCTGCCCGACCCCGCCGACCGGCAACGGGCGCTCGCGGAAGCCTCCCGCGTGGCAAAGCCCGGTGGACTGGTCGCCGCCGCAGCGATCAATCGCTACGCGTCGCTCTTCGAGCACGTCACGTACGCCCACCTGCACACCGAGCGGATTCACAACTCCGTCTCCAAGATTCTGGAGACGGCGGTCTACGACGGATCTCGGGGGTTCACCCTGTCGTACTTCCACCGGGCCGAAGAGCTGGTAACGGAGCTGGTCGCCTCCGGGCTTGAGGACGTGCAGGTCTTCGGCATCGAGGGCCCGGCTTGGTCGCTGGTGAAGGCGGCAGAGCAGCAGCCGGGCGAAGGACCCACGGATGAGCTGATCGCCTCAGCCATGGACGCGGCCCGTATGGCAGAGCCGTACCCGGAACTGCTCGCCGCCAGCTCGCACCTCTTGGCCGTCGGGACCGTCCCGGCCAGCAGCACTGGCTGACGGCCCTGACCTGCGGACAGGGCCATGGGCCGGACCGTCTGTGGGCCGTCGAGGGGCAGCCAACGACGACCCACAACCACCATCAACGACCGCCACCGCCCGGCCCTGGTCGCCGCTGAGCTGGGCGACGACCCGGGGCACCTCGGCGTGTCTGCGACACTGGATGAACCATGCCTAGGCCCAGAGAACTGTCGTATCCCCAGCGGTTCTCCCGGCGGTGGGATGTGCCGCCGAACTGACGGCAGCACCTGACGGCAACGTTGACGGACACGACCAGACAGGCGCGGTCGTCAGCGGCCGAGTCGTACCGTTCCTGTCGCGGTAGGTGCAGGGGGGCGGGTGTGCTTGTCGAACTTACAAAGCAGATGTCGGCGGTTCGAAACCGTCCGCGCCCACCAGTACGAAACATGCCGAAGGCCCCCGACCGATCATGGTCGGGGGCCTTCGTCGTCCCGCCCCGCCCTGTTGTCCTGAGGCCTACCCTGAGCCGGTGCGCAACGAGAGAGACGACGAGAACTTCGACGACGCCTGGGCCGCGGCGCCCGAAGCCGTGCGGCGCGGCCTGGAGCTTGCCTACGCGGCGCTGAGGGCCGGTGGGCTCGCGGTGGGCGCCGTGCTGGTCGACCCGGCCGGGGCGGTGCTGGCGGAGGGGCGGAACCAGGCCTACGACACCGGGCCCGGCGACGGCCCGTTGCGCGGTACGCCGCTGGCCCACGCCGAGTTGAACGCGCTGGGCCTCGCCCGTACCGCGTGGGATCTGGGCGCCATGACGCTCTGGAGCACCCAGGAGCCCTGCTCGATGTGCTCGGCCGCGGTGTCGTTCACCGGAGTCGGGGCCGTGCGCTATCTCGCGCCCGATCCCTGGGCCCTGGCCACCGGGAACGAGGGCTCCTCCCGGGGTACGTGCGAGACCGGGAGCCCGTGGCTGGTCGCGGCCAACGTGATGTTCCTGAAGAGCGTCTCGGACGGTGGGGAGGAGCCGGCCACGCTGTCGCGCAACCGCCTGCTGGAACCGGAGACGGTCCGCCTGCACGACGGACTGCCTTCCGGGCTGCCCGCCTCCCCTTCGGCGCGGGCATGGCTGTCGGCGGAATGGCCGGGGATCATCGAGGCGACGGTCGCGCGCCGACTGCGTACCGGGCGATGAACGGTCCGTCCCGCGTGGTGTCGGGGCGGGACGGCGGGCGGACCGAACGGCGAGTTACGAGGGGGCAGTTCATGGGGCGGACGCTGGCGGAGATCCTGGACGGGGCGGCGTGCGGGCGGTTTCCTGAGGCCGATGGGCGGACGACCGTGGTTGCCGCGCCGAGTGGTCGGGATCAGGGGGTGATCGCTTTTACCGCGCACTCGGTCGTATTCACCGACGAGGATCCCGAGTGGGTCCATACGACGCTCGCCGCCCTGGACTGTGACGTGTTGGCCGCGACGATGCATCCGCGCTTCCTCACCGCCTTCCTGGAACGCACCGGCCGGACCACCGACACGATCGACCTCCTGACCGTGGCGCCCTCGCTGCCCGGTGCGCCCGGACTGGAGCTGCGGGAGGTCACCGATCCCGTCCACCCGCGGGTGATGAGTGCCCGTCGGCGGCGGGACGGTGTGCGGATGTGGGAGGTCGACGGTGGAGTGCTGGTGCTCGGGCGCGGCGTGGCCGGTCGTTGGGAGGTGGCCGTCGAGCTGAACGAGGACGCCCGGCACCGGGGACTGGGCCGGGCCCTCGCCACTGCCGCGCGGCACCTGGTGCCTCCGGGCGAACCGCTCTGGTCGCAACAGGCCGCGGGCAATGCTCGCAGCATTCGGGCGTTCCAGGCCGCCGGATTCCGGCCGGTCGGCTCGGAGGCGCTGCTGCTCGGCCCTCGGGAGGGGGCGTGACGGCCGGGCCGGTTTCCCCTCACGGCCGCAGAGACATACCGCTACCTTGCTTGTCATGATCGACTCACTCGTGAATCCCACGGACGCCGAGGTGGCGGCAGCCGCGGCGCTGGCAGGGGCGGAGGTCGTACGGGCCCGGTACGGGCGGCTCCACTCCCGTATCGACAAGGGCTCCGGGGACTTCGCCACCGACGCCGACCTCGCCGCCGAGGAGGCGATCCTCGATGTCATCCGGGCTGCCCGGCCCGGGGACGCGGTGCACGGCGAGGAGGGCGGCCGGCGGGGAGCGGTCGGTGCGGAGCGGGAGTGGTTGGTGGACCCCCTGTGCGGGACGCTCAACTACACCTCCGGTGCCCAACTCGTCGCCGTCAACGTGGCGTTGCGCAACGGCCCGGCTGCCGTGGCCGATCCGTTCAGCGGCGAGGTCTTCCTGACCGATGGGGAGACCGCCTGGGTCCGGTCCGCTGCGGAGGACGGCGGGCAGAGGCTGGCGCCCACTGCGGACACCCGGCTGGTGGACGTGAACCTCGATCCGCCCTTCCCGGGCGCCCCCGGATTCCGGGCCGTCGACCTGCTTGCCCACCCCGGGTTCGTCGACAACTTCCGCCCGCGCGTCGTCTCCACGTCGCTGGCGCTGGCCTGGGTCGCGGCGGGCAGGCGGGCCGCCTACGTCACGGACGGCGGCGACCTGAGCGGGAGCGTGCACTACGCCGCCGGTATCGCCCTGTGCCGCGCCGCCGGCTGCGTCGTCACCGGGGTCGAGGGCCACCCGGTCGGACCGGGCGGCCGAGGGCTCGTCGTGGCCGCGGACGCCCGGACGCACGAGCTGCTCATGTCGATGATCGGCGGTCGCCCGGGCAGCGACTGAGCTCTGCCCGGGGCCGGCGCGCGTCTCCTCTCAGACGTGCAGCTCGGGCGGGAAGCCGGTCCAGCGGAGTTCGGCCGGCAGATGGCCGGTGTCGTTGTACAGGAGGAGAGCCGAGGGACGGCCGGGTGCGTAACGGATGACGGTGAGCCCGGCGTTGGTGTGGTTGAGGCCCAGCCAGCGCGATTTCGGTGCGTCCAGCGCGGCCCGGACCAGCCAGCCGACGAGGAAGTTGTGGGTGACCAGGAGCTCATGGCGGGGCTCGTCGCCCTCGACCGTTCCCGTGAACCGTGCGAGCGCCTCCTCCGCAAGACCGGGGCCCAGCTCGCGCTCCGCCGCCGGGAAGCCTGCCAGCCGGGCGAGCGCCTCGTCGGCCGACTCCGCCGGCAGCTCCTCCCGCGGCGGTATGTACGGGATGTAGTCGCCGGCCGGTTCGGACCGCAGCAGGGGAACTCCCGGCAGCCGCTCGCCTATCAGCCGCGCCGTCTGCTCGGCGCGGGCGAGCGGACCGTGGTGGATCGCCGTGATCGGGGCCTCGCGCAGCCGCTCCCCGAGCAGGGCGGCCTGGCGGCGTCCGGCGTCCGTCAGCGCGCTCTCGTCGGCGGAGGCCTCACCGTGCCGGGTCACGTACAGGTAGCGGGCAGCCGTTGCCGTCACGGGGGGTTCCACGGGTGGTTGCATGTGCGGTTCCTCCGTCACGGTTCATGATCGTAGATGACGTCTGCGGGGACGCCGGACTGCGCTCGGGAGGTTCCGTGGAGAGGGGGACGGCCTGTTCCCGGGGGTGCTCGGAGCCTGTTTCCCGGGCGTGGGCGGGGTCCGTCTGCGGGGGCGAGTGTGCCTGCCTGTGCCGGGCGTGAGCGGGGTCTGTCTGCGGGCGTGCGTGTGCCTGCCTGCCGGGCATGTGCGGGGTCCGTCTACGGGGCGCGAGTGTGCCCGCCTGTCGGGCGTGGTCGGGGTACGTCTGTCGGGCGGGAGCGTGCCTCGCCTCCCGGGATGCGCGGGGGCAGCGCTCGGGGCACCGTGGAGGCATGGCCGAGCACCCGCCCGTGATCGTCTATCCGCCTTCCGCGACCGGGGGACGGCGGGTCACCGTGCACGGGCAGATCGTGGGCCTGGCCCACGGGCGGGGTGAAGTGGCCGCGCTGCTGCGGGCCGCGGGGTTCGCCCCCGGGCCCGACCAAGTCGTCGAGCTGGACCGGCCCGGGCTGATCGAATGGCGCGGCGGCGACCTCGACACCTGGGGGTGATCCCGTGAGACGTCGTCGAACGGCACGCCGGGAGAGCGCCTCGATCGAGCCGCCGCCCGGCTACTACATCGCCGGGGTCACCGGGCGCGAGCCTCCCGACGCGGCGCAGCGGGCGCTGATCCTGGACTGGGTCGTGAGCCGGCGCATCGCGAGCGGCTGGCGCGTCGAGTCCCGCTCCGGGAGCCAGGTGGTGCTGGTGCGCGGGCAGCCGGTGAACCACGTGCTGCACGCCTTCCTCACCGTCTTCTCGTGCCTGGTGTGGGGCGTGGTGTGGGCCGGTCTCGCCCTGGTCAACCGCGTCGACCGGGAGGCGCTCACCGTCGACGCCCAGGGGCGCATCGTCACGGTCAGCGCACCGTGACCCTTCACCCGAACGGGTGCGTCCCGCTGGCTGCGCCCGGACGCCGCGAGGAACGTCGGATCTGATCTGCCCGCACCACCAGGGCGGGTCAGGGCAACAGGCGCCCGGCGTCACCGGTGCCTGTTCCGGCTAAGGAGTCCTCATGTCGCAGTCCAGCACACCCCCGCCCAGCGCCTCGCGCCCCGCCGACCCCCGTCCGGGCCGCGACCCGGGCAGCCCGTGGGCGGCCGGGGGAACGGTGTTCGCCGGTGTCCTGCTCTTCGTGGACGGTGTCCTCGGAGTGCTGAAGGGCATCGCGGGGATCGCCTCGAACGACGTGTACACGCGGATCAACGACTACGTCTTCAAGTTCAGCGTCACCTCGTGGGGCTGGATCCACCTCATCCTCGGCGTGGTCCTCATCCTCGTGGGCTGGGGCATCCTCAAGGGCGCGCCCTGGGCCCGGGGCGCGGGCGTCGCCCTCGCCTCCCTGAACCTCATCGCCAACTTCATGTGGCTCCCGTACACCCCGGTCTGGGCCATCGTCACCATCGCGATCGACGTCTTCGTCATCTGGGCCCTGTGCACCGACCGGTCGAGCGAGGACGACTGGGCGCGCAGCGGCTGAGCGACCGGCGCGGGCACCGAGCGCAGGCAGAGCGACACCCGGCCGCGGGGCGGCGGGGTGTCCGTTGTCAGTGGGGCGGTCCACACTGGAGTCATGTGCCGCAGCATCAAGACGCTCCGCCCGCCCGCTCTCCCCGAAGAGGCCACCGAGGAGGACATGCGGGCCGCCGCCCTCCAGTACGTACGCAAGGTCTCCGGGTTCCGCGCGCCCGCCGCGCACAACCGGGAGGTGTTCGACCAGGCCGTCGACGAGATCACCGCGGCGACGATGAAGCTGCTCGACGGCCTGGAGATACGGGGCGCGGCCCGTAGCTGAGCCCGCGGCCCGTAGTTGAGGCCGCCGTCCGGGGCCGAGCCCGCCGTCCGGAGCTGGGGCCTCCGCACGGGCGGCCGGGCCTTCGCCGGTGTGCCCCTTCGCTCAGGGGGCGGCCGGCGCGGGCGCGGACACTGGTCCCGGCCCGCTCGGAGGTGTCGTCGGTGCCGTGGTTGCGGAGGCGGTCGCGGATACGGCTCCGGCTCCGTAGCCCGATTTCGGTCCCGGTCCCGGTCCCGCGACCGTTCCCGGTCCTGGTCCCGGTTCCTGGTCCGGGGCTTCCGCCCCTGCCTTCGCCCTCTCCGTCCGCGTCGCCGGGCGCTTGACCACGAACGCGGCCAGCGCGCCCGCCAGGAACAGGGCCAGGACCGAAACGGCCGTGCCGAACCACGTCGAGCCCAGCCACCGGCCGCCGAAGTAGCCGAGCCCCACGCTGTAACCGGCCCAGGCCAGGCCCGCCAGCGCGGACCAGGGGAGGAAGTCCCGCTTCCTGCGGTGGGCCGCGCCCGCGCCGAGGGAGACCACGGATCGGCCCGCCGGAGCGAACCGGGCGATGATCACCAGCGCCCCGCCGCCCCGGCTCAGTGCCGCGCCGAGACGTTCCTGCGCGGTGGTCAGCCGCCGGGGCCGGGCGATGGCCCGGTCCAGCCGGTCGCCCCCGCGCCAGGCGAGCCGGTACGCGACGAGATCGCCGAGCACCGAGGCGGTGGCCGCGCACAGGATCAGCACGACGAGTGAGGGGACCTGCCCGCCGGTGCCTTCGTCGGCACCGCTGACAGTGGTGGAGCCCGCTGCCGCCGCCGTGGCGGCCGTGATGACGAGGACACCGCTGGGCAGCAGGGGCAGGAAGACGTCCAGGAGTACGGAGACGGCGACCACCACGTAGATCCATGGGCTGCTGGTCAGCGCGGCCACACTCTCCAACACCGTCTACTACTCCCCGATCGTGTCGACGCCGCGACGGTCGCAGGGGAGCGGCAGGGGCGGCAGGTTCAGCTGTACAGCGTACGCGTGGGGATTCTCCGGAGATCGGCCAGGGCGGGTGATGTTGTGCAGGTCACGTACACCTGGCGGCCTTGTGCCCGTTAGGCGTTGAGAACGACCGGCACGATCGAGGAGCAGCGCATGACGGCATGGATGGTACGGACGGGACAGGGTCCGGCGCACCCGAATTCGGGGCAGCGGGGTACGGAGGGCCATGAGGGCGGCCCGTTGTCGCGGGGTCGGGGGATCCCACGGATCCCGGGCGTGCTGGCGGGCGCGGCAGCCGTGCTGACGCTGGCCTGCGGCGTGGGAGTCGCCCAGGGGGCGGACGCCGGCACGGGCATGGGTACGGCGGCGGGCGGCGGCGTGTCCGACACCCCCGGTGGCCACAGCGCACACGGCGCACACGGCGCTCCTGCGGCGGGGTCCTCGGTGCAGGGGCCGGGCGGGGGCGGAGACCCGAGCCGCTCCGACGAGGCCGCCGCCGCGGGCGGCAGCTCGTGGATGCGGGCCGCGGGGGTGTTCTCCCCGCCAGGCTCGTTCGTCCGGTCCGACGCGCTGACGTACGACACCCGGCTGGTGCCCGCGGGCGCGCGGATCGAGATCACGCAGTTCACGGACCCGTCCGGCACCCGGGTCGGGGCCCGGCTGCGGGGTCTCGTGCCCGGTCGTGCGTACGGGATGCACGTGCACACCTCGCCCTGCGGCGCCGATCCCGCCGCCGCGGGCCCTCACTACCAGCACCGCCCGGCGGCGACCGCGGATCCGGTCAACGAGGTGTGGCTGGACTTCCGGACGGACGAGGACGGCGACGGTCGGGCGGAGGCCCAGCACGACTGGAACTTCCGGGAGGGCGGAGCACGGTCGGTGATCATCCACGACCAGCAGGGCGGCGCGGGGGAGCGGGCGGCCTGCTTCACGGTGCCGTTCGGGCCCCACGGGCGGGAGTGACGGGGCTTCACACCCGGGCGGGGCGGATCACGGCGTACGGCGGTGCCCCGCTCCCTCCGCCGAACGGGGAGAGAGCGGAGCACCGACCCGGCGTGCGGTGAGGCGCGGGCGGCGAGACCAGGACCGTACGACGACGGTAGGGGCGGCCGTTGCCGGTCAGACCGGGACGGCCGGGGCCTTGTTCTGCCGGGTCGCGCCCTCGGTGTCGGCCGCCGTGCTCCGCGAGCCGAAGAGGCGGTCCAGGGCGACGGACCCCGGGCCGGTGAAGACCAGCAGCAGGAACGCCCAGCAGAACATCGCCGACGGCTCGCCGCCGTTCTGGAGCGGCAGGAACGCTTCCGGCTGGTGCACCTTGAAGTACGCGTAGGCCATCGAGCCCGAGGCGAGGAACGCCGCGGCACGGGTGCCGAGACCGAGGGCGACGAGAGCCCCGCAGACCAGCTGGATCAGAGCGGCGTACCAGCCGGGCCAGGCCCCGGTCTCCGCCTGGGTGCCGCCGAGTACCCCGAAGAGGGTGGCGGCGCCGTGGAAGGCGAAGAGCAGGCCGACGACGAAGCGGAAGAGGCTGAGCACGTAGGGCTGTGCCTGGTTCAAGCGGATGAGCATGGGGGGTGGGCTCCTTCGGTCGTGGTGGGGACGTGAACCGACTGAGCGCATCAGGTTAGGGAAACCTCATCAGTGCTTGCAACTTCAACATTCTGTCGGGTGGCTGGAAATCGTCTAGCTCTCACCGGTGAGTGAACGCTCAAGAACCGCTTCGAGCTGGTCCCCCTGCTTGCCCGCTTTGGCCTGTACCAATGTCAGCGCAGACTTCCGGCCAAGCAACGTGAGCGTCATGAGCTGGTTACCGAACCAGGGGCCGCCCGCCCTGCCCCAGGTCACCGGCGACGCTCCGGTACGGCTGTGGCGCGTCAGCATCCGGCCGATCCGCCGGCCCGCCCTGCTCCAGGCGAGGCGGAACCCCGTCCGGATCGTTCGGGGGATCGAGTTGTGCACGGGGGAGCAGGTCAGCTGGAGGATGCGGGACACCGGGGCGACGCCGGGGCCGGGGCGGGAAGAGAAATCGAGGTCGGATGCGGTCCCGGGGCGGGCGTCCGGCCACCGGGGTTCGGCGATGTAGGCGTGGTGCACGTCGCCCGAGAGGACGCAGATCGTCGCCGGGGCGTCCGGGCCGCTCCCGGCCTCCCGCAACAACTCCGTGAACCGGTCGAAGGACTCCGGGAAGGCGGCCCAGTGCTCCAGATCGCCGGCGCGGCGCACCTTCTCGCCGATCCGTGCCCAGCGGGGCCCGCGTACGCCCGCGCACACGGCGGCGTTCCAGTGCTCCACATCGTGGACGAGCGGAGGCAGCAGCCACGGCAGGGAGCTGCCGATGAGCAGATGGTCATACGAAGCGGGGTCGTCCAGGACCGCGCCCCGCAGCCAGTCGGCCTCCTCGGGGTGGAGCATCGCCCGCCGCTCCTCGGCCAGGACGCGGGCCGCGCGGGTGTCCACCATGACCAGTCGTACTCGGCCGAAAACACGCCGGTAGCTCCACCGGGTACGGGCGGGATCCGCGTCGGTCTCGGCGGCGAAGCGGCGCAGCGCCTCGGTGCCGTCGGGCGAGGCCCTCACCGCCGCGTACACGGGGTCGGCGGCCAGCTCGGCGGGGGAGAGGTTGCCCAGATGCTGGTGGACCCAGTACGACATCAGCCCGCTGACGATCCGTTCGTGCCACCAGGGTGTGGCGCGGATGTCCCGCTGCCAGGCTGCGCTGGTGTTCCAGTCGTCGATCACGTCGTGGTCGTCGAAGATCATGCAGCTGGGAACCGTGGAGAGCAGCCAGCGGACCTCCGGGTCGCGCCACGATTCGTCGTAGAGGCACGTGTACTCCTCGTAGTCCGCGACCTCCGCGCCCGGCGGCTCGCCCAGGTCCCGGCGGGCGGCGAGCCTGCGCCGGGTCGCCCCGGAGGTCTCGTCCGCGTACACCTGGTCGCCGAGGAGCAGCAGGACGTCGGGCCGCTCCGCCGCCGGGTCCGCGGCGAGGTGCGAGGCCAGGGTGACCAGGGCGTCCGGCCCCACGGGGTCGTGCCCGCCGCCGGGGGCGGCCGCCCAGCGGCACGACCCGAACGAGACCCGTACGGGGTCGGGCGTCGCCCCGGCGCCCTCCACCGCCCCCTCCGCCGCGCCTGTCGGCGTCGCCGTCGATGGCGTCGTGATGGTGCTCGGCGGGAGCCGGGAGCCCTCGGGCGGCCAGACGCGCCGGGAGCCGATCAGCACCTCGTACGCCGTCGTCGAACCGGGGGTCAGCCCCTCCACCACGACCAGGGCGTAGTGATGCCCGGCCACCGCGAAGGTGGGTGACGCCCCCGAGGCGCCGTCCGCGCACCGGACCTCCACGGTGCACGGACGGCTCGCCTCGACCCAGACGGTCGCGGCCGTCCCGGACTCCCAGTCGACGTACCGCAGCAGTGGTCCCAGGCGCAGCCCGGCCATGTCTTGTCTCCTCGCGACGCCGGTACGGATCGGCTCCGTAACGTACAGAACGCGAGGGCAGGGCGCACGGGGTCGGGCGGCGCCGGCGGACCGGCAGCGGGGGTCAGCAGCCGTTCAGGGCCGACTGCAGGGCGCTCTTCTCGGCGGAGTCCACGCTCAGGTTGTAGTGCTTCTTGACGTGGACCCAGGCGCGGACGTAGGTGCACTTGTACGAGGAGCTCGGCGGCATCCACTCGGCCGGGTCCTTGTCGCCCTTGGACTGGTTCACGTTGTCGGTGACCGCGATGAGCTGGGGGCGGGTCAGGTCGTTGGCGAAGGACTGGCGCTGGGCGTTGGTCCAGCTGCTCGCACCGGAGCGCCAGGCCTCGGCGAGCGGGACCATGTGGTCGATGTCCACGTCGGACGCGGCGCTCCAGGTGGCGCCGTCGTAGGTCGAGTACCAACTGCCGCTGGTCGCCTGGCAGGAGGAGTTCTGCTGGACGTTCGTGCCGTCGCGCTTGAGGACGACCTCGCGGGTGTCGCAAGCCCCCGACTGGGTGATCCAGTGCGGGAACTTGTCCCGGCTGTAGCCGCTGGACGAGCCCTCCGCGCCGACGGTGAGCTGGCCGAGGTAGGTGCGCGCGGTCGCCGCGCTGACCGGGGTGGGCATGGCGGCCTGCGCGCTCGGGGCGGTGAACAGCGCGGACGTGGCGGCGAGTGCGGCGGTTGCGGCGACGACGGAGAGGCGACGCGCGTAGACACCGGACATGCGAACTCCCTTGATGTGGGGGGTGCTTGGGCGGGCGTTGGGCGGGCTTCAGGCAGATCCCGGCCATCGTGGCGACGCCAGGTTTCTGTGGGGTGGGCGTCAGGTAACAGAGTGGCGACATGTGCACGTCACATCAAGGGGTGTGCAAGGGGAGTGGCGGATCGCGGGGGCGCTTCGGCCCGTCATGGGGGTTGTCTGCGGGGGTGTTGGGCGCCCGCCGAGGGGCTAGGGGGCGCTCGGGCTCGCCGGTTGCGCCCCCTTCCGGGGGGCGGCTCTGTCGTGGCCGCGTGTTGCTTCCGGTCTCCGTCACCCTCGGCGTCGTCCTCGCCGTCGTGCTGGTCCTTGCCGCCGCCGTCGCCGCGTGGGCCTCACTCGGCCGGTCGCGCGAGATTCTGGTCGCCGGAGTGCGCGCGGCGGCCCAACTCGCCGCCGTCTCCCTGCTCATCGGCTGGGTCGTCCGCTCCCTGGCGCCGCTCCTCGGTTTCGTGGCGCTGATGTTCGCAGTGGCGGTATGGACCGCCGGCCGCCGCATCACCGACAACCGCACCTTGGGCGTGTCCGGCGGATCAGGGCCGGGTCCACGACGCCTGGCACGGCGCCTCGCCGCGTTGCCGAAACGCCCGAATCGCTCCGCGATGAGGACGTTCCAGCACCTTGCGATGCACCGCGACCGTGCTCAGCGGGCGGCGCGCCCTCGACGAACTCACCGTCCGGCGTGGGGAGGTGGAGGCGGGCATGGCCCTCGGGCTGCTCGACCGGGACGCCCGGCTGGAGATCGTACGGCCGGCGGCGTCGGACGCGTTGCTGCCCGGGCTCGATCAGACCCGCACGGTCGGGCTCGTCACTCTGCCGGGGGCGTTCGTGGGCATGCTGCTGGGCGGCGCCTCACCCGTGGAGGCGGGCGCCGTCCGGCTGTTCGTCCTGGTGGCGCTGATGGCGGTCCAGATGGTGGCCGTCGCGGCGGTCCTGGAGCCGGTCGCGCGGGGGTGGCTGCACCGGAAGTGACCGCCGGTGCTCGTGGTGGCTCAGGCCTCGTCGATGTGCAGGCGGATCGAGCCGTCCTCGGCCGCCTCCACGCGTACCTGCGTCAGATCCATGACATGGGCGTCCGGCGCCAGAGCCGCCGCGCGCGGGCCGACGCCCACGACGCGCATGCCCGCCGCCCGGCCCGCCGCGATGCCCGCCTCGGAGTCCTCGAACACGATGCAGTCCGCCGCGTCGAAGCCCAGCTCCGCCGCGCCCTTGAGGAAGCCCTCGGGGTCCGGCTTGCTGGCGCCGACCTGCTCGGCGGTGACGCGGACGGCGGGCATCGGCAGCGCGGCCGCACCCATCCGGGCCGTCGCGAGTGCGGTGTCGGCGGAGGTCACCAGTGCGTGCGGCAGCTCGGCGATCGCGGCCATGAACGAGGGCGCTCCGCCGATCGGCACGACGCCCTCGACGTCGGCGGTCTCCTCGGCCAGCATCACCCGGTTGTCCGCGTAGTTCTCCTCCACCGGGCGGTCCGGCAGCAGGACGGCCATCGTGGCGTACCCCTGACGTCCGTGCACCACCTTCAGCGCGGCCTCGGGGTCCAGCCCGTGCTTGATCGCCCAGCGCCGCCAGCAGCGCTCCACCACCGCGTCGGAGTTCACGAGGGTGCCGTCCATGTCGAGCAGGAGGGCATGTGCGGTGAGGACGGTGGCCGGCATCGGCTGCTCCAGAAACGCGGGGAGGTGTGCGAACCGCCCGGGCGCGCGTGCCGCGGGGCGGACCAGAGCAACCCCCGCCCGCCGGTCAGGGAGTGCGGGCGGGAGCTACTTTGTTCCATCACGATACAAAAACCGGGAGGGGAACGCCAATCTCTCTTCCCCGCCCTTCTCTCTATTGCCCTTCTTCCCGCTCTGCGCCGGGCGGCCGGGCTCAGCGGCGTCCGTGCCCGCTCGTCTCCGCCTCCAGTGCGCGCCGGGTGTTCGGCCCGTACACGCCCATCGGATCGCCCTGGATCGCCTTGTACGACTGGTAGATCGCCACCGCGTTCTCCACCCGTTCGTCGTAGTTCTCGTCGGGCGGTCCCGAGTAGAGCCACACCTCCCTGAGCCGGTTCTGCAGCTCGCCGACCTCCGGGCCGCGGTCGCCCGGCCGCAGCGAAGGCCCGGCGAACTCCGCGGGCGGAGCGGCGGACGCCGAGGACGTGGGCGCGCCGCCGTCCCGGGTGGGCGACGCGCTCGCTGTCGGCGACGCGGACGCCGTGGCGCTCGGCGTGGGCTCGCTGCTCTTCGACGGCGAGGCGGACGCGGACGGCGAGGCCGACGGTGTCGCCGTGCGGGAGGGCGTACGGGACGGAGCCGCCGACGCGGAGGGGGACGGGGCCACCGACGCGGCCGGTTCGTCCTCGGTGTCCGGCACGCTCGTCGTGGCCTCCGGCAGCGCCTCGTCCCTGCTGTCGTCGCTGCCGAACAGCCCGCCGGCGAAAGCCGCCGTGCCGACCACCGCGGCCACGGCCGCCCCCACGGCGATGGCCCCGAAGGGACGCCTGCGGCGCGGCTGCACGGGGTCGGGGGCGAAGGCGGGGCTTGCGGCGGCGGTCCGCCTGCGGTTGCGGTCTCCGCTTCCGGCGGGTGCGGCGTACGCGCCGGCGCCGACGCCCGCGCCCGGGCCGACGCCTGCACCCGTACCCGGGCCTGCACCCGGGCCTGTGCCCGAGCCCGTACCCGTACCGACGCCCGAGCCGTCGCCGCCCAGGAACGGCGACAGCGGCATCGTGGTCGCCGCCGCCCCCGGAGCGTCGGCCCCATGCCGCTCGGCCCCGGAAGCCGCGCCGGCCTGCGTGCCGGGCTGCCCGCCCTCAGGCGTATCGGAGGGCGCGCCCGCGTGGTCCGTCAGCGTCACGTACGGCCGGATGCGCAGCGGGTCGAAGTCCTCCGCCGCGGCGATCTCCGCCGTACGGGCGGCGCGCTGTTCGTCCTCCGTGAGCGGCGCCGAACCCGCGCCCGCGCCGCACCGGCACGGCACCCGGTGCTCCGTGCCGGGCTCCCCGGCCGTCCGTCTTCCGCACTCCGGGCATGCGTGTCCGGTCATCGTGGTCCCCTCCCCTTGAAACTGCCTGCGATTATGCAGCCCGCCCCGGGGAAGCCCAACGGCCCGCAGCGGGCTCAGCCCGCCTTCGGCAGGCCATAACGGGGCGAAACGTCCAGGATGGGGGTGTAGTGGATCAGCGGACGCAGCGGATCGAGGAGACGCCATGGCCCGGCAGAGGAGACGCCCATGTCCCAGCAGCTGAGCCCGCAGCCCGCGCCCCCGGCCCCGGGTGAGGGACAGTCCCACCGGAGTGTCCTGGTGGCGATCGGAGCGCTGCTCCTCGGCATGCTGCTCGCGGCACTCGACCAGACCATCGTCTCCACGGCCCTTCCGACCATCGTCAGCGAGCTCGGCGGGCTCGACCACCTCTCCTGGGTGGTGACCGCCTATCTGCTGGCGGCCACCGCGGCGACCCCGCTGTGGGGCAAGCTCGGCGACCAGTACGGCCGCAAGAAGCTCTTCCAGACCGCGATCGTGATCTTCCTGATCGGCTCCGCGCTCTGCGGAGTCGCCCAGAACATGCCCCAGCTGATCGGATTCCGGGCTCTCCAGGGGCTCGGCGGCGGTGGGCTCATGGTGCTGTCGATGGCGATCGTCGGCGACCTCGTCACCCCGCGCGAACGCGGCAAGTACCAAGGGCTCTTCGGCGCGGTCTTCGGGGTGACGAGCGTCCTCGGACCGCTCCTCGGCGGCTTCTTCACCGAACACCTCAGCTGGCGCTGGGTCTTCTACATCAACCTGCCGATCGGCGTCGTCGCGCTGGGCGTCATCGCGGCCGTCCTGCACATCCCGGTCCGCCGGGAGAAGCACACCATCGACTACCTCGGCACCTTCCTCATCGCGGCCGTCGCGACCAGCCTGGTGCTCATCGCCTCCCTCGGCGGTACGACCTGGGCCTGGACCTCCCCGCAGATCATCGGGCTCGCGGTGCTCGCCGTCGTCCTGCTCGTGGCGTTCATCGCCGCCGAGCGGCGCGCGGTCGAGCCCGTGCTGCCGCTGAAGCTGTTCCGGATCCGCACCTTCACCCTCGTCGCCGTGATCAGCTTCGTCATCGGCTTCGCCATGTTCGGCGCGATGACCTACCTGCCGACGTTCCTCCAGGTGGTCCACGACATCACCCCGACGATGTCCGGCGTGCACATGCTGCCGATGGTGTTCGGTCTGCTGATCACCTCCACCGCCTCCGGCCAGATCGTCAGCCGGACCGGCCGCTGGAAGGTCTTCCCGGTCCTCGGCACGGCCCTCACCACCGTCGGTCTCCTGCTGCTCCACCGCCTCGACGAGTCCAGCTCCACCTGGCTGATGAGCGTCTACTTCTTCGTCTTCGGCGCCGGGCTCGGCCTGGTGATGCAGGTCCTCGTCCTGGTCGCCCAGAACTCCGTCTCCTACCAGGACCTCGGGGTCGCCACCTCCGGCGCGACGTTCTTCCGGTCCATCGGCGCGGCGTTCGGCGTGGCCGTCTTCGGGACCATCTTCACCAACCGGCTGACGGGCCAGCTGACGGACGCGCTCGCCGGGCAGCCGCTGCCCCCGGGCATCGACGCGGGGAGCCTGGCCGCCGACCCCCGGGCCATCGGGCAGCTCCCCGCCGACCTGCGGCCCTCGGTGCTCAGCGCGTACTCCACCTCCATCACGGACGTCTTCCTGTACGCCGCCCCGGTCGTCCTCCTGGCCTTCGTCCTCGCCTGGTTCCTCCGCGAGGACAAGCTCCGGGGCTCGGTGACCGCCCCGGACACCAGCCAGACCCTCGCCTCCAACCCCGTCGAGCGCTCCTCGTACGACGAGTGCGCCCGCGCCCTGTCGGTGCTCGCCACCCGGGAGGGGCGCCGCGAGATCTACGAGAAGATCACCGCGCGGGCGGGGTACGACCTGCTGCCCGCGGCCAGCTGGCTGCTCCTGCGGATCAAGCGGCACGGCACCGTCGAACCCGCCCGGCTCGCCGAGACCGCTCCCGTACCGCTGCACGTGATCACCGACGCGGCCCGGCAGGTCGAGGAACGCGGACTGGCCCGCCGGGAGGGCCTGCAGATGATCCTCACCGACAGCGGGGCCGAGGCCGTCGTCCGGCTCTCCCAGGCCCGCGAGGACTCCCTCGCCGAACTCCTCGGAGACTGGTGGGGTCCCGAGCGCCCCACCGACCTGGTCCAACTCGTCCATGAACTGACCGCCGAGGTCAGCGGCTCGACCAGGGAGCGGCCCCACTCCCCGACGCCACCCCGCGACCACGAGGCCCACCTGCGCCGCGACGAGCGCGAGGCCCACAGCAGGGCCCTCGACGACCCGGACGACCACGGCCACCCGCACCCGCCGGCCTGAGCCCGTACGGTTCCCGCGCGCCGGGGCCGGGTCACAGCTCCTTGGCGAACCAGTGCTCCGCGTACGGGTTGCGGCGGTGGAACGCCGGCACCTCCCGGTACCCGTGCTTGGCGTACAGCCCGCGCGCCTCGACCAGGTCGTTGCGGGTGTCCAGCCGCAGCAGCCGTACGCCGTACGCTCTCGCCGCCTCCTCCACCGCGGCCAGCAGCAGCCCGCCGCCGCCCGTGCCCCGGAACGCCGGGCGCACGTACACCCGCGTCAGCTCCGCCGTACCCGGCCCGGCGGCCTCCGTCAGCACCAGCCCGGCACAGCTCGCGGCCTTGCTCCCGTACCGGCCGACGACGAACTGGCCGGTCGGCGGTACGAGCAGGTCGGCCCCGTCGCCGTCGAGCCCGGCCGTGATCTCCTCGGCGGTCGCGGGCCGCTGCCAGTAACGGCTGGCGACCTCGTCGTAGTAGTCACGGCGCAGTGCGCTCGCGGCGGGGGAGTCGAATCGTTCGGCGGCCACCGTCCAGGTCATGTGGGGCATTCTTGCTGCCGTACGGCCTGACGACGACGCAATTACCTGTGCAGGGGGCAGCAGTGACCGACGTGTCCGCGACCGACGCCGAGACCACCACCACGACCACCCGGGCGATCCAGCTTCTCGCCGAACGCTGGATACGGGACGGCATGGCCGCCGCAGCGGCGGACCGGGGCCGTACGGAGGCGGACGCCGGCTTCGTGTGCTCGCCCGCCGGGCTCTGGCTCGCCCTGACCGCCGTCGCCGCCGGCGCCCGCGGCGATACTGCCGAGGAGCTGCGGGCCCTCCTCGGCACCGCGGGCCAGGAGGCCGCCCCGGCCGCCACGGCAGTGGCCCGCGAGCTGGCGACGACCGGGGCGCTGGGCGTGGCCACCCGGGTCTGGAGCCGGGTGCCCGTGCTGCGCGCGTACCGGGAGGCGCTGCCGGACGTCCGCTTCGACCCGATGGACCCGGCGGCCGTCGACGCCTGGGTGCGCGAGGCCACCGGCGGGCTGATCGAGCGGCTGCCGCTGGAGATCACCGACGACACCCTGCTGGCCCTGGTCAACGTCCTGGCGCTGAAGGCCCGCTGGGAGGATCCGTTCGAGGGCTGGCGCACCCGGGACCTGCCGTTCACCGACGCGGCGGGCACGGCCCGCCCGGTACCGACGATGTCCAAGGATGTGCCGTTGGCCGACGCCTGGGCAGCTGGCGGGGCGCACGTCGTCGAGCTGCGCTGTGCGCGGGAGCCCGGCGGCGCCCCCGGGGCCCGGGTCCGTCTCGTCCTGGGCGAGCCGGGGGCCGGCCCGGAACGTGTGCTGCCCGTGGGCTGGGCGCCCCGGACCGCGGGCACTCCGCTGGACGCCGACCGCGTGACCGTCGGGCTGCCCCGGCTCGCCCTGCGGACCCGGGTGGCCGTCACCGAGCAGCTGCCCGCCCTCGGCATACGGCTGGCCACCTCGGACGACGCCGACTTCTCCGGCCTCTCGCCCGAACGCCTCCTCGTCTCCGACGTGATCCAGGAAGCCGTGCTGAAGATCGCCGAGGAGGGTGTGGAGGCCGCGGCCGTGACGGTGGTCGCCATGGCCCCGGCGGGCGCAGCACCCCTCCAGCAGAAGGTGCAGCACATCGCCTACGACCGCCCCTTCGGCGTCGTCGTACTGGCCGGAACCGACGACGTACCCCTGTTCACCGCCTGGCAGGCGGACATCCCTGCCGGCCCGCACGCCTGAGGCATTCCCGCGCCCGCCCGAGGCCTTCCGGCGCCCCCGTCATCCCCACGGACGACTTCTTCCGGCCGGAAGCAGGATGACAGTCAGGCAAAGAGGGGGTTGATTGTGTCTACCTCGTAGGGCAATGCGAGGCTTCATCCGGCATGGCCCCCACTCGAAGGGGCGGTGCATGGAACGGTGGGAGGGTCGGCGCAGCGTGGTGAATGCGGATCACAGTGTGCGCGGTGACGCGGTGGCGGACACGAAAGCGGGGGCCGGGCTGACCAGAGTCCTGCTCTGGATCGTCGTGGCCGTGCTGGCGGTACGGCAGGTGGCGGTGGTGCTCCGGCAGCCACCGGAGGAACGGCTCCTCGATCTGGAGACCTGGATCGGGGAGAACGGCGTCCTGCACCTGACGGGCTCGCTGTACGGCAGTGGCCGGTTCACCGGGACGCCCTTCGCGGGACTCGTCCTGAAACCGCTCACCGCCACGGCTCAGCAGACCCTCGGCGTCGCGTGGACGTTCGGCTCCCTGCTGCTCGTCGTCGCCCTCGGCCTCGTCGCGGCCAAGGCGCTGCCCGGGCCGGTGGGCCGCCGGACGGCCCTGCTCGCGGCCCCCGTCGCGATCAGCCTGGTCATGCTGTCGCTGCCGGTCCGCAACGCCCTCCACCTGGGCCAGACCAGCATCCTGCCCGTCCTGCTGGTGCTGTTGGCCTGGTTCGTCGTCCGGGACCACCGGGCGGCGGGCGTCCTCGTCGGCATCGCCGCCGCCTTCCAGCCGGTGCTGCTGCTCTTCGCCGCCCTGCTCTGGCTGACCGGCAGGCGGCAGGCGTCTGTGAGCGCGGGCGCGACGTTCGCCCTCGCCACGGCGATCGCCTGGGCCGCCGGGCCGAAGGACTCGTGGACGTACTGGGTGCACCACCTCGCGGGCGCCGGGCTGGGGGAGCGGCCGGACAGCCTCGCCAACCAGTCCCTGCACGGGGCGCTGCTCCGCCTCGGCCTCGAAGGCCCCCTGGAGATCGCCCTGTTCCTGGTGCTCGCCGCCGCTGTCGTGTTCTTCGGGCTGCGGCGCGCGGTGCGGTACGCCCAGGACGGACAGCTGCTCCTCGCGGTGGCCGTGACCGGCTGCGTCGTGGTCGCCGTCTCACCGACCGCCTGGCAGCACCAACTGCTCTGGGTGCTCCTCGCGGTCGTCGGCAAGGTCGGCAAGCGGGCCTCCGACCGGTTGGTCTGGCCGTCCGTGGTGGTGCTGGCCGTCACCCTGCCGGGCACGATGCTGCTGCCGAACATCGAGCCGCTCTTCCCCGTACGCGACAACATCCTGCTCCTCACGGCGCTCGGCGCTGCCTGCCTCGCCCCGTTCCTGCCCCGCACCTCGCCGTACTGGCAGCACCCGGTCCCCACCGACTACGCGAAACCGGTCGCGGCGCGCTGGAGACGCGTGCCGCTCCTGCCGTTCTGGCGCCGGGTCTTCACCCGCCCCAACCTGCTGCTGGAACTCCTGCTCATCCGGGTCGTCTACGACGCCTATGCCCAGGTCCGCCTCGCCGCCCGGGCGGGCCGCCCGCTCGCCGAGGAGCACGGCCGGCAGATCCACGCCATCGAGCAGTGGCTGCACATCGACATCGAGCACTGGGTCAACCACGCGGTCGTCAAGATCGATTGGCTGCGGGAGTTCTTCGACTACTACTACTCCACGTTCCACTTCATCGTCCCGCTGGCGATCCTCGGCGTGCTGTACGTCCGCCGCCCCGCCGACTACCGCTGGGTCCGCTCCTCCATCGGCTTCGCCACGCTCCTCGCGCTCGTCGGCTTCTGGCTCTACCCCCTGGCCCCGCCCCGGCTCATGCCCGGCCTCGGCTTCATCGACACCGTCCACGGGGTGCAGGACTTCGCGAAGCCCGACTACGGGACGCTGACCACCGTCACCAACCAGTACGCGGCGATGCCGTCGCTGCACTTCGGCTGGTCGCTGTGGTGCGGTGTGGTCATCGTGATGCTGGCCCCGAAGCTGTGGATGAAGGCGCTCGGCCTGCTGCACCCGCTCTTCACGATCGCCGCGATCGTGGCCACCGCCAACCACTGGGTGCTCGACGCGGCCGGCGGGGCCCTGGTCGTGGCGATGGGCTTCGGGCTGACGTACGTGCTGTCGGGGCCGCGGAAGCTGGTGACCGAGGAGACCGGAGCGGCGGCGGAACCCGTGGAGCCGCGTCCTGCCGAACCCCCGGCCGAGCCGGAGGCCGTACCGGCCGGAAAAGCGGCAGGCACCGCCTGAGGGCCCCCGGGTAGGAGCAGGCTGAAGCAGGCCGAAGGGGGGGGGGGGGGGGGGGGGGACGGCCCCCCCCCCCCCCCCCACGACCGGGGTGCCCGGTGCGAGCCGGGCGGCCAGCGTGAGTATCTCCTCGCCG
>NZ_JAFEUF010000013.1:30630-69507 GCF_016901035.1 Streptomyces durocortorensis
CCCCGCGGGGTCGGCCGCCGCCGCCTCGCCCCCCGGGGGCCGGCGCTCCGCCCGCCGCGGGTTTGGGCGCCCTTCGCGGGGGCGCGGGGGGGGGCCGCCCCCCCCCCCCCCCCCCCCCCCCCCCCTTCGGCATGGATCGCCGCGCCTCCATCGTCCGCCCGCGCGGCCCGTGCCGCCACTCGGGACCGGTGTACCGGTGTACGGATGTACGGATGTACTGGCGGAACCGGTGTCAGGATTCCGCCGCCGTGGTCACCTGGAGCTGCTTGATGCCGTTGAGCCAGGCCGACCGCAGCCGGCGCGGATCCTCCAGCAGCCGCAGATCCGGCAGCACGTCCGCGATGGCGTTGAAGATCAGGTCGATCTCCATCACGGCCAGCGACTTGCCCAGGCAGAAGTGCGGGCCGCCGCCCCCGAACCCGAGGTGCGGGTTGGGGTCGCGGGTGATGTCGAAGGCCTCCGGGGAGTCGAACACCTCCGGGTCGTTGTTGGCCGAGGAGTAGAAGAGACCCACCCGCTCGCCCTTCCTGATCCGCTGACCGCCCAGCTCCAGATCCTGGGTGGCGGTCCGCTGGAAGGAGACCACCGGGGTCGCCCAGCGCACGATCTCCTCGGCGGTCGTCTTCGGGCGCTCCCGCTTGTAGAGCTCCCACTGCTCGGGGTGGGTCAGGAAGGCGTGCATGCCGTGGCTGATCGCGTTACGGGTCGTCTCGTTCCCCGCCACCGCCAGCAGGATCACGAAGAACCCGAACTCGTCGGAGGACAGGTTGCCTTCGCCCTCCGCCGCGACGAGCTGGCTCACGATGTCCTTCGCCGGACACTCCTTGCGGGCCGCCGCCAGGTTCATCGAGTACGCCACGATCTCCATGGCCGCCTCGGCGCCGACCTCCTCGGTGATCGCGTACTCCGGATCGTCGTACGCGGCCATCTTGTTGGACCAGTCGAAGATCTTGGACCGGTCCTCCTGCGGTACGCCGATGAGCTCGGCGATCGCCTGGAGCGGCAGCTCCACCGCGATGTTCGTCACGAAGTCGAAGGAGCCGTCCGCGTCCGCCGACGCCAGGGCCGTCTCGACGATGGAGCGGGCCCGGGAGCGCAGGGCCTGCTCCAGCGAACGCACCGCACGCGGGGTGAAGCCGCGTTGGACGATCTGGCGGACCCGGGTGTGCTCGGGCGGGTCCATGTTCAGCATGATCAGTTTCTGGACGTCGATCTGGTCCCGGCTGATCGTCTCGTTGAAGCGGATGACGGCGGTGTTGGTGTTCGAGGAGAACAACTCCGGGTGCGTGGAGACGTACTTGACGTCCGCGTGCCGGGTGACGACCCAGTACCCCTCGTCGCCGAACCCGGAGATGTTCGGCGGCTGGGTGCACCACCAGACCGGTGCGGTCTCCCGCATCAGGGCGAACTCCGGGTGCGGTACACGGTCCGCGAGGAGGTCGGGATCGGTGAAGTCGAACCCGTCGGGCAGATGGGGGCAGCGCATGGGCACCTCTCCACTCCGGATCTGGCGGCGAACCGTCCGACGAATGCGACTGTCTGACGCTCCATCAGAATGTGTCCGCAAGGTAGTAACGAGTTCTACAAGTGGCAAGAGCCGTGGCCGGATCCGTTGCCTCCGGCGCCCGTGCGCCCCCGTCGCCCCGCCGCCTCGCGGGAGGGGTGTACGCGCAGTGCGTGCACGCCCCTTGCGCAGCCGGGTCGCCGTCACGAGACTGCTTGGCAGAACTAGAACGCGTACTAGTTCCTTCCGCGGGCGCCGGGACGCCCCCTGCGGAAGCGAGGAGAGGACGAGCTCATGGCCGCGGAACCCGTCATCGTCGAAGCAGTACGCACCCCCATCGGCAAGCGTGGAGGCGCACTCGCCAATCTGCACCCCGCCTATCTGCTGGGCGAGACCTACCGTGAACTTCTCGGCCGCACCGGCATCCAGGCCGACTGCGTCGAACAGATCGTCGGCGGCACCGTCACCCACGCCGGCGAGCAGTCGATGAACCCGGCCCGCACCGCCTGGCTGACGGTCGGCCTGCCCTACGAGACGGCCGCGACCACCGTGGACTGCCAGTGCGGCTCCTCGCAGCAGGCCTCCCACATGGTCGCCAACATGGTGGCCGCCGGGGTCATCGACGTGGGCATCAGCTGCGGCGTCGAGGCGATGTCCCGGGTGCCGCTGGGCAGCGGCTCGAAGCACGGCCCGGGAAAGCCCTGGCCCGACGAGTGGAACGTCGACCTGCCGAACCAGTTCGAGGCCGCCGAGCGCATCGCCCGCAAACGCGGCCTGACCCGGGAGCGGGTCGACGCGCTCGGCCTGCTCTCCCAGCAGCGGGCGGCCGCTGCCTGGGCCGAGGAGCGCTTCAAGCGCGAGACGTACGCCGTCCAGGTCCCGACCACCGAGGAGGAGCAGGCGGCCGGGCAGGGCATGTGGCGGCTCGTCGACCGGGACGAGGGGCTGCGCGACACGTCCATGGAGGCGCTCGCCGGGCTGAAGGCCGTCATGCCGAGCGCGATCCACACCGCGGGCAACTCCTCGCAGATCTCGGACGGGGCCGCGGCCATCCTGTGGTCCTCCAAGCGGATGGCCCGGGCCCTGAAGCTCAAGCCCCGGGCCCGGATCGTCGCCCAGGCGCTGGTCGGCTCCGACCCGCATTTCCACCTCGACGGTCCGATCGACGCGACCCGGGCGGTGCTCGGCAAGGCCGGCATGTCGCTGCGGGACATCGACCTCGTCGAGATCAACGAGGCGTTCGCGTCGGTGGTCCTGAGCTGGGCGCAGGAGTTCGAGGCGGATCTCGACGGCCTGGAGAAGGTCAACGTCAACGGCGGCGCGATCGCGCTGGGCCACCCGGTCGGCGCGACGGGCGCCCGGCTGATCACCACGGCCCTGCACGAGCTGGAACGCCGGGACAAGGAGTTCGCGCTGATCACGATGTGCGCGGGAGGAGCCCTGGCGACGGGAACGATCATCCAGCGGCTGTGACCCGGTGACGGCAGTCCTGACCAGCTCGGGGCCGTCCCCTCGGGCTACCTCTCGGGCTGCCTGCCCGGCTCACGTCCTGGCTCGCTTTCCGGTTCACGTCCCGGCTCGCTTCCCGGCTCCCCGAACGCCGCCCGCGCGTCGAACGCGGCGCGGCGGGTTGCCCGGCGCAGCGCCTTCAGCAGCGTCGGGCCGAGCGTCAGGGTCAGCACCACCGTCAGCACCGCCCGCCCCAGGTCCCAGCCCAGGGAGGTGGTCAGGTAGTAGGCGACGAACCGCACCAGGTTCTCGCCCAGCGGGTCGTCCTCACCGAACGAGATCCCCGAGCCGACACCGGTGAGGAGCGGCCAGCCCTGCAGATTCATCACCGCCCCGTAGGCGAACGCCGCGACGCACCCGTACACCGCGAGCATCGCCAGCTCGGCCCGCCCGCGTAGCCGGTCGGGCCCCGGCAGCAGGCCCGCGCCCATGGTGAACCAGCCCATCGACAGCATCTGGAACGGCATCCACGGCCCGACCCCGCCGGTCAGCAGCGCCGAGGCGAACATGGTCACCGAGCCGAGCACGAAGCCGAACCCCGGGCCGAGCACCCGGCCGCTCAGCACCATCAGGAAGAACATCGGCTCCAGCCCGGCCGTCCCCGCGCCTAGCGGGCGCAACGCGGCCCCCACCGCCGCCAGTACGCCGAGCATCGCTACGGCCTTCGCGTCCATCCCGGACTCGGAGATCGTCGCCACCACGACCGCGACGAGCAGCGGCAGCAGTGCCGCGAACAGCCAGGGCGCGTCCTTCGCGTGCGCGAGCCCGGACCCGCCGTCCACCAGCAGCGGCCACCCGAAGGCGACCACCCCGATGGCCCCGGTCAGCAGCAGCACGGCCACCGACTTCGGCCCGAGCCGTACGGGCCGGGGTGCCCGGACCCTCTGCGTACCGCTCATGCTCCCGCCTCCAGGGCGTCGCGCACCTGGGACACGGTCAGCCACTCCTGCGGGGCGAGGATCTTCGCCGTCTGCGGGGCGAACGCGGGGGAGGAGACCACCACCTGCCCGGTCGGACCGTCCGCGACGACCTCCCCGTCGGCGAGGATCACCACCCGGTGCGCCAGCTCCGCGGCCAGCTCCACGTCGTGCGTCGCCAGGACGATCGCGTGCCCCTCGGCCGCGAGTCCGCGCAGGACGCCGACGAGGCGGCCCTTCGCCGCGTAGTCCAGGCCCCGGGTCGGCTCGTCCAGCAGCAACAGCGGCGGGCGGCCCGTCAGCACCAGTGCCAGGGCGAGCGCGAGGCGCTGCCCCTCGGAGAGGTCCCGGGGGTGGGTGTCGTCCCCGACCCCCGGCAGCAGCTCGGACACCAGCGCCCGGCAGGTGCCCGCCACCGCTCCCGCGTCCTGGTCGGCGGCGGCGCACTCGGCGGCCACCGTGTCCGCGTACAGCAGATCGCGCGGCTCCTGCGGTACGAGGCCGACCCGGCGCACCATCGCCCGCGGGTCCGTCCGGGCCGGGGCCAGGCCGCCTACGCGCACGGTGCCGGAGGTGGGCTCGATCATGCCGACGAGGGCCCCGAGCAGGGTGGATTTCCCGGCCCCGTTACGTCCCATCAGGGCCACCGTCTCGCCCGGGGCGACGGTGAGCGTCACCCGTCGCAGCGCCTCGACCCGCCCGCGCCGCACCCCGAGCCCGTCGACCCGGGTGACCGGATCGGCGGCGGCCGGGGTGACCGGGGCGGCGGACCCTCGTCCCAGCAGCCGGGCGAGGCGGCCGGGGCGGGGCCGCGCCGCGGCGCCCACCCGCCCCCCTGTGCAACCCCGGCCCCACGCCCGGGGGACCGCCGAAACAGCCGGCCCCCCCGCCCCCCCCCGGGGCGGGGGGCCGGGGGGGGGGCGGGCCGCGGCGACCACCGGACCCGGTGTCCTCCCCGGTCCCGACGCCCGGGGAACGTCCGTACCTGCGGGCACCGAGGCCCCCGGCAGGTGAGAGCCCGACGTGCCCTCCGGTGCTCCCGACATGCCCTCCGATGCTCCCGGCGTCCCCGTGGGCGCGGGCGGCGACAGGTCCGCCAGCCGCTCCCGCAGCCCGCCCGCCCCGCGCCGGGCGTCCCGTACCGACAGGGGCAGCGGATCCCAGCCCGCGAGCAGGCCCAGCTCCGCCACCGGCGGCCGGACCGGCGACACCTTCATGATCTCGGCGGGCGGCCCCAGTACCGGGGGAGCGCCCGGGGCGGGCAGCAGGACGACCTGGTCCGCGTACTGCACGACCCGCTCCAGCCGGTGTTCGGCCATCAGCACGGTCGTGCCCAGGTCGTGCACCAGCCGCTGGAGCACCGCGAGGACCTCCTCGGCCGCCGCCGGGTCCAGCGCGGAGGTCGGCTCGTCGAGCACCAGTACCTTCGGGTGCGGGGTGAGCACCGAACCGATCGCCACGCGCTGCTGCTGGCCGCCCGACAGGGTCGCGATCGGCCGGTCGCGCAGTTCGGCCAGGCCCAGCAGATCGAGGGTCTCCTCGACCCGGCGGCGCATCACGTCCGGGGCGAGACCCAGCGACTCCATGCCGTACGCGAGCTCGTCCTCGACGGTGTCCGTGACGAAGTGGGCCAGGGGATCCTGGCCCACCGTGCCGACCAGATCGGCCAGTTCACGGGGCTTGTGCGTACGGGTGTCACGGCCGTCCACCGTGACCCGGCCCGAGAGCAGCCCGCCCGTGAAGTGCGGGACGAGCCCCGAGACCGTACCCAGCAAAGTCGACTTGCCGACACCGGAGGGGCCGACGAGCAGCACGAGTTCGCCCTCGGGGACCGTGAGGTCGACCCCGGACAGTGTGGGGTGCTCCGTGCCCTCGTACCGCACGGAGACCCGCTCGAACCTGATCACGCCTGCTCCTTGCCGCGTTGCGCCGGTCTGTCGACTGCCGCCCGGTTCGACGGCGGTACGGGGGCGACCAGCGCGGGCAGCAGCCCGATCAGCGCCGCCGCCGCCGGCCACAGCGGCAGCACCGGCGCGGTCAGCGGTACGACACCGGGGCGCAGCGCCTCCGGATCCACCGCCCCCGCCCAGATCATCGCCGCCGCGACCGCCGCACCCGAGCACGCCACCAGCCAGGCCCGCACACCCCACCGGTCCGGGCGATAGCGGGTCCGCACCGAGCGCCGCCCGCCGAGCCGCAGCCCGGCCATCGCGACGACCAGACCGGCCAGCAGCAACGGCAGCCCGTACACCGCTCCCTGCGCGGCGAGCAGCCCGTACGTGCCGGCGCACACCCCGAGCAGCCCGCCGAGCGTGAGCACGTTGGTGGTGTGCCGGACGGCCGCCGGGACCTGGGCGGTACGCCCGTACCCCCTCGCGTCCATCGACGCGGCCACGGCCACCGACCGCTCCAGCGCGCCTTCCAGCACCGGCAGCCCGATCTGTGCCACGGCCCGGACACCACCGGTCGGCCGGCCCCGCAGCCGGCGCGCGGTCCGCAGCCGGACCACATCCGCGACCATGTTCGGCGCGAACGTCATCGCGACCACGACGGCGACCCCCGCCTCGTACAGCGCACCGGGCAGCGACTTCAGCAGTCGGGCCGGGTTGGCGAGCGAGTTCGCCGCGCCGACGCAGATCAGCAGGGTGGCCAGCTTCATCCCGTCGTAGAGGGAGAAGACGAGCTGCTCGGCGGTGACCCGGCCGCCGATCCGCACGCCCTGCGCCCAGTCGGGCAGGGGAAGTTCGGGGAGCGTGAACACGGTGTGCGTGCCGGGGATCTGCGAGCCGAGGAAGACGGAGAAGACCAGCCGCAGCGCCACGACGAAGAGCCCGAGCTTGATGAACGCCCCGTAGGAGCGGGCCCATGGCGCGTCCGTGCGCCGGGCCGCCACCACATATCCGGCCACCCCGATCAGCAGCCCGAGCAGCAGCGGGTTCGTCGTCCGGGACGCGGCGGTGGCGAGCCCCAGCGCCCACAGCCACCACGCCCCGGCGGGCAGCGCGTTGGCACGGTCCGCCTCGGGGGCGTGCAGGGCGCGGCGCAGCAGCCGGACCGGGGTCGACGCCGGGGCGGGGGCCGGAGAGGCGGTCACCGGCGGCGGCGGGCCTGGACCACGGCGGCGATGCCCAGCAGCAGGACCGCGCCGAGGCCGACGAGGAGCCCGACGGACGGACCGCCGCCGCCCCCGTCACCTTCCTCGCTCTTCTCCTGGTCGTCGGTGGTCTTCGCGGGGTCGGACGGCTTCGCGCTGCCGGTGTCGCCGGACACCTGCTCGCCGCAGCCGGACTTCGGATAGCCGGAGATCGCGCAGAGCATGGCGCTGCTGTCGTACCGCAGCGGCTTCGCCACCGCGGCGAGCGCGTCCGCACTGCTGGCGTCCGGCGCGACCTGGGCGCAGGCGGTGCGCAGGGCGGGCGGCTTCTCCCCGTCCGGCGCGTCCGCCGACGTACCCGGATCGATCACCAGCGCCACCCGCTTCTGCCCGTCCTCCGCCGGGGTGCTCGCGCAGATCGCCCCGAAGTCGGGGGCGCGGCGCGGCTGGGCGGCGTCGCCGGAGTCCTCGCTGACGGCGAACCGGAAGCCCTGGACCGTACCGTCGTCCGGGCGCAGGAGGGACGGCCCCTGGGTGGCGTACTCCCAGTTCTTGCCGTTGCCCTCCCAGAAGGACCAGTAGCGGTATCCGGCGGCCTGAGCGCTGCCCGCGCCGAGGAGCACGGCGGAGGCGGCGACGAGGGCGGCCAGGAGGGCGACGAGGGGCGCGCGGAGCCGCGCCGGGGCGTGCGTGCGGCTCACGGCTGCCGACTCTTCCGGCGTACGGCTCACGGCTGCCGACTCCTCCGGGGTACGGCTCACGGCTGCTGCTTCTTCCGCCGCATGCTGAGCAGGAAGCCGATGCCGGTGCCGGCGAGCAGCCCGATGCCGATCAGCCACCCCAGGCTCAGCCCGCTGTCGTCGCTGTCCGTGCCGCTGGAGGGCTGCGGACCGGTCGGCGTCGGGGAGGGGAGGGCGGTGGCCGCCGGGGAGGGGCCCATCGTGTTGAGCTGCTTGACGAGGTCGACCCCGCCGAAGCTGCGCGCGTCGGCGCCGGTGGCGTGCGCGGCGAGGATCAGCTGCGCGGTGGCGGCCGGGCCGCCCTGCTTCGCCCAGCCGGTCGCGGTGTTCTGCAGCCAGGCGACCGACGCCTTCGCCTTGTCCGCGTGCCCGGAGGCGGCGAGCGCGACGACGGCGTCCGCGGTGTTGCCGAAGTCGGGCTGCGGGTCGGAGTCCTCGGCGCCCGGCATCGGGGCCTGCTCCAGGTACGGCGACTTCTTCAGCGTGTCCGCGAGGAAGAAGGCGCCGTTCTGGGCGCTCTGCTCGGGGCTGAGGTCGTCGCCCTTCGTGCAGGCGGGGGCCTTGACCGCGTTGGACGTACCGGAGGCGATGCCCTTGCCCATCAGACCGAGCACGGAGGCCGCGGTGGCGTCCATGTTGGCGGCGAGCTTGCCCTTCTTGTCCGGCTGGTAGGCGAACGCGCCGCCGTCCTTCTCGCCGCAGGCGATCTCCAGGGACTGGAGCGCGGTGTACGGGGTGCTGCCGTCCTTGGTGGTGAGCTCGTTGACCGGGACGCCGGTGCGGGCGAGCGCGCCGATGACGATGGAGGTGGAGTTCGCGTCGGACGGGCTGCCCGGGTTGTAGCCCCAGCCGCCGTCCTCGTTCTGCACGGACTTCAGCCAGTCGGCCCCGTTGTTGGCGTCGTCGCGGCGCTGGTTGATCTCGACGAGGGCCTGGACGGCGATGGCGGTGGCGTTGGTGTCCATCACGGTCGACGCGTCGCAGGGCTTGGAGGTGTCGGCCCGGTACGAGGTGAACGCCCCGCTGTCGCACTGCTGGCCGGCCAGCCAGTCGACCGCCTGCGTCGACGGCGTGACGTACTCGATCTTCTGCGCGAGGAAGGCGAGCGACTGCCGCCACACCCCGTCGTAGGTCGGGTCCGTGGTGCCGTAGAGCCCGGCCGGCAGATCCGCCGACGGAGAAGGGCTCGGTGCGGCTACCGCCACAGGGGCGACCGCCACGGGGGCGGCGACGCCCAGGAGCACGGCGGTGGTCGCGAGCGCGGCTGCGCTGCGGCGTACGGTCATGGCTGGCTGGGCCTCTCCTGCGAGGGCCGGACTCCCCGGGCGCACGAGGGCACCGGACTCCGGCCCCGTATGCCTCGACGGTGCCGGCCACCGGGGTTCCGATGGCCCGAGGGCCCCTCGTCGATGTGCCGACGGACCCGAGCCGCTCACGCTCCGCGGACAGGGCGGTCCGGCTGCCGTCGGGCGGACGGGTCACGGCTGGGGCGCTGCGCCGGATTCGCTCCGGCGTCCCCCTGTACGGGCATGATGACGACCTGCCCACTCTACCGGTCCGTAGGGGAGGGGCCGGGGGCTGCTCGTGGCGATGTACGTCACCGACGTCGTCCCTGGTGGGGGCTTACACGGCGATGTAGGTCACCGGGGGCCCGCCCGGGACGGCCTCCGCGCGGCCGAGCTTCACGAGCCGCCGCAGATGGGACTCGGCCTCCGACACGGCGATGGACCGCGAACCGTGCGGGATCTGCTCCCAGGGCCGGTTCCACTCCATCCGCTCGGCGAGCTGCCACGGGGTGAGGGGCGTGGCGAGCAGCGCGAGGAGCCCGGTCAGCCGCTCCTCGTGGTGGTCCAGCAGCTCCCGCACCCGCCCGCCCGCGTCGGTGAAGGCGTGCTGATGCGCGGGCAGCACCTCGGCCACCCCGAGCCGCCCGATCCGCTCCAGCGAGGCGAGGTAGTCGCCGAGGGGATCGGTGACGGTGGTGTCGTCGGGGTCCTCGTACAGCCCGATGTGCGGACTGATCCCCGGCAGTAGATGGTCGCCGGAGAACAACCGCCCGTGCCCCGGCAGATTCGCCGGATGCCGCTCCTCCAGATGGAGGCAGACATGGCCCGGGGTGTGCCCGGGGGTCCAGACGGCCCGCAGCCGCCGCCCGGCGAGATCGAGCAGCTCGCCGGGGACGATCTCCCGGTCGGGCAGTGCGGCGCGCAGACCCGGTAGGGTCCGCAGCCGCCCCCCACCACTGCGGGCGGCGCGCAGCGGGGCGAGGTGGTCGTCGGGGGCGCCGACGGCGGCGAGCTTGCGGACGAGGTAGTCGAGCCAGGTGCCGGGCTCGGAGTCCCGGGTGCGGCGGACGATCGCGGTGTCGGCCTCGTGCATGGCGATCCAGGCCCCGGACGCCTCGCGGACCTGGCCGGAGAGCCCGTGGTGGTCGGGGTGGTGGTGGGTGATGACGACGCCGTGGATGTCGGTGACGGCGGTGGAGAGGGCGCTGAGCCCGGCGACCAAGGTGTCCCACGACGCCGGGTCGTCCCACCCCGTATCGATGAGGACGGGCCCCCGGTCGGTGTCGACGAGGTGGACGAGAGTGTGGCCGAGCGGGTTGTCCGGGATGGGGACCTTGATGCTGTGGACGCCACCGCCATGGTCGGTCACCTGCGTCACGTGCGTCACCTGCGCCATGGGCTCCCCATCTCCGCCTGGACCTCCACTGTAACGAGAACTCGTTCCAGTGGTAGCCCGGGTCTACCAACTATTCGCACCCCGGGTGCGGTCCGCGCCGTGGACTCCTGGAACAGGAACTGGTATCAGTTCTGACGAACAGTCAGTTTCGGGTGCACGGGTGTAGGGGTGCACGGGTTCACTGGTTCACGGGAGGGCGACGGCCATGACGGAACGTACGGAGCTGGTGGAACACGGACACCTGTTCATCGGCGGAGAATTCACCGATCCGCTCTCCACCGAGGTCATCGAGGTGATCTCGCCGCACACCGAACAGGTCATCGGCCGTGTGCCGCACGCCTCGGAGGCCGACGTGGATCGGGCGGTCGCGGCGGCCCGCCAGGCCTTCAACGAAGGCCCCTGGCCCCGCATGACGCTGGACGAGCGGATCGCGGTGATCACCCGGATCAAGGACGCCTTCGCTGTACGCCACGAGGAGTTCGCGCGCCTGATCAGCGCGCAGAACGGCACCCCGTACAGCGCGAGCGTCATGGTGCAGGCGCTGGCCGCGATGATGGTCTGGGACTCGGCGATCACGGTGGCGCGGACGTTCCCGTACGAGGAACGGCGCGACGGCGTCCTGGGCCCGCTCCTGGTCCGCCGCGAGCCGGTGGGCGTGGTGGCTGCGGTCGTCCCGTGGAACGTCCCGCAGTTCACGGCGGCGGCGAAGTTGGCCCCGGCGCTGCTGGCCGGCTGCACGGCGGTCCTGAAGGTCTCCCCGGAAACCCCCCTGGACGCCTACGTGCTGGCAGAGATAGCGCAGGAGGCGGGCCTGCCGCCCGGGGTCCTTTCAATTCTCCCGGCGGACAGGGAGGTCAGCGAGTACCTGGTGGGCCACCCGGACGTGGACAAGGTCTCCTTCACCGGCTCGGTGGCGGCCGGCCGCCGCGTGATGGAGGTGGCGTCCCGCAACCTGACCAGGGTCACTCTCGAACTGGGCGGCAAGTCGGCGGCGGTGATCCTCCCGGACGCGGACCTGGAGGCGGCGGGGGCGGGCATCGTCCCGTTCGCCTGGATGATCAACGGCCAGGCGTGCGTGGCCCAGACCCGCATCCTGGCCCCGCGCTCCCGCTACGAGGAAATAGCGGAGGCGTTCGCGGCAGCGGCGGGAGCCCTGCGTGTGGGCGACCCCTTGGACCCGACGACGGAACTCGGCCCCTTGGTGGCACGCCGCCAACAACAACGCTCCCTGGACTACATCAGGTTGGGCCAGGAGGAGGGCGCCAAGATCCTGACGGGCGGCAGCCGCCCCGCCTCCCAGGAACGCGGCTGGTACGTCGAACCCACCCTCTTCGGCTCGGTCGACAACTCCATGCGCATCGCCCGCGAGGAGATCTTCGGCCCGGTGATCTGCCTGATCCCGTACGGAGACGAGGACGAGGCGGTCCGCATCGCCGACGACTCCCCGTACGGCCTGAGCGGCAGCGTCTGGACGGCGGATGTGGAACGCGGCATCGAGGTGGCCCGCCGGGTCCGCACGGGCACGTACAGCGTGAACACCTTCAGCCTCGACATGCTCGGCCCGTTCGGCGGCTACAAGAACTCGGGCCTGGGCCGCGAGTTCGGCCCCGAGGGCTACGGCGAGTTCTTCGAGCACAAGATGATCCACCTGCCCGCCGGCTACCGGGAGGCGTGATGGGCGACCGCTGGCACGTGGAGGTCGACCGCTCGGTCTGCATCGGCTCCGGCATGTGCGTCAACCACGCGGGCGAGGCCTTCTACCTGGACTCGGCCCGCCAGTCCCACCCGACGACGGAGGACCGCGACGCGGGCGAACACGTCCTGGCGGCGGCGGAGGGCTGCCCGGTGGAGGCGATCACGCTGACGCTGACGGGGTCGGGGGAGGTGGTGTACCCGCCGGAGGAGTGAGGGGCGGGTCAGGACCAGACAAGACGCCCGTCGGCGACTTCACAGACCGGGTAGCTTCCATCGGCGATCTTCGTCAGCATCTCTGCCACGGAGTCGAAGTAGTGAGCCAGGGATTCGTACTCGCCCGTGATCGTGATGTCCCCCACGAACCACCTGCCGACACGCCCGTCCCGCACGTTGACGAACTTTCCCATCCAGCCGTCCTGGTCCGACAGGAACGGGATCCACTCATTGCGCCAGAAGGGATTGTCCGGCTGGTCCGGAGGATCGAATCCGCCGGGCGTGAAGCGATTCGCGTACAGTTTCTCGATCGCCCGGATACCCAGAAAGAAGCTTCCCTCGTCCGGGAATCCGACGAAGCCGCAGCACGCCAGATCGTCATCCACATCTTCCTCGGGAAGATCCAGATTGTTCCGCAACAGCCATGCCCGTAGATCCTGGTGGAGAGGAACACCCATCCGTTCCTCGGAGGCAGCGAGCATTCGCTCCGAAGTGGGCCCCGGCAGATCCGCGTGATCGGCGGGGGCGTGCTGCTCAAGAAGACTGACCACACGGGACCAGCTCTCCACCACACTCATTCCGTACTTTCCTCTCCGCGCGGATGCCTCAAACGCCTGCGCCGCCGCTGGGGTTACCGTTCGAAGCGTTGTTGTCGGATGCCATGATCCGTGCAGTTCCTGCGCCGATAACTCACATTGCGGAACGCCGACCGTGACCCGTTCGATGAGCTGCCGCCTGTGATGCCGTCGGCGTCGACCTCGTCATCGCTGGATTCTGGTCAGAGCGACACTGAAGCCCTTCGGGAATATTCTGATCAGCTTCCTGCCGTGTGGATATCTGCCCGATCCTGATGGCCCGTCGTGCGGTGAAACAGGTCAACTAAGGATATCCTCAAGCTCGTGTGCGAATTCTCGGTAAACCTTTCGTGCCGTCGCAGATACATGGGTCGACGGCATGAGGATTCCAGGAAGGAATGCGGTGCGCCACATGCGGAATGTGAATTGAGCTGCGTCATCGCGATCGATTCCCAAGAGGGTTGCAGTATTTTGCAAGATGCGGGCGATCATAGGGCAGGACGCTGCTGCAATTTGATTTCTAGCAACCGCCGCGCCGACGAGTGCATGTAGCAGGCGTGTCATCTGAAGGTCGCTGCCCGCGCGCAGCATTCTCTGAACTGAACTTGCTCTTTCGAGCTGCGGAGAGAATTCTTCGATTCCTCCTGACCATAGGAGCAGTGATGGTGCGGTGATTTCATGGCTTTGGTTCCAGCCTAGTTCGCCGATGATCGCCATGGTTGTCGATTCGAAGTTCCCGATCCTCTGGATCTCGATGATAGTCTCAT
Source organism: Streptomyces durocortorensis (assembly GCF_016901035.1). GTDB lineage: Bacteria > Actinomycetota > Actinomycetes > Streptomycetales > Streptomycetaceae > Streptomyces > Streptomyces durocortorensis. Next base: position 44,327 of record NZ_JAFEUF010000013.1, read on the forward strand.
TCAATTCCTTCTGGTGTCGGTCGACGAAATCGGTTACCGATACGTTTCTCAGCGGATTATCTGCCCCCGCCTCGGCCACTGCCCCCAGTTCCACGATTCCTCCCAAGGGGCCGAAGATTTCTCGCCCCAGCGACTCTTCTGCAACCTCAAAGCTTTGGCTCATATCCTCTCGCAATCTTTAGAAGATTCCCATGAAGTGTTGGACGATCGCTTCCCTCTGTGGTAGAGAGGTAAGCTTCTTGTTCAGCAATTCCAGGTCGTCAAAATTGTTTATGAAGTACTCCGGGAGGTTTCCTGCGGGGCCTTCGTGGAGCCTCAGCCAGGATGCGGCCTTTTCGGCAGGAACCTCTACCCGTACGATAGTGCCGCCCGGCCCGGCGTACTGAGTGGCGGCACGTTCGAAGTCATCCGTAAGATAGATGCCGGCATTCGGCGTATATTGTCGTTTCTCGTTTATGTGGGAATCCAGTGAGAACTCTTCCCCTTTCCATTCGTGAGTTCCATGGTAGAGGACTTTGTATGCCGAGAGTCCAAATGGGTCGATCTCTCGATAAGGATTCGATACATAGGTAGTGGGGTTGGGGGACGGGTCGAGCCCCAGGGGGTCAGGAGTCAGGTATCGAGAGGTTTCCGGCTCGTAATACCGGTGTAGATTATAATTGAGTCCAGTTTCTGGGTCGAACTGCTGGCCTGGAAACCTTAGAGGGGTGTAAGCTTTACTGTCTTTTGACCAGGCGGTCACGCCCCACAGGGTGCTACGTGTTTTCCAGGATGATTCACCTGATTCATCAAAGAGGTCCAGGGCGGCACCGGAGCTATCAGTGATGATCGAGAGGAATCGTTCGTCAATCGCCTTCTGTGAGGTCTGGCTGATTATCTGCTCTGCCTGGGTGATCGGGCGCAGGCCGCAATGATTCCACGTGAGCCTGATGCGATGAGGAGAGGTCTGGGCGTCGATGAGTTGCTCGCAGAGCGTGCCTCCGTCCCAGGTGAAGCTGACTTCCTCTTCAGTGAGGCCCTCGTCGGTGGCCTGGCGTTGTTTGGAGATGCGGCGGCCGAGAGCGTCGTATCTGTACCGCCATACGGAACCATCCGGCGTCCACGCAGAACGCATCCGGTCCTCGGTGTCCCATTCGTACCGCCAGGTGTCCGGCGTGCATGACGGATGTGCTCTCTGGCGGAGTGTGATGCGGCCGAGTGCGTCGTGGTCATAGCGGACATTGCCCGCGAGGGTGATTGTTGTGCCCCTGTAGGAGCGGGTTCCGACGGCTTCCTGTCCAGGGTGGGCGGCGGGCCACGATGCCTCTGCCTGGTTCCCTGCCGCGTCGTAAGCGTAGTTTTCCGTCCAGTTTGCGGAGTGGACGGCGATTACACGACCGCTTGTGTCGAGGTCGAACGTTCTCGTGCCGGAGAGTTTGTCGGCAAGCCCGGTCAGGTGTCCGTCGGCGCGATAGTGGTAGTCGCGACGTCGGGAGATCCGGTCGGCGCTCTTGACCTCTTGTGTGGTGAGGCGACCCATTGTGTCGAATTGCGAGGCAACAGTGACATGGTGGGCCAGATGGCGTGCGACTTCCTGACCAGCGGCATCGTGCTCAAACGTCAGAGTGCGGCCTGAGGTGGTGAGTGAGGCGCGGCGGCCGGCAGGGTCGTAGGTCCATGTGCTGACGACTCCGCCAGGAGTCGTACGGCTGGTGCGGCGGCCCAGCTCGTCGTAGGTGTACGACATCGTCCGGCCGTTGACTGTCTCAGACCTGAGGCGGCCATACTGGTCGTGGAGCCAGGTGACGGTCGCATCTGCGTTGACCGCTTCGGCGAGTTGGCCGGTGAGGTCGTACGTGAAGGTGGTGACGGCTCCTGCAGCGTCCTTGCGAACGATGCGATCCAGTTCGTCGTGTTCGTATCGGGTGGTCTGGCCGAGAGCGTCGGTCCGTGTGGTCAGCCGACCAGCAGAGTCTCGGGCGTAGCTGAGGGTTCGATTGTCGAAATCCGATTCGGATATGAGGCGGCCGACGGGGTCGTAGGAGTAGTCCCATGTCAGACCCTGGGGGTTGAGGACCTGAGTGAGCCGGAGTTCGTGGTCGTGAGTGAACTCGTACCTCACTCCGTCGGGGCCAGTGCGAGCTGACATCAGGTCGAAGTGCGTGTATTCGAAGTGGGACACCGATCCCATGGCATCCGTGTGGGTGAGGCAGTTGCCTTCCCCGTCATACGTCCAGGACTGGGTGCTTCCGCCAGCGTCCGTGCGTCGGGCGAGTTTGCCTTCTGGTGTCCATTCGAGACGGGTCAGTGCCCCGAGCGGGTCGGTGAGGGCCACCGGACGGCCGAAGGCGTCTCGTTCGACGCGAGTGGTTGCGCCGAGCGGGTTGGTCACCTCTGAGGGCAGCCCGGCGGAATCGCTCAGGGTGTGGGTGGTGTTGCCCAGCGAGTCCGTCACGGACGTGGGGTACCCCTCCGCGTTGTACGTCGTGCGGGTTGCAGCTCCCGACGGGTCGGTCACCGTGATGCGGTTGCCGCGATCGTCGTACTCCTGGCGGACCACGGTCCGGTCCGGGTTGGTGATGCGGATCGGCAGCCCCAGGTCGTTGTAGTCAGCGGTAGTTTCCAGCCCGTCCGGCCGGACGACCGAGACAAGGCGGCCTTGCCTGTCGTATGTGGAGCGGCTCACGCGCCCCAACGGGTCTGTTGCGGAGAGCAGTCGGTGGCGGCTGTCGTACTCGAATCGGTTGACTGCTCCTAGGGCGTCGATCTCAGCGACGACCTGTGTTCGTTCGTTGATGACGTAGCGTTTGGTGTGACCGAGGCCGTCGGTCATGGACGTCATGCGCAAGCCCGTTTCGGGATCCGTGTCGTCCCAGGTGAAGCGGGCTTCGAGGTGGCCGTCCGTGCCGGACTGGTAGACGCAGCGGTCGAGATCGTCGTAGACGTACTCGTAGCGGCTGCCATTGGTGTCCGTCCAGGCGGTGATGCGGCCGAGGGCGTCGCAGTCGAAGCGCAACGGCTTGCCGGAGGAGTTGGTCACCGTGGCGAGGTGACCGTCTGCGTAGCCGTAGCCCAGGATTTCCTGGTCCGTGCCATTCGGACCGGCACCTGCCAAGTGCAGGGCGGTGACCCGCCCTCCGCTCGTGGTGAGTTTCAGGTGGTAGCCGCCGTGATGGACTATCGAGGTCGGCGCACCCCGCTCGTCGTACTCGAAGGCGATCCAGCGACCGTTGCGGTCGTCGATTTGTGCCAGCAGAGCCAGATCGGGGTTTTGGTCGGCGAAGTGCAGAACTTGGCCGGTTTGCGGGTCGGTGATCGTATAGCCGTCAGCCACCCGATCGAGAGGCCACTGTCGGCCGTGCGTGGGCATGACTGGAACGCCAGGAGCAGGGTGCGGATAGGCCAGCAGGCTTCCCTGGTCGCAGGTGAACACGACACCCTGCGCGTCTATTTCCAGCCGCTGGTCGACCGTGCTGGACCAGCCGGCGCCGAACCAGCGGCCACTCCGGTACGAGGAGTCGAACACCCGCGAGAAGACGAGAGGAAGAGCCCCGGGGAGGGCGATGTCTGTCTGGGGCATGAGCATGCGCCCGGTTGCGACGTCGATCGGATCGCCCGCGCATTTGACTGTTTTGCACTGCTTCCCATTGGAGTCGGGCGCCTTCTCATGCCCTTCGCGCGCCGGCCCCGGCGGCTTCTCCGGCTCCATACCTCTCCGAAGCCCCGCCCGAAGGCCTCCCTTCAGCACTCCCGCCCCCTTCGTCCCGGCTGCCTCCGGGAGCAGGCGGCCGAAGAATTCGGTTGGGTCGCTCTTGAGCGCGTCCCAGGCGCCCTCCAGGGCCCGGTCGGGGTTGGCGACGGTCCTGGTCAGGCCGGACAGCGTCATGTTGACGCCCTTGTACATCTCCGCCGGGTGGGTCAGGTTGTACGGGTCGATCGGGCTCACCTGGCGGAGGAAGCCCACCAGAGCGCCGGTGCCCTTGAGCGCTCCGCCGCCGAAGTGGGCCAGCTCAACGCCCTGCGAGAGGCCGTAGTCGTACAGCTCGTTCTTGAGCCGGGCCGCTCCCTCCGGCTCCTTCGGCGCATGAGCCATTGCCGCTGCGACAGCGCTCTTCGCCTGCTCGGCTGCTTCGTTCCGGGCTCGGCGCGCGTCCTCCAAGACCTCCTGTGCCCGCTTCTGCTTGGCCACCCCCGGGTCGGAGAACGTACCGGGGTGGGGGAGCGGCCGGTCGGTGTTGCGAGCCGCGTTGTACGCGTCGACCTTCTTGTTGAATGCTGAGACGGCCCTCTCGGAGTCTTGCCTGCCTTCTTTATAGAGGGCGATGGCCTCCCGAGCCTTGCCCTGGGCACTCGTGACTGTGGAGGAGTACGTCTCCAAGGCCTTCGCCGCATCCTCGAAGGCGTCCGCCGCACGCAGCCAATCCGTCGGCAGTGTCTGGAACTTCGCCCGGAACGTCTCGGCGGCCTCCCCGCGCCAGTGCGCCGAGTCCAACTTCTTCATCCCGCCGCCGACGAGGTCGAACGCCTTCTGGAAGTCGCGCAGGTTTTTGATCGTCGCGGTGATCTTCTCCGGTCGCCCGTGGATCAGCTCGTTGGCCTCTTCGCTCTGGCCGAGCTGCTGTTCGCCGACCTCGGCACCCAGCGTGGAGGCGGTCTCGTCCCCCCAGTCCTCGACCTTGTCGGCCCAGTCGTGCGCGCCGACCTTGTCCAGTCCCGCGCCGACCTTGTCCGTCGCGGCGTCGACTCCCTTGCCCAGGAGTTCCTTGCCCTTGTCGAGGCCCCGAACGGTCCCGTCGACGACGTTGTCGAGCCCCCCTCGCCAGTCCACCATCAGCGGTTCTGCCCCCAGCGCGGTTGCTCGGCCTGCTCCATGGTCTCTTCAGACGGATCGAGGTGTTCCTCAGCCCATGCGTCGATTCCTTCGCGCTGTTCTGCGTCGACCCCCGAAGCGTCCAGCAGCGCGTCCCCGACGTCGTACCCGGTGTCCTTCCACTGCTGCTTCACCTCGCCGTGGGCCTCGGTGAAGGAGTCCGCGCTCCAGTCCGGGTTGTCCCAGGCATGCTGCTTTCTGATCGTGTCCCAGCTCATGTCCTTGACTTCATCCTCGGACAGATAGGGGTTGCCGTTGGTCGAGTTCACGGCGATCTTGAAAGAGTCCTTGATGTACCGTTCCTGCTCAGCGAACGAGCCGGCGGACAGTCCGACCCCCTGCGCGAAATTGTTGCCGCGCTGCGTGAGCGCCCGCACTCCCCACTGCCACCGGTCGCAGAACGTCTCGAACTGCGAGGCCAGCCCGGCATGCCCCAGCTCCAAGCCGGACAGGGCGAGATCGGAGAAGCCCCGGCCGGCCGTTGCCTGCCCGATCATGCCGAGTTCCTTCAACTCGGCATGCGCCAGGTCGATGCCCTTCGCGATCTGCGCCAACGCCGCCGGCGGCACGTTCAGATCCGCGTTCTCCCCGCTCATCCCGTCTCCCCCAGATCGACTGCCACGTGGTCGGGCACGATGCCCGCGACCGGCGGAAACAGCACGCCGTCCGTACTGCCTGCGTCCAGCGCGACTCCCGCCGGGCCCGGCAGCATCGGCACCATCACGTCCAGCAGGCGCGCACCGAGGATGGCGCGGTACGTCCACTCCCGCTCGCCTTCACCCTGTGCTTGCGCGAACCGGGCGAGAGCCTCTTCGTCCGAGAACGCGCAGATCCAGCGGACGCCGTTCTGATCCGCCGTCCACAGACTTCCGTACGCGTCGAACGGCACCAGCACCGCGGTACGCCGGAACTCGCCGAGCAGGATCGCGAACCCGCGTCGGGCGGACGCCAGTGCGTCCACCTGCTCAGGATCCGGCCTCGGCTCAGGCACCGGAGGCGCCGCTTTCGCCGGGCGCTCGGGTACGGTCCAGTCGGCCAGATCGGCGAGCCTGGACCGGCGGGCGGGCTCAGGTATGTCATCCCCGTGGTCAGTCACGTACGGGATGCTGTCATGGCGCTTTGCTGAGCGGCAACGACGAAATGCGGCCAGACGCGCTCCTGCGATGAGAGGCCGGTCACTGTGCCGACCGCTCTTGGCCGGGTCTACGCCACGTCGCTGATGAAGGCCCGCCAAGCGTCGTGGCCGAAGGTGATGGCGGGGCCGGCGGGGCGGGTGCTGTCGCGGACCGGGACCAGGTGGGGGAGGTTCGGGGCGACCTCCACGCACTCGCCCTGCCCGCCGCTGTAGCTGCTGGTGCGCCAGGCGGCCTCGGCGAGGGCAGGCGGGGTGAGGCGGTCCTCGGTCATGGTCTGTGCTCCTTGGCGATATGTCGGATCATGCTGAGCGATTCCGTTGGCGGCAACGCGGACGTGCGGGCGTCGTCGAAGAGCTCGCGGTACTGAGCCACGTCCGATTCCCGCTCGATCCAGATGTTTCCGGTCGGAGTTTCGGTCAGAACGAGATCGAGCGCCGAGACCCTGGGAAAACTGAGCATCAAGTACGGACCGAACATACCCGGGTGTGCCCCGCGTGAGAACGGCAGTACCTGGACAGTGATGTTGGGGCGCTCGGCCAGGTCCGTCAGGTGCTGCAACTGGTCGTGCATCACGGTCGGCCCGCCGACCTGTTGGCGAAGTACCCCTTCCGCGAGGACGGCCCAGAATTCCATGGGTGCGTCCCCGGTCAGGCGCTCCTGCCGTGCCATGCGCACCTGTACGAACTGGTCGATCTCCTCCGCGGTCTGCCACGCGCGGGACGCGACGGTCACGGCCCTTCCGTAGGCGGGCGTCTGGAGAAGGCCCGGTACCAGTTGGACTTGGAACGACTTGATGCTGTCGCAGATGGTCTCCATCTCGATGTAGTCGCGGTACGTGTCTCCCAGCACGTCTCCGAACTGGTGCCACCAGCCTTCACGGCGACGCCTGTTGGCGCTGCGGGCGAGCGACGCCAGGCGGTCACGGGCTGCGGGGTCCGTCACCCCGTACGCGTGTATGAGCGCGGTCAGGTCAGGTGTACGGACCGGCACGTGCCCGTTCTCGATGCGGCTGATCTTGCCCTTGGTGCAGTCGAGAACCTCTGCGGCATCAGCCGTGGAGAAGCTCGCTGCCTCGCGGAAGCGGCGTAGCTCGTCGCCGAGTTGGCGGCCGAGAACGGTGGATGGCTTTACGGATGGCATAGCTCACTCCCTATCAGCCCGACGATCACTGCGGCCACGGTATGCCCGAACGAGTGAATTGAGCATCAGGAATCCATTCAACGTTGCGCCGATGTGAGTTGTGCGGGCAGGCTCTACGGCGAGACACCTGAACGTCGCTTCTCCAAGCGGCACTTGCCGTCCGTCGTCTATTTGCCCGGGAGTGTCATGGCAGAGCAGTCCGCATCTCACGAGGCCGGCTTTCGGCTGGTCCGCAGCCGCAGCAGTGTTCCTCGGGCCCGGGCCCTCCTCCGCGCCAAGCTCGGTGAGTGGCGGGCCGGGCAGGAAGCGGTCGAGACGGCGGAGTTGGTGCTGTCCGAGCTGATGACCAACGCTGTGCGCGTGGTCGTCCCCGGGGACCGAATGATCGGCGTAAGCATCGCGTGCCGGGAGCGGGGTGCGTGGCTCCGGCTGGAGGTGAGCGACGCCGGTGACGGCCGCCCCGAGGTGCGATGGCCCGGTGAGCTGGACACGGGCGGGCGCGGGCTGCTGATCGTCGACGCTTTGGCCTTCTGCTGGGGGGTGAAGGAACGGCCGGCCGGGATCGGGAAGACCATCTGGGCGGAGGTCGTCACTCCCGCTGTCGTTCCCGCGCCGCCGATGGTCCGCCCCTCGGTGATGTCATGAGGTGGTTGTGGCGTGTCCTCCGTCGGCGTTCGGCGTCGCCTGCCGAGCCACTGTTTCGCGGCACGTTGATTCTGCTCGTCGACCGGCGGGCGGTCGTGATCAGTGGGGCGGGTGAATCTGCCGTACCCCTACGGGAGTCGACTGTGCGGCGCCAGGGGCGTGGCTCATTGCGGGGACAGATCCGGATCGCTCCGGACTTCGACGGCCCCCACCCCCGTATCTCCGCAGCCTTCGGGATGGCGTGATGTGCCTTCTCCTCGACACCCCGGTGATCCTGTGGTGGCTCGACGACGCACCCGAACTGTCCGAGGAGGCCAAACAGCTCCTCGATTCCGCCGACGCCGTACACATCAGCGCCGTCTCGCCCTGGGAGATCACCTTCAAGCAGCACCTCGGGCTGCTGGAAGGGCCGGGCGACCTGGCCGAGCGCGTACGCGACCTCGCCTTCCCGAGCCTCCCCGTCACCGCTGCCCATGGCGTGCGGGCCGGGCGGTTGCCCATGGTTCACGAGGACCCCTTCGACCGGCTCCTCATCGCCCAGGCGCAGGCCCACCACCACGTACTCGTCACCCGGAGCGACTGGATCCCGCAGTACGACGTACCCGTCATGCAGGTCTGACCAGCGCCGCCAGTACGCCGCGCCCCAGTGCTGTGGTGCGCGGGTCAGACCGCCGGCTCGCCCTCCGGCTTCGTCCGGAGCGCGCCCTCCGGCGCCCGCCGCAGCGCCCGGATCGCCGGGACGCTCAGCATCGCCGCCAGCAGCGCGCACGACATCACCGACGAGAAGATCAGCACCTCGTTCGCGCCGAACGCGTCCGCCGCCGGGCCCGCCAAGGCGCGGCCCAGCGGGATGACCATGATGGAGCCCGCGACGTCGTACGCCGAGACGCGGCTCAGGACCGTCAGCGGGATGTGCGACTGGACGCTCGTCGCCCACATCACCCCCCAGAACGCGAAGCCGTAGCCCGCGATCACGTGGGCGATCGCCGTGGCCGCGAAGGACCATTCCAGCGCCGGGGCCAAGGGGTTGAGCGCGAAGCAGAGCATCGCCAGGGCGCCCGCCACCAGCGGGCGGCGCGGGCGGACCCGCATGCCGATCAGGCCGCCGATGATCGTGCCCGCGCCGTCCGCCGAGGCGATCCAGCCGTAGCCGCTCGCCCCGTGCTGCTCGATCATCAGCGCCGCGCCCAGCGGCAGCGCGGGGCCGAACACGAACAGGCCGTAGACCGACCAGACCGCGATGACGCCCCACAGCCATTGGCGGGACCGGAACTCCTGCCAGCCCGTCGCCAGCCTGCGCCACATCGGGGCGTCGCCCTCGTCGCGTTCCGTGTGCAGCTTGCGCAGGGGGAGGAGGACGAGGGCGCTCAGTGCGTACGCCGCCGCGATGACCACGTACGAGCCCGAGACCTGCCAGTACGCGACGAGGATGCCCGCCAGGCCCGGGCCCAGCAGCGTGCTCAGCGCCTCGGAGATCCGCAGCAGTGCGTTGGCCTTCTGGATGTCCTCCGCGACCCGGGGGACCATGCTCGCCATCCCGGGCTGGAACATCGCCGTCGCGGCCCCGCTCAGCGCCATCAGGCCCATGATCTGCCACAGGGGAACGCTGTCGGACCAGAAGAGCAGTGCTCCCAGCGTGAGCATCGCCAGCATGCGCACCACGTCCGCGCAGATCATCATCAGCTGCGGCGTGAACCGGTCCGCCAGCACCCCGCCGAACAGCACCAGCAGGACGATCGGGGTCATCCACGCCGCCAGCGCGTACCCGACGCCGCTCGCCCCGTGGCCCGCCCCCAGCACCGCTGTGGTCAGGGAGACCATCAGCATGCCGTCGGCCAGCAGCGACGCGCTGCGGGCCGTGAAGAACAGCCGGAACCGGGGCGACCGCCAAGGGCTCGGCAGCGTGGTCGCCTGCTGGGGGAGTGTCGTGTCGTCAACGCTCATGTCACACCTGCCGGCTTCTGCCGGTCCCTTCATCGATGGTCTTCAGCCGACGCCATGCGTCGCTCCGGTCCGGCTCGGTGGGCGGGTCCTCGACGAGTACGTAGCGGTGAGGCGCCAGGACCCCCGAACCGGCGGCCGGGATGAGGGCGGTCAGCGCCCGGTGGGCCTCCTCAGGCGTCAACGGGGTGTCGCCGCGGGCGATGCACGCCGTGAGGTGCGGGGCCACACCGGGCCCACCCGCTGCTGAGCCGGCCGCACCCGCGCCGGTCCCGTCCGCCGTCCCGTCCGGTGCCGGCTCCTCCGCCACCCGCACCGGCAGTCCGCCCACCGCCCGGCCGAGCGTCTCGCGCACGGCGTCGGGCGAGACCCAGCAGCCGTCCACCCGGAGCCAGTCGGGCCCGCGTTCGGCGGGGCGGACCCCCGTCACCTCGGCCAGCGCCTCCATCGGTACGTCCCCGGCGGCGGCCGCCTCCAGGAGCAGGACCAGCCCGGCGAGGAACCCCTCCGCCTCCTCCGGCGTGAAGACCGAGGGGGCTGCCCACAGGGAGATGTGGAGCTGGGGCGCAGTCCGGTACGTGAAGGCGAGCATCCGGGTCGGCAGCGTCTGCGGCGGCCCCCAGGTCAGCTCCTGCTCGGCGTGCTCGGCGTCGTCGCGGTCCTGCGCGTCCGTGCCCAGGAGCGGGGCGGGCAGGGCGCTGACATCGTTGAACACCACGTCCCGGCCGAAGTGGCTGCCGCGCTCGGCGGTGACCCGGTCGATCATCTCCCACAGCCGTACGGAGTCGAACTGGCTGTGCCGGTATGCGTTGAGTACCGCGCCCCACGTCCGGGCGACCAGCGCGTCGAACGTCTCCACCCGGACGTCCAGGTGCAGCAGCGCGTCCTGGGACGTCGTGGTCACCGAACGCGCGACCCGCGCGTGGAACCGGTTGGCGCTCGGGACGGCGGTGACACAGCTGTCCTGGCCCGCCCGGTGGGCCACCAGGGCGCACCACGCGGCCATGAGCACGGTGGCCTCGGGGTGCCCGGTGCGGCGGGCCGCCCCGGCGAGCGCCCGGCCGCCCCGGCGGGAGCGGAGCGTCAGCTGCCGGGCCTCCTCGTCGGTTCCCGGCCTCCTGCCGCGCGGCTCCGCGAACATCTCCTGCGGCGCGGTGCGGAGGATCCGCTCCCAGTACCGCAGGGACGCCTCCGACTTCCGCAGCCCGGCCGGGGACGCCTCCACGGCGGCCAGGTCGACCGGGGGCAGGGACGTCAGCTCCGGCAGTTCCTTGCCCGCCAGCAGCTCGGCGAACTCCTCGCGCAGGATGGCCATCGCGCTGCCGTCCGCCACCGCGTGGCTGAACGCCAGTGCCACGTAAGCCGGTTGTCCGGCCACGGCGAGCAGGGTGATTCGCAGCGGGAACTCCCGCTCCAGGGCGAAGCGCCCGGCTCGGGCCGCCCGTGCCACCGACTCCGCGTACGTCGCCGGATCGCCGGGGAGTTCGGCGTGGTCCAGCACGGTCACCGTGAACGTTCCCTCCGAAGCAACGACTTGGTCGACCGGTGCCGAGCCTGCCGGGCGCGGGAACGTGGTGCGCAGCCCTTCGTGCCGTACGGCCAGGGCGCGCAGGGCGTCGATGACGGCCGCCGAGGTGGTGCCTTCGGGGACGGGCCACACATCGTGGATGTTGATGTGGGTGGGGTCGTCCCGCAGGATGCAGCGGATCATATTGGCCTGGCCCATGGTGAGGGGGCCCCGGCGCTCGTCACCGCCCGCGTAGGCGACGGTGACCGTGGTCGTGGTGAGGGGCGGAGGGATCTGGTGCATGGTGTCCTTGCCGACAGCGGAGTTCATCGGTTCACGGCCCGGACCTGCCCCAGGCCCGCTTCGGCGCTCGCGCCTGCCAGCGCCTCCCAGTGGTCCATCAGGAGCGCGAAGTCGGCCATGTCGTCCCGGGCCTCGTCCAGGAGCCGGGAGCGGCGGTCGGCGAGCGTGTCCGCGACCGTCGTGTACCGGCCGCCGAGCCGCCGGTAGGCCGCCTGGGCGAGATCGAGGCGGCGGGCGACCTCCGTACGGTCGAGGGCGACGCTGTCCCGGACGAAACCGGCGACCACGGACGCCCGGACGCAGCCCTCCGCGTCGAGCAGCGCGTCACCGGCCGCCGCCGTCCTCGCGTACACGGTGTTCAGGTACGTCTTCGCCAGCAGGAACTTCACGAAGCGCACCTGGTACGCGAGGAAGCCCGCGTCCGTACGCCGCTCCTCCGTATGGAAGTTCACGATGTGCCGGTTGTGCTGGAGGCCGGGCAGCCGGGCGTCGTGGGTGAGGTGGAACAGGAAGTAGTCGGTGCCGATGGTGTCCGTGGCGGGCGGCAGTGGCACCCGGCGGTAGACCTCGTGGTCCAGCGCCACGTTGCACATGTCCACGCGCATCGGGCTGATGGGGGCGAGCATGGCGTGGTCGCCGTCGAACGTCCCGTTCCCCGCGCCCCGGAACGACGCGTCGATCAGATGGTCGCGCCAGATCTCCGGGGAGCCTTCGGGCAGCGACAGGCCGACCAGTTCGCCGTACGTGTCCGGGTCGAGGTCGCGGATCTCCGCGACGTCCACCGACATCTCGCCCACGAACGAGCCGCCCGCCACCGCCACCCGCCGGTCGCCCGAGCCCGGCGGCAGCTTGCTCCGCGTCGCCGACTTCCGTACGTCGTCAGCCCGTTGACCCAGGTAGGTGAGTTCCTGGTGGAGAGGGAAGACCGGTTCGCCGTCGAGGTGCTGGTAGCGGCTGTCGGAGTCCCGGCGGTGCACGGACGTGCAGCCGAGGGCCTGGGCGATGAGGAACGCCCGATTGGTGCAGGCTCCGTAGGAGACCCGGGACGGCAGCATCAGCTCCAGCAGCCGGTCCGCCGAAGCTGAAGGCGAAGTTACGCCGGACCGGGCGATCACCTCGCGCAGGAAAGTCCCCTGCTCGTCCTCGTCGAGGTGGTGGACGGTCACGCCGGGGGAGGCGGGCAGCGCGGCCACCGCCTTCCGGTGCTCCGCGAGGACCGGCGCGGGGGAGGAGTCCAGGATCAGGAGGTGGACCTCGACGCCGAACTCCTGCGCCCCGTACGTCGCTTCCTCGCCGATCGCCTCGATCGTGGCCGTGCAGGCCCGGTGGGTGGGCAGGGTCAGACAGACGCGGCGCACGAAGACTCCCCGCTCCGGGTGGCGGAGGCGTCGTCCTCGACCGGGTCCTGCCAGGAGGCCAGCCCCAGCAGCCGGCTGCCCAGCGGGTTCAGCTCGGCCGTCGGGTAGCGCTTGGCCTCGGGCAGCACCGGGTCTCCGACCAGGGTGCGGTTCCAGCGCGGGGTGCGCAGATGGCGCCAGGACTCCACCCGGGACCTGCGCAGCCGCTCGTGCTCCTCCAGCGCGGGCATCATCGACAGGTACTGCACGGCCCGCACTCCGCTCTCGGAGAGGTTGCGTGCCACCCCGTGGGCCAGCAGACCGTTCCAGATCAGCAGGTCGCCGGGGCGCAGATCCGGGCGTACGACGGGGAGTTCGTCCCGGTCGATGGAGGGGCGCAGCGGATCACGGTCCGCCGGCTGGCCGGTCTTCCAGGTGTCGAACTGCCGGAACAGCTCCGGGCAGCACTGGAAGCCGCCCGTCTCCGGCCGGGTGTCGTTGAGCGCGATGATGCCCTGCACCCGCTGCGGCGGCACGGCGAGCGTGGTGTCGATGTCCCAGTGCAGCTCGATGTCGAAGCCCCGGTCCGTCGGCTCGATCAGCGCCCGGTCGCGGTTGCCCCGGTTGGGCGGGTTGAGGTTGAGCCGGTCCAGGGTGACCCACAGCTCCTCGCAGTCCCATACGTCGACGAAGGCGTCGTACACGCGCTGCGACTGCCGGTTGTCCCAGAGGAGTTGGTGGTGGTAGGCCTCGACGAAGCCGTAGATGTGCAGTTGCTGGTCCAGCTCGGAGCGCAGCGGCCGGTCCTCGTACCAGCTCTCCGGCCGCCCGGGGTCCAGGCCCTGGAACTCCCAGGTGAAGTCCAGCAGCTGCCGGGCCGTTGCCGCCGGTATCGCCTCGCGGACGATGACGTAGCCGTAACTCTGCCAGTGGGCGAAGTCCTCCTCGGACAGCACCCGCAGCGGACGTGACTTGTCGAGCTCCCGCAGGGCGGTCTGCGCGAGGTAGGCCTCGCCGTCCGCGCTGAAGTACGGGATGTCGGAGGCCGCGCGGTGCAGGCGGGGCCGACGGCGAGGGGCGGGTGTCGTCATGAGGTTCATGGCAGGTTGTTCTCCTCGGCCGGCCGTGCGGCGACCCCGGGGGAGCGGGGTCGCCGCGGACGGCGGGACGGATGGCAGTGCCGTGGTGGGAGGAGCCGCGACCACGTCGATCAGCAGGATTGGTCCAGACCGCCCGGACTGTCAAGTGGCTGGCACATATGGGGATATGGGGTGGCGTCCCGTGTCCGGCGGCCATGGAACCGATACCCGCCGTTCGGCATCTTTGGTCTAGACAACAAGCGAGTGGCGGGCCTAGTGTCCAAGAGCGCGGTCGGGTTCGTGACGGGCTGTCAACCCGTTTTTCCCGCCTGTGCTCCGGCCGGTGACGGCCCTGCTCGGGGCCGTCGACGCCACGGCGATGCGGCCCGTACATCCGGTGGGTGCCCTGTGTGGCCGGCCCACACCGAGAAAGACGCGGTTCGATGAACACATCCAGCATCACGGCCCTTCCTGGTGTCGAGCTGAAGAGTCCCGGCGCCGGGCTGATCACGCTGGACCCGGTCCGCACCGCTCTGCTGCGGGGGCTGGACGATCTGCTGACCGGTCTGGCCGCGCGGCTCTCCGCCCCCGAGGTTCTGGGGCCGCCCCTGCTGTCCGTCGACGGGCTGGCGCGGCTGGACTTCTTCCGCAACTTCCCCCATCTCGGCGTCTCCGCAGGGCGGTTCGGCCCGGATGCGCTCGACGGGCTGGCCTCCGGCGGCTCGCCCCAGGATCTCCCGCTGCACCCGACCGGCCATGTGCTGCCGTCCGCGACCTGTTACGGCCTGCTGCTCTCCCTGGAGGGCGAGGACGTCGGCGAGGATGGGCTGCGGCTCTCGGCGTCCGGCCGGTGCTTCCGCAACGAGACCCACTACGACGGCCTGCGCCGCCTGTGGGGGTTCCACATGCGTGAGGTGCTCTATCTCGGCACCAAGGACGGGGCCACCGAACACCAGGCGCTCGGCGGAGAGTTCGTCCAGGAGGTGGCCGGGCGGCTCGGCCTGACCCTGACCCGGGCGGCGGCCGACGACCCCTTCTACGACAACGGGGGATCGCGGGCCCGCCTGATGGCACTGGACCCGGTCAAGTACGAGTACAGCGCCCCCGACGGTACGGCCATCGCTTCCGTCAACCGGCACCGCAACTTCTTCGGCGAGCGGCTCGGCATCCGGGCCGGCTCCCACGGGCCCGCGTACAGCTCCTGCGTCGCCTTCGGCGTCGAGCGCTGGGTGCACGCGATGATCCTCGCCCACGGCACGGCCGAACAGGCCCTGGAGCGGCTCCGGGCAGCCGTCACCGGTTCCTGACCTCCCCCCCGTCCGTCGGCCGCCGGAACGGTTCGGTCACCAGAACAGCAAGAGGAGCGATTTCCCCATGGACCAGGTCTCAGCGTGGCTCCACGAGAAGAACCCCGGCCTCGACGGCCCGATCGGCGTGGACGAGGACCTCATCGAAGCCCGCCTCATCGACTCGATGGACTTCCTGGAGTTCATCGATCTGCTGGAGGAGATCTCCGGTGACAGCATCGACCTCCAGGAAGTCACCATCGACGACTTCCGCACCCTCGCCCGCGTCCAGGAACGCTTCCTCGGCTCCGCCGGCCGCGCGGAGGTCCCGGCCGGGTGAGCGCAGGCCCCGGCCGGGTGGACGGGGCCGCTGTCGCGCTGGTGGCCACCACCGCCGAGGTGCTGGCCCACCCCGAGCTGGGCGAGGGTCTGCTCGCCCCGTGGGAGCGGCGTCGGCTTGCGGGCATCCGGGTGCCGGGTCGGCGCGACGACGTCCTGGCGGCCCGGCTGCTGCTGCGACTGTGTGCCTCCCGGGCCACCGGGCTGGAGCCGGGGGATGTGGAGCCTGCCCAGCGCTGCCCCGGGTGCGGGCGGGACGGGCACGGTCGGCCGTATCTTCCGGACCGCCCCGGGCTGGGTGTCAGCTTCAGTCACGCCGATGGCCTGGCCGCCGCGGCGGCCGGTCCGGGCCCGGTCGGGATCGACGTGGAGCCCCTGACGCGTCGGCCGGGGCCCGTCTCCGTACTGCGGCGGCTGCTGCCGGAGTACGAGGTGGACGCCGCCTGCGCCGAGCCCGATCCCGGTCCGGCGCTGCTGCGGTTGTGGGTCCGGCGGGAGGCGTTGTTCAAGGCCGGGCGGGACGACGTCCGGCTGACCGAGTGGACGGACCGGCGCCGCGCGGCCGTGGTGGCACTCGCGGGAGCCGCCGAGGCCCCCGTGCCGTCGCTCAGCCCCGGTCCTGCTCCCTCGCCGTCCCCGTCCCCGGCTCCGCCGTCAGGTCGATGAGCCGGCAGACCGTCTCGATGTCGATCTTCACCTGGGCGATCGACGCGCGCCCCGACAGCCAGGTGATCAGCGCCGAGTGCCAGGTGTGCTCGATGACCCGGACCGCCGAGAGCTGCTCCGGCGTCGGATGCTCCAGGCCCATCGCGTCTAGGATGATCGCCGTGGTGAGCCGGGAGACCGTGTCCACCTCGGGGCTCACGCCGCGGTCCGCGAAGGTGAGGGCGCGGACCATGGCGTCCGCGAGGTGCGGTTCGCGCTGCAGGGCGCGGAAGGCGCGCATCAGCGTCTCGGCCACCCGCTGGGCCGCGTCCTCGCCTGCCGGGGGGCGCTTGCGGAGCGTCGTGTGCAGGTGCTGGAGCTGGTCCTGCATGGTCGCGACCAGCAGGTGGATCTTGGACGGGAAGTAGCGGTAGAGGGTGCCCAGCGCGACCCCGGCGGCCTCGGCCACCTCCCGCATCTGCACCGCCTCGAACCCGCCCCGGCTGGCCAGCTGGGCGCTGGCGTGCAGGATGCGGCGGCGACGGGCCTCCTGGCGCTCGGTCAGCGCAGGCGCTGCCGGTCTGGCGTCCGCGGTCATGCTGTCCCCGTTCCACGATCCACGATCCATGGCTTGATCCACCCGGACGGGCGAAGCGGGCGGTCCGGGCGCGCACAGCATGCCAGGGGCGTCCGTCGTGGCGCGAATCACCTGATCCGGCCGTTCCGGCGACGCTACCTGCCGGTAGATTCGATGCACGTCGAGCGATCAAGTATGAAACTTGTTCAGCCAAGTCTGAAACTTGTTCTAGATTAGCGCGACCGGTTACGCTCCGGCGAACACGCAGTCAGAAGGGGGCCGAGTGTGACCGCTGAGGCCATAGAGACAGGCCCCCGCACGGGCGACGGCAGCACCGCCGGGACCGGCGACCGGCCGTTGCGGATCGCACTCCTCACGTACAAGGGCAATCCGTTCTGCGGTGGCCAGGGTGTCTACGTCCGTCACCTCGGGCGTGAGCTGGCCCGCCTCGGCCACAGCGTCGAGGTGATCGGCGCCCAGCCCTACCCGGTGCTCGACGAGGGCGTCCCGCTGACCGAGCTGCCCAGCCTCGACCTCTACCGGCAGCCCGACCCCTTCCGCACGCCGAAGCCCGGCGAGTACCGCGACTGGATCGACCTCGCCGAGGTCGCCACCATGTGGACCGGCGGCTTCCCCGAACCGCTCACCTTCAGCCTCCGTGCCCGCCGCCATCTCCTGGCCCGGCGCGGTGAGTTCGACGTCGTCCACGACAACCAGACCCTCGGTTACGGGCTCCTCGGCGACCTCGGGGCCCCGCTCGTGACGACGATCCACCACCCCATCACCGTGGACCGCAGGCTCGACCTGGCGGCTGCGACCAGCCGCCGACGACGCGCCTCCGTACGCCGCTGGTACGCCTTCACCCGCATGCAGAAGCGGGTCGCCCGCAAGCTGGACACCGTCCTCACCGTCTCCGGCTCCTCCCGCGACGAGATCGTCGAGGACCTCGGCGTGCGCAAGGACCGGATCAGCGTCGTCCACATCGGCGCCGACACCGACCTCTGGTCGCCCGACCCCTCCGTCGCCGAGGTGCCAGGACGCATCGTCACCACCTCCAGCGCCGACGTCCCCCTCAAGGGCCTCGTCCACCTCGTCGACGCTCTCGCCAAGCTCCGTACCGAGAACCCCGCCGCCCACCTCGTCGTCGTCGGCAAGCGCGCCGAGGACGGGCCGGTCGCCCGCGCCATCGAGCGGCACGGGCTCGCGGACGCCGTCGAGTTCGTCAAGGGCATCAGCGACGCCGAGCTGGTCGACCTGGTGCGCAGCGCCCAGGTCTCCTGCGTGCCGTCCCTGTACGAGGGTTTCTCGCTGCCCGCCGCCGAGGCCATGGCCACCGGCACCCCGCTCGTCGCCACCACCGGCGGTGCGATCCCCGAGGTCTCCGGCCGCGACGGGGAGAGCTGCCTCGCGGTGGCGCCCGGCGACCCGGACGCGCTGGCCGGTGCGCTGGCCCGGCTGCTGGCCGACCCGGAGCTGCGCGCCCGGCTCGGCGCGGCGGGCCGCGAGCGGGTGCTGGCCAACTTCACCTGGGCCCGGGCGGCCGCCGGAACGGCCGAGCTGTACCGTCAGGCGATCACCGCCCGCGGAGTCCGCAGGTGACCGCGGACTCCCGGGCGGCCGCGCGCCCCCGGGCGACCGCGGACCCGCTCGTCACCACCCGTACCTCCGACCTCGAAGGCAGGCCCTCGTGCTGACCGTCGACTTCACCCGCTTCCCGCTCGCCGCCGGCGACCGAGTGCTCGACCTGGGCTGCGGTGCCGGCCGGCATGCCTTCGAGTGTTACCGGCGCGGAGCGCAGGTCGTCGCCCTCGATCAGAACGCCGAGGAGATCCGCGAGGTCGCCACGTGGTTCGCCGCGATGAAGGAGGCCGGTGAGGCCCCCGAGGGTGCCACCGCCACCGCCATGGAGGGCGACGCCCTCAACCTGCCCTTCCCCGACGACTCCTTCGACGTCGTCATCATCTCCGAGGTCATGGAGCACATCCCGGACGACAAGGGCGTCCTCGCCGAGATGGTCCGGGTCCTCAAGCCGGGCGGCCGGATAGCGATCACCGTCCCGCGCTACGGCCCCGAGAAGATCTGCTGGACGCTCTCCGACGCGTACCACGAGGTCGAGGGCGGCCACATCCGCATCTACAAGGCCGACCAGCTCCTCGCCCGGATCCGCGAGGCCGGACTCAAGCCGTACGGCACCCACCACGCGCACGCCCTGCACTCGCCGTACTGGTGGCTCAAGTGCGCCTTCGGCGTCGACAACGACAAGGCCCTGCCGGTGCGGGCGTACCACAAGCTGCTGGTCTGGGACATCATGAAGAAGCCGCTCGCGACCCGGGTCGCCGAGCAGCTCCTCAACCCGGTCGTCGGCAAGAGCTTCGTCGCGTACGCCACCAAGCCGCACCTTCCGAAGGCCGAGGCGTGAGCACCCCCGAACAGACCGAACACCTCGTTCTGCCGGGCGTCCTGACGGCGGCTCAGGCCGCCGAGACGGTCGCCGCGATCGCCGCCGTACAGCGGGAGGACGGGGCGCTGCCCTGGTTCCGGGGGCACCACCTCGACCCCTGGGACCACACCGAGGCGGCGATGGCCCTGGACGCGGCCGGCGAGCACGAGGCCGCCGCCCGCGCCTACGAGTGGCTCGCGCGCAACCAGAACGGCGACGGCTCCTGGTACGCCGCCTACCACGACGGCGATCCGCAGCAGCCGACGGACCGCAGCCTGGAGAGCAACTTCTGCGCTTACGTGGCCGTCGGCGTCTGGCACCACTACCTCGCCACCGGCGACGACGCGTTCGTCGACCGGATGTGGCCCACGGTCTACGCCGCGGTCGAGTTCGTGCTCCGTCTCCAGCAGCCCGGCGGGCAGATCGGCTGGAAGCGGGAGCCCGACGGCACCCCGGTGAACGACGCGCTGCTGACCGGATCGTCCTCGATCCACCAGGCGCTGCGCTGCGCGCTGGCCATCGCCGAGCGCCGCGAGGAGCCGCAGCCCGACTGGGAGTTGGCGACCGGGGCGCTGGCGCACGCGATCCGCAGCCACCCCGAGCGCTTCCTCGACAAGAACCACTACTCGATGGACTGGTACTACCCGGTCCTCGGCGGTGCGGTCACCGGGGCCGAGGCCACCGCCCGCATCCAGGAGGGCTGGGACCGCTTCGTCGTCCCCGGCCTCGGGGTGCGCTGCGTGCTGCCCAACCCCTGGGTCACCGGCGGCGAGAGCTGTGAACTGGCCCTGGCCCTCTGGGTGACGGGGGAGTCGGACCGGTCCCTGGAGATCCTCCAGTCCGTCCAGCACCTGCGCGCCGAGGGCGGCCTGTACTGGACGGGGTACGTCTTCGAGGGCAACAAGGCCGTCTGGCCGGAGGAGTTGACCACCTGGACGGCGGGTTCCCTGCTGCTCGCGGTGGCCGCACTCGGGGGGGACGAGGCGACCACCGCGGTCTTCGCGGGCGAGCGGCTGCCGGTCGGCCTGGAGCCGGACTGCTGCCGCGCGAACTCGCGCTGAGGCGGGGCCGGTTCAGCGACGGATCCGGCCCGCCACAGCATGCCCGATGAAGAGGTAGACCACGGCCGCGAGACCGTAACCGGCGACGACGTTCGCCCATGTGCGGTCGAACGTGAACAGGTCGTAGGACCAGCCGGCCAGCCAGCGGGCCGCGTCGTGCACCCACTGCACGAAGTCGTTGCCGCGGTTGGCGTCCAGCAGGTACATCAGGATCCACAGGATGATGATGAAGGCCAAGATGTCGGCCACGACGGCTATCACGCGTGCCGCTGAGCTGCTACCTGAACGGGTTCTGGGAGACATGGAACTCTGGTTGCCGCTTTACGCAGGGTGAAACCCGGACGGCCCATGCCGGGTGGCCGCCTCCTGAGGAACGGGTGAGTCTGGGCGGGAGTGTCGAGATTCGTCACTCTCGGTCAGGAGGCCCCGCCGTGCCCCGTTCCGTACCGTTGCGCCGACCCCTGGTGGCGCTGCTGCTGTCCTGCTCCCTGCTGACGGGCATCACCGCGTGCGGCGGCTCCGGGGACTCCGCGGGTGGCAACGCGGCGAGCGCCTCGGCCGCCGCGAGCCCCTCCGTCTCCGTATCCGCCTCGGCCGAGAAGCAGCGGCTCGCCAGGACCCGGTTCGTCGCCAACGCGGGGCTGGCGGCGGGGGCGACGTACCAGTGGATCGTGAAGCCGTACCGCGCCGGGACGTTCAAGAAGGGCGCGGAGGGGCGCCGCCTCGCCCTCGTCAAGGCGGGCCTGGCGGGCGGGTTCGCCTACAACCGGCTCAAGGCCGCGTCGGAGAACGCCAAGGGCGACCCGCTGCTGTCGAAGGCCGTCGCCCCGTTGACTGCGGGGATCGAATCGCTCAAGGAGCTGGGCACGAAGCTCCGCAAGGGCGAGGCGGGGGAGGGTGATGTGGGGGCGTTCGAGAGCGTCATCGACAGCATCAAGAACGCGGGCAAGGACGCGGGCGCCGAGGTGGAGGACAAGGTTCCCTCCACCTCCCAGCTGACCGGTTAGCGGCAGAGCGGGGCGACCGGCGGATATCGGAATGATCATCCCAGGTGCCGCCGGTTAGGGTGCCGCATGACGTCTCTCTCCTACGACCGCTACTGCGACGAGATCCTGGCCCAGACCGACGCCCTGCGCGCGGTGCTGACCGGTGCCGATCTCGGCGTGACCGTTCCCAGCTGCCCCGACTGGACCCTCCGCGAGCTCGCGGTGCATGTCGGCGGCGCGCACCGCTGGGTCGGTGAGATCGTCCGGACCCGGGCCTCCGAGGAGTTCCCGGAGGAGAAGGTGCCCGGCTTCGCGGGACCGGACAGTGAGGACCCGGCCGCACTGGACGCCTGGCTCGCCGAGGGCGCGGCCGCCACCGTCGACGCGCTGCGGGAGGCCGGGCCGGAGGCCGAGGTGTGGACGTGGGTGACCGAGCAGCGTACGGCCTTCTGGGCGCGCCGTATGACGCATGAGACGGCCGTGCACCGGGCGGACGCGGCGCTCGCCGCCCGTGTCCCGTACGAGGTGGACGCCGAGGTGGCCGCCGACACCATCGACGAGTGGCTGGGCATCGTCTCCCTGGCCCAGGAGGAAGGCGACCCGGAGGCGGCGGAACTGCGGGGCGGCGGACGCTCGTTGCAT
Organism: Streptomyces durocortorensis; assembly: GCF_016901035.1. Classification (GTDB taxonomy): domain Bacteria; phylum Actinomycetota; class Actinomycetes; order Streptomycetales; family Streptomycetaceae; genus Streptomyces; species Streptomyces durocortorensis. Next base: position 66,240 of record NZ_JAFEUF010000013.1, read on the forward strand.
CTGCACGCCACCGACGTGCCCGGCGCGGAGTGGCTGATCGAGTTCGGCGATGACCGCTTCACCTGGCGGCACGCGCACGAGAAGGCCACTGTCGCGCTGCGCGGCTCGCTCACCGATCTCCTGCTCGTCTTCAACCGCCGTCTGGAGCCCACCAGTTCGCGCGTGGAGGTGCTCGGTGACGCGGCCCTGCTGGAATTCTGGCTGGACCGCTCCTCGTTCGGCTGAACTGCCGCTTCTAGGCGTTGAGTTCCGCCAGGACCCGTAGCGTGTGCGGGTCCGGGGCGGTGACCAGCAGATCCGTCACCGGCCCCGTGCGCCACAGCTCCAGCCGCTCCGCGATCCGGGCGCGCGGTCCGATCAGCGAGATCTCGTCGGCGAACGCGTCCGGCACCGCCCGTACCGCCTCCTCCTTGTGGCCCTGGAGGAACAGCTCCTGGATCCGCCGGGCCTCCTCCTCGAACCCCATGCGGGCCATCAGGTCGGCGTGGAAGTTGCGGGCCGCGTGGCCCATTCCGCCGATGTAGAAGCCGAGCATCGCCTTCACCGGCCACAGGCCCTCGGCCACGTCGTCGCAGACGTGCGCGCGGGCCATCGGCGCGATCATGAAACCGTCCCGGAGGCCGGTGAGCGAGGCGTCGTAGACGTCGGTGCGCAGCGGGGACCAGTACAGCGGCAGCCAGCCGTCCGCGATCGCCACCGTCTGCGCGATGTTCTTGGGGCCCTCCGCGCCCAGCAGGACCGGGAGCGAGGCCCGCAGCGGATGGGTGATCGGCTTCAGCGGCTTGCCGAGCCCGGTGGCGTCCGGACCGTCGTACGGGTGGGAGTGGAAGCGGCCCGCCAGTTCGACCGGTCCCTGCCGCGCCAGCACCTGCCGGATCACCTCGACGTACTCGCGGGTCGCGGTCAGCGGGCTCTTCGGGAACGGCCGCCCGTACCACCCCTCCACCACCTGCGGCCCCGACAGACCGAGGCCGAGCAGCATCCGGCCGCCGGAGAGATGGTCCAGGGTCAGCGCGTGCATGGCCGTCGCGGTGGGCGTACGGGCCGCCATCTGCACGATGCCGGTGCCCAGCCGGATCCGCGAGGTGTGGGCGGCGATCCAGGTCAGCGGTGTGAAGGCGTCCGAGCCCCAGGCCTCCGCAGTCCACACCGAGTCGTAGCCGATCCGCTCCGCCTCCTGGACCAGGGCGAGCTGGCCGGGGTCCGGGCCGCGGCCCCAGTATCCGAGCGCGAGTCCGAGCCGCATTCCGTTCCCTCCAGCCATGGCTGATGAAGTGTCAGGTGCGTTGGGTGCGGCTTGGACTGTACGACAACGGCCCCCCGCCCGGAAGGGCGAGGGGCCGCGGCGTTGTACCTACGGGATCAGCCGCGCTGGATGCCCGTGGTGTCCTGGAGGACGCCACGACGGCCGTCCTGCGTCTGGGCGATGAGGCTCTGGCCGCGCTGCTCCACCGCGAGGTACCAGGTGCCCGGCGCCAGCTCGGCGATCGGGTTCGGCGAACCGTCCTCGCCGTACAGCGGGCGCGCCACCGGAACGGCGAACCAGAACGGGGTGAAGTCGCCCGCCGGAGCCGCGCCGCCCTGCGAAGGCTGCTGGGCGTGGGCCTGGGCCTGCTGCGCCTGTGCCTGCGCCGGGTCGGCCTGGGCGGGCTGGCCCTGCTGGGGCGCGCCCGGGTAACCGTAACCCTGGTTCGGCTGGGCACCGTACGGCTGCTGCTGGCCGCCCGGGAAGCCGTAGCCCTGGCCGGGCTGCGCGCCGTACGGGGGCTGCCCGCCCTGCACGCCCTGCGCCGGGGAGGCCGGGCTGAGCAGCGGGGCCTTGAGGAAGGGCACCAGCGGTCCGGCGATCGCGGCGCCGGCGAGCACGATGGTGGCGAGCAGGCCGAGGATCAGGCCGGCCCCGGCGTTGCTGATGTCGAGGATCGTCCAGAAGGCGGTCCACACGGCGAACACGGTGAGCGCAACGCCGAACTGGCCGAGGTCGAGCCCGACGACCTTGCGGCCCGGCAGTGCACGGCTGACGATCACCAGCGCCGCCGCGATGACGCCGGCGAGGTAGACGCTCATCAGGATGCCGAGCGCGTCCCAGGCGTTCGGGCTGTCGAACCGGGAGCAGTCGACACCCTGCGGGCAGTCGTAGCTGGAGAAGTCGAGGAAAGAGGCGATGAACAGCACGACCGCTGCTCCGATCACCACGCCGTCGCCTCGTGTGAGGGATCGGATATTCACGTGAAGGTCCTTAGTCGGTCGTCTCGTCGGGGCGGTCGTCGCTGCCGCCGGTGCGGCTCGAAGCTCGGGAGCGGCTCCCCATCGTACGGATGAATCTATCGTCTGCCCGGGCGGGTTGTGTCCGAGCCCGGATCATGAGCGGTTATCCCCCCAATTTCACCGCAGAACTACCCCTTCAAGTAGCTACTGATGCCGTCAGCCAGCCCTTGGGCCGCCTTCTGCCGCCAACTCGCGCTGGTGAGCAGGGCGGCGTCCTCGGGATCACGCATGTTGCCGCATTCCACGAACACCTTGGGCACGGTCGACAGATTCAGTCCGCCGAGATCATTACGCGTGTCCAGACCGGTATTTCCGCCGATGTAATTGGAAGGCGCGCTTCCGGTCGTGCGGACGAAGTGTCCCGCGATCCTCGCGCCGAGATCGGCCGAACTCTTCACGATCTTCGAGGTGTCGGCCCCGCCGCCCTTCACCCCGGCGGGCAGGATCACATGGAAGCCCCGGTTGCCCACCGCCGATCCGTCGGCGTGCACCGAGACGACCGCGTCGGCCTTCGCCTCGTTCCCGATCCGGGCCCGCTCGTCGATGCACGGCCCGAACGGCCGGTCCGCGTCGTGCGTCAGCCGGACCCGGGCGCCCTCTGCCTCCAGCAGGGTGCGCAGCCGGTGGGAGACGTCCAGGGTGAACCGGGCCTCCGCGTAACCGTCGTTCGTGGACGTACCGGTCGTATCGCACTCCTTGCGGCCGGTGCCGATGTCGACCTGCTCGTTGATCTCCCGGGTGTGGTCGCGGTTGCCCGGATTGTGTCCCGGGTCGATCACCACGGTCCGGCCGGTCAGCGGGCCCTTCGGCAGCGGTTTCCCGGAAGGGGAAGAAGAAGGGGAAGGGGAAGAGGAGTCGGCCGGCTCCGAAGGGGCGGGCGTGGGGGAGGCGGCGTCCGCGCCGGGCCGGGGCGAGTCCGCACCGGCCCCGTCCGCCCGCCCACCCCCCCCCCCCCCCGCGGCGGGGCGGGGGGGGGGGGGGGGGGCCCCCCGGGGGGGGG
>NZ_JAFEUF010000135.1:0-13098 GCF_016901035.1 Streptomyces durocortorensis
CCCTCCGCCGCCGCCCGCGGGGTCGGGGGTGGTGGGGGGGGGGGGCAATTTTCTGCCCCCCCCCCCCCCTGGGCGCCCCCCCCCGGGCGTCGGTGACACGGGGGCCGGGCTGGGGGGCGGCGGCGCCCCGTCCGCCCCACCCCGCCCGTACCACGGCCCCACCCGGGCCCGCGGGGACTTCCTGCGACCCAAGGAGTGACTCCCTCCAGCAATGGACGGATCGTCCGGTAGTACCTGCGCCGCCCCTTCCCCGGAGGCGGCGGCCTCATGACCACCCCCCTGCTGCTCCTCGCGGCGGCCTTCCTCCTCATCCTCGCCAACGGCTTCTTCGTGGCAGCCGAATTCGGGCTCGTCACGGTGGAGAAACCCGACGCCGAACGAGCCGCCGCCGAGGGCGACCGACGCGCCCGTACCGTCGTCGAAGCCCTGCGCGAACTCTCCTTCCAGCTCTCCGGCACCCAGCTCGGCATCACCCTCACCTCCCTGGTGGTGGGCATGCTCGCCGAACCCGCCCTCGCCCAGCTGCTCGCCGGACCGCTCACCGCCACCGGGCTGCCCGCGGGGGCCGTCTCCGGCGTCGCCGTCGTCATCGGCATGCTGCTGGCGTCCGCCGTCCAGATGATCGTCGGCGAACTCGTGCCCAAGAACTGGGCGGTCTCCCGGCCGCTCCAGGTGGCCCGCTTCGTCGCCGGACCGCAGGCCCGCTTCGCGGCCCTCCTGCGACCGGTGATCACCCTCCTCAACGCCCTGGCCAACCGGCTGGTGCGCCTCTTCGGGGTCGAGCCCACCGACGAACTGGCGTCCGCCCGCACCCCGGGCGAACTGGTCTCCCTGGCCCGGCACTCCGCCGAGGCCGGGGCCCTGGAGCAGGACACCGCCGACCTCTTCGTCCGGACCCTCTCGCTGGCCGGCCTCACAGCCCAGCACGTCATGACCCCCCGGGTGAAGGTCAGCGCCCTGCACTCCTCCGCGACCGCCGAGGACGTCCTCAACCTCACCCGCGCCACCGGCCTCTCCCGCTTCCCGGTCTACCGGGACCGCATCGACGAGGTCATCGGCATGGTCCACCTCAAGGACGCCCTCGCCGTCCCCGCCCACGAGCGCCTGCGCACCCCGGCCGGCCGGATCGCCGTCGCCCCGCTCCTGGTGCCCGGCACCCTGCCGGTGGAACACCTGCTGCGGCGGCTGCGCCACGAACAGCCGATTGCCGTGGTCGTCGACGAGTACGGCGGCACTGCCGGCGTCGTCACGCTGGAGGACATCATCGAGGAGCTCGTCGGCGAGGTCCGCGACGAGCACGACGCCGAGGGCGACGGCCGCCCCGAACTGACCGCCGCCACCGGCGAGGACGGCCGCCCCGCATGGGACGCCGAGGGCAGCTGCCGGGTCCACACCCTGCGCCGCGGCGGCCTGGACGTCCCCGACGGACCGTACGAGACCGTCGCCGGGCTCGTCGCGGAACTCCTGGGCCGCATCCCCGCCCCCGGCGACCGGGCCGAACTCCCGGGCTGGCGGATCACCGTCCGCCAGGTCGGCCACAACCGCGCCGAACGGGTCCGCTTCACCCGGACGTCCGAACCGCAGCCGGACCCGGCCGCACGACGCTGTCTGCCGAAGGCGTCCGGGCAGAGCACGCCCGACGCATCCGCGCACGCCCTGCTGGAGGCCGCGCGATGAGCCTGCTCCAACTCCTCCTCGCCGCCCTCCTCGTGCTGGCGAACGGGTTCTTCGTCGGCGCGGAGTTCGCCCTCGTCTCGGTCCGCCGCAGCCAGATCGAACCGCTGGCCGCCAAGGGTTCCGGCCGGGCCCGCACGGTCCTGCACGGCCTGGAGAACCTCCCGCAGATGATGGCCGCCGCCCAGTTCGGCATCACCGTCTGCTCCCTCACCCTCGGAGCCGTCGCCGAGCCGACCGTCGCCCACCTCCTGGAGCCGGTCTTCCACGCGGCGCACCTCCCCGAGGGGCTCGTCCACCCCCTCGGCTTCGCCCTCGCGCTCATGACCGTGGTCGTCCTGCACCTGGTCATCGGCGAGATGGTCCCGAAGAACCTCGCGATGGCCGCGCCCGAGCGGACCGCGCTCTGGCTCAGCCCCGGCCTGGTCGCCTTCGCCCGGCTCTGCCGCCCGGTCACCACCGCGCTCGGAGCCTGCGCCGGTCTGGTGCTCAGGCTCTTCGGCGTAGAGCCGAAGGACGAGGTGGAGGCCGTCTTCACCAGCGAGCAGCTCAACCGGCTCGTGGAGGACTCCGGGCAGGCCGGCCTCCTCGGGCCGGAGGCCGCGACACGCCTGGAGGACGCCCTCGAACTGGGCAGCAGGCCCGTCGCCGACGTCCTGCTGGAGCGGGCGTCCCTGGTCACCGTCGACCCCTCGGTGACCCCGCGCCGGATCGAGGAGCTGACGGTACGCACCGGCTTCTCCCGCTTCCCGGTCTGCGCCGAGGGCGGCGGCCCCTTCATGGGCTACCTCCACGTCAAGGACGTCCTGGAGCTGGAGGGCGCCGACCGTGCGGTCCCGCAGCAGATCTGGCGTCCGATGGCGACCGTACGGGCCGAACTCCCTCTGGACGACGCCCTGACCGTGATGCGCCGCGCCGCGACGCACCTGGCGCAGGTCGCCGACGCCTCGGGCCGGATTCTCGGCCTGGTCGCCATGGAGGACGTCCTGGAGACACTGGTGGGGGAGGTACACGACCCGGCCCACCGGCCGGTGTCGCTGCCCCGCCGCACGGTGGACGTGCCGAGGACGCCGGAACTCCCGACGCCCGGGGCCCTCGTGCACTGACGTGGGGGCGCGCCGGGGAGCCGATGCCCCCGGCGCGGCCTCACACCGCGCCCGGCTCCTGCTTGCCCCGGCCCACCGGACCGCGCCCCGACAGCACCTCGCCGTACGCCTGCATCAGGTCCGGCAGCCGCAGCGTCGACAGGTCCTCCCGGGTCAGTCCGCCCGTATAGCCGGAGAGCCGCAGATCCCGGTAGGCGCAGCTCTTCTCGTACAGCGTCCGCAGGAAACGGCCGTTGCCCAGCTCGTCGATCCACCCCTGGTCCACCACATGGCCGCTGATGGACCGCAGCTCGTCGACCGCCTCCTCGTCCCACACATCGTCGTTCTCGGCGGCCAGGACGCTCCCGATCGCGGTGAGTTCGAGCGGCCGGTAGCTGGGGAAGTCGACCCGGCTGGTGAAGCGGGAGGAAAGGCCCGGGTTGGTGGCGAGGAGGCGGTCCATGCCCTCCGGGTAACCCGCGAGGATGACGACGAGATGGTCCCGGTTGTCCTCGGCCCGCTTGAGCAGCACCTGCAACGCCTCGTCGCCGTACGCGTCGCCCTTGCTGTAACCGGAGTTGGCCAGGCTGTACGCCTCGTCGACGAACAGCACCCCGCCGAGCGCCGAGTCGATCAGCTCGTTCGCCTTCACCGCCGTCTGGCCCAGGAACTCCCCGACCAGATCGGATCGTTGGGCCTCGACCAGATGGTCGCCGCCGAGCAGCCCGAGAGCGTAGAAGACCCGGCCCAGGATGCGGGCCACCGTGGTCTTGCCGGTGCCGGAGGGCCCGGAGAAGACGAAATGGCGCTTCGGCGGCTGCACGGGGAGACCCTGCTCGGCCCGCAGCCGGGCCATGTTCAACTGCGCCGAGAGCGCCTTGACCTGCCGCTTGACCGGCTCCAGGCCGACCATCCGCTCCAGTTGCGCCAGCGCCTCGGCCAGCAGCGCGGGATCGCTGGGCCCGGCCGGGAAGGGCGGCGGCTTCCGCGTCTTGGTGCGGCGGGAGCCCTCGACCGGTACGGGCGGACCGGGGAGCGGATCGTCGCCGAGCAGCCCCGCCTCGCCCACCGGCCAGGACTCGCGCCCGTCCACCAGATCGGTGCCGAGCAGCGCGTCGCCCTCCGGTTGCGCCTCCGCCGCCGAGCCCCCCGAACCGAAACCGGTCAGGGTCACCGCGGCCAGATCCGCCGACTCGTCGTACCCGTCGCCCTCCACGAGCGCCGCCAGCCGGGCGGAGGTGTCCATGAACGCCGGGTCCACCCGGTGCACCGCCCGGTACAGCGGCAGGGCCGCCGCGCCGCGCCCGGTGCCCTCGTGGGCCCGCGCAAGCCAGTAGCGGAGCTCCTTGCGCTGCGGCTGCTCGCTGCGGCAGCGCATCAGCGCGGCCGACAGCAGCGGCTCCGCCTGCCCGAACATCTCCAGCCGCACCCGGGCCATCCCGCCGAACAGACCCGCCTCGATGCCCAGCATCGGATCGTCGACGAGCTGCTCGGTACAGCGCACCAACTGCTCCCAGTCCTTGACCAGATACGAGCGGCAGGCGTGCAGGAACCGCACCTGCGGGTCCGCGTCCACCGGCGGCAGTCCGGCCAACGCCCGGTCCAGCTCGGGCACATGGCGGCCGTCCAGCCAGTGCGAGGCGTGGGCCAGCAGCAGATCGCGCGGGCTCTCCAGCACCGGCTGCACCCACCAGCCCAGCCAGTACCAGGAGTTGAGCGTACGGCGGTGGCGTGCGCGCTGTTCGCCGAAGCGGTTGCGGTGCCGGTACATGCGTAACAGCGCCGTGGTGGTGTCGATCCGCAGTGCGTGAAGGCCGAGCCAGCCGTCCGCCATGCCGGGATCGAACCGCACCGCGGCTCTGAACTCCTCCTCGGCCTCCGGGTAGGCGCCCATCGTGTAGGCGTCCATGCCACGCAGCCAGGCGAGGTCGGCGGGGGCCCCAGCGCCCTGTGTGCCGATGTCCATCAGGTCCCCCACAAACCGTGCCCCCAGGATGTCCCGCCCGCACAGCATGCCCACCGGAGCGTGCTGAATCACGGCGTGGAGGAAGGGAATTGACCACACCGAGGTGCATCGTACCCGCGCACAGGGGGAGGGGCCGCTCAACGGCCGACCCTCAGGAGTGGTCACCGAGGGTGAGCGAATCGCTCTGCGTAGTTGCCTGAGCGGTGCGGCAAGCGCAGAGCGAAGCCCCCGATCACGGGGGAACAACCGGGGGCTTCGCGTCCGCGGGGGCTCCGAAAAGCCGCACAATGAGAACGTAAGACCAGTAAGGCTCGCCGGTCAAGCGGAGTTGAGGCTCTTCTGAGCTCATTTCCGACTGCTCAGTATGGCGCGGTGCCCTGGCTACGGTATGTGATGTTCCGGTTCGCTCCCGCTGTCGCGCGGGGCCCCGGCAGCCACGCGTACCCCTCGGGCAACTGGCGTACCAGCGCGTCGGCGTACGGCCGGGAGGGATCTTCGGCGAAGTGCCGCGCCTCTGCGAGCGTCCACCCGTCCCAGAACCCGGTGAGCCCGGCCCCGTCCCGGCGTCGGCCCCGCTCCCAGGACGTCTCCCGGTCCAGCTCCATCCAGCACAGCGCCGCCAGCCACGGCCGCACCTCCCGGCGTCCCGCGCCGACCCCCTCCACCAGCACCACCGGGGCCGGCTCCAGGCTCCGCGCCGGCCCGAAGCGGCGCTCCGTCCAGTCGTACGGGAAACAGCGGGCGTGCTCGCCGCGCGAGAGCGGCTCGAGCACCTGCTCCCGCAGCCGCCCCGTCCAGCCGAACAGCTCCTCGTGCGTGGCGAGATCGTCCAGGCGGAGGACCGGCGCGCCGCCCAGCGCCGTAGCGAGGCGGGCGGCGAAGGTGCTCTTGCCCGAACCTGCGTGCCCGTCGACCGCGACGAGCCGGACCGGCCCGCAGGAGGGGGGCAGTGCGGCGAGGTCATCGGCGTGGCGGGCCAGGTCGTCCATGGCTCCAGGGTACGTTCCGGCACGGGGCCGCCCCCGGGGAGTGGCTCGTGCCACCGCAGGTCACGCCAGTGGTCCAGACCCATATTGGTCCGTCGGCGGCTGCCGAACCGCTGGCCCGATCCGCCCCGGAACCGGGATAGTTGGCGCACCGAACGGCATCCGCAAGACCACCTTCCGCATCCGACCGGGGGTCACGACATGACCAGTCCGACTTCGCGCAGAACCGTTCTGACCGCCGCGATCGCCGCGGCGCCAGCCGCCGGCACGGTGGCCTCCGCCGCCACCGCGACGGCCGCCGCGTCCTCGTCCACCGCCCCGTCCTCGCCCGCCGGCTCCTCCGCCGCCCCGAAGGCCCTCGTGGACAACCGCTTCTGGCACACCTACACCGACTGGCGCTGCGGCGACGGCGACGGCACCCGGATCCTGCCCGGCCCCCGCCCCGGCCTGGTGATCGCCGCCCCGGCCGGCCGGATCGACCACACCGACCCGCACACCGGCCGGACGGCCGCCTGGGACTACGCCACCTGGACCTCACCCGTCCACCGCTCCACGGTCCCCGCCACCGAGGTGATCGCCTCCTGGAACGCCCGTACGCCGGCCGGCACCTGGATCCAGATCGAGCTGAGCGGCGGGTACGCGGACGGCACGGCGACCCCCTGGTTCGTGATGGGCCGCTGGGCGGCGGGCGACGGCGACATCCGCCGCACCTCCGTGGACGACCAGGGCGACCCGCACAGCACCGTGTGGACGGACACCCTCTCGGTCGACGACCCGGCGAGCGGGGTGCGCCTGGTCTCCTACCGGCTGCGGCTCACGCTGTACCGCACCCCGGGCAGCCGCCTCACCCCGACCGTCTGGCGGGTCGGCGCGATGGCCTCCGACGTGCCCGACCGGTTCACCGTCCCGGCGAGCACCCCCGGGCCCGCCCGCGAACTGCCCGTGCCCCGCTACTCGCAGAACATCCACATCGGGCAGTACCCCGAGTACGACAACGGCGGCGAGGCGTGGTGCAGCCCCACGTCCTCCCAGATGATCATCGAGTGGTGGGGCCGGAAGCCCACCGCCGAAGACCTCGCCTGGGTCAAGCCCGGCCTGCCCGACCCCCAGGTCTGCCACGCGGCCCGCAACACCTACGACTACCAGTACGCGGGCTGCGGCAACTGGCCGTTCAACGCCGCCTACGCCGCCACGTACCGCGACATGAACGCCGTCGTCACCCGGCTCGGCTCGCTCACCGACGTGGAGCGGCTGGTCCGCGCCGGAATCCCCGTCATCACCTCACAGTCCTTCCTGAAGGAGGAGCTGACCGGCGCCGGCTACGGCACGGCGGGCCACCTGATGACCGTCGTCGGCTTCACCCCCGAGGGCGACGTCATCGCGAACGACCCCGCGTCGCCGGACAACGAGGCGGTACGCCGGGTCTACCGGCGGCGCGAGTGGGAGAACATCTGGCTCAGGACCAAGCGCTACGACGCCGAGGGGAAGGTCAGAAGCGGGACGGGCGGCGTCTGCTACGTGTACTGGCCCGAGCGGCCGACGCCGAGCCGGCAACGGGTGCTGAGGTCGCTCGGTCTGCTGTGAGCCGGCCCGCTTCGCGCGGTGCGACGGAGCGGGCGGCGCACAGCTGGAGAAGGTCAAAGGTGTCGTCGCCCGCGAAGCGTTGGGCGGGGAAGACTCATGGGGCCGGATACCGGCGGGGTGGCGGCGTCGACAGTCGCCCCCACCCCGCCCGGCACCTCAGGCGGTACGTCGTCGGCGCACCGCCCCCACCACCGCGTCGACCACCAGGAACCCGGCCAGGGTCACCCCGAGGACCGGCAGCGCCCAGCCCAGGGCGGCCACGGCCGGGATGCCCAGGACGAGGACCGGCAGCGGGATCCGCCGCCATGCCCCGCGCTCCGGGGCCCTGCCGACCTTCGCCGGCCGGTCCGCCCGGGTGGGCCGGCGCTGCCACCACATGCGGTAACCCCAGACGATCACCGCGGTCAGCCCGAGCGCGATGAGTGCCAGCACGATCTGGTTGGCCACCCCGAACAGCACGCCCATGTGCCCCTGCACCCCGAGCTTGCTGAGCTTGTTCAGGGCCGGGTGATCGGCCCAGCGGGTGCGGGAGGTGATCTCGCCGCTCGCGGTGTCCACGGCCACCCGGTCGTAATGCACCGGCCAGGTGTTGTCGGTCTGCGCCACGACCCACGCGCTCGCCGCGTCCGCCGGAGGCGTTACCTCCACGATCCCGCCGAGACCCGCCCCCCGCGCCGCCTTCAGGGCCGCGTCGAAGTCGGCCGGGCCGGCGTCGGCCGTCGCTGCGCCGGAACCGCCGTGCCCGGCATGCTCCGAGTGGTCCTCGGCGGGGGCCTCGGCGCCCGGGAGTGCCGTGTCCAGAGCCGGGGCGTTGCCGTTCGCCGCGTCCAGCAGCCGGCCGAACCGCTCGCCGCCGTAGTTCGACCAGGTGAGGCCCGTGGCGCTCAGGAACAGCAGCCCCAGCGCCAGCCACACCCCGGTCGCCGCGTGCCAGCTGCGGGTCCGCCGTACCCCCTTGGCCGTACGGTCCGGAAGCAGCACGCCCCGGGCCGACCTGGCGCGCCGGCCGCGGGCGCGCCCGAGCCACAGCACCAGGCCGCCCACGACGGCCACCCAGAGCCAGCTCGCGGCGACCTCGGAGTACAGCCGGCCGGTCTCGCCGAGGTGGAGATTGCGGTGCAGGTCGTCGAGCCAGGTGGTGAGCGGCGTCGACCCGAACCAGGTCGTCAACTCGCCCCGCACCTCGGCGGTGTACGGGTCGACGAACACCGTGCGCTGGTTCTCGCCCAGCTCCGGCACCGCGAGCACGACCCGGGTGGTGTCCTCGGGGCCCGGCGGAGTGATCACCGAAGCCAGCGTGCCCTCGGGGTACGCCGTCCTGGCGGCCGCGATCTGCTCGGACAGCGGACGCACCTCGTCCCCGACCCGCTCGCCCCGGAGCTGGTCGCCGTACACCAGCCGGTCGAGCTGGGGCGTCAGCGTGTAGGCCAGCCCGGTCAGCGCGGCCACCAGCAGGAAGGGGGCGACGAGTACACCGGCGTAGAAGTGCAGCCGGACCAGGAGGTGCCGCACCTCCGCCCAGGAGCGGGCCGTGCCCCGCGCCGGGGTGCCGGGCTCCCCGGAGGCCGGGTCGGCCGCGGGGGTGTCGGTCGGATCGTGGTCGTGTTGCGGTATTTCTTCGGTTCTGGGGGACATGGATGCTCCTCGGAGGGCAGACGGTGGCGGACGCGCGCGCGACGGCTCCCGCACGCATGCCTGGCGGACGCCGGTCGCTTCCGGCGTCGGGGCAGGGTGGGGAGGAGGTCAGGCCGGGGCCGCCGCAGGCGGCCCGCGCCGGGACCGGGACCGGGCGAGGAGCGCCCCGATCCGGATCCGCACCACCACCGGCGGCACGAGGCGAGCCCGGGGCGGGCCGGAGCGCGACGCGAGGGGTGAGCAGCGCCCCGAGGCGTCGCAGCACCCGCTCCCCGTACAGCACGCAGAGGGCCGACCCGAACGTGGCCGCCGCGTGGGCCAGGGTCATCCCGGCGTCCATGGCATGTCCCGCGCCCGCGTCCATGGCGTGCCCGGCGTGCCCGGCTGGCATGTGGTGCCCGTGCCGGGAGGCCGTCGCGGGGTGCGGGTTCCCGCCGGAGGCCGGGAGGAGGTGGAACGCGTGGTGCAGGGCGAACTGCGTCCCGCCGAGCACCAGCACCACGGCGTCGAACCGGCGACGCCCGCCGGACAGCCGCCCGCCGGACAGCCGCCCGCCGGACAGCAGGGCGCCCTCCACGGTCAGGGCGAGGAACAGGAGCGCGAGCACCCCCGCGCCGGGCAGCCGTCCACCGGCCGCGACATGACTCGCGGCTCCGAAGGACAGGCACGCCGAGCCGCAGAGCAGGCCCCTGGCCGCTCGCCTCGGCAAGCCGCCCGGTGCACGCATGGACACAAGGTAGCCAGCCCCTGCGCGAGGCTCGGCGGGGGGCCCGCCCCTGGGGACGGTGCCGCGGTCTCTTCCCATGGGGCAGTAGTCGGCCGGATGGCCGAAAAAGTTCCCGTACGTGTCACGCGTCGGGGGCCTCAGCCCCCGTGCTTCTCCCCGGCGGCCACGGCGGCCCGCTCCAGCCGCTCCCGGTGGCCCGCCCAGTACGCCGCGTCGCCCGGCGGTACGGCGTCGTTGTTCCGGTTCATCCCGACGGCCCCGTCGATGAGTTCGCGCAGGATGTCCGCGTGCCCGGCGTGCCGGTGCGTATCGCCGGTCACGCGGACGACGGCGTGGAGCAGCGTCACATCGTCGCGGCCGGCGGGCCACCAGGGCACCCGGCCGACCGTGTCCAGCTCCAGCGCGTCCAGCGTCGCGTCCGCGTGCGCCCACGCCCGGCGGTAGAGGCCCACGATCTGCTCGCGCGACTCGTCGGCGGTGGCCCACATGTCGGCGTTCGCCTCGGCGCCCTCGGCGACCCAGGGCAGCGCTTCGCCGGACGGCCGTCCGAAGGTGTCGCCCAGGTAGCCGAGTTCGACGCTCGCCACATGCTTGACCAGGCCCAGCAGGTTGGTTCCGGTGGGGGTGAGCGGGCGGCGGATGTCGTACTCGGAGAGCCCTTCGAGCTTCCAGAGGAGGGCGTCGCGGGCGTTCTGCAGGTAGCGGCGGAGAATATCCTTGGGGTCCGATGCGTTCATGGGCCCAGTCTGCCGCTCGCCCCCTGCGGTGATCATCGGTTTTCCGCCGACTGCGCCCCGGTGGAGGGCGGGTGGACATGGCGGATGCCTGGCAGTGGGACGACCTGCTGTTCGCGGGGACGGCGGGCTACTACCGGCGCGGCCGACTGCCCTACGCCCCCGGGCTCGCGGACGCGCTCGCCGGAGCGCTGGAGCTCGACGGCACCGGACGCCTCATCGACGTGGGCTGCGGACCGGGCACCCTGGCCCTGGAGCTGTCCCATCTGTTCGCCGAGGTCGTCGGGGTGGACCCGGACGGGGAGATGGTCGCCGAGGGCGAGCGCGGCGCGGCTGCCCGGGGGCTGACCGACCGGACCCGGTGGGTACGGGCCCGGGCCGAGGAACTGCCCGCGGGGCTGGGGACGTTCACCGTCGCCGCGTTCGGCCAGTCCTTCCACTGGATGGACCAGGAGCTGGTGGCGGGGCTGGTACGGGACATGCTCCGGCCCGGCGGGGTCCTGGTCCACGTGTCGGACCTGAAGGGGGAGGTCCGGACCGTCGAGGGCCTGCCGTATCCGGCGGTGCCGTACGAGGCGGTGGGCGACCTGGTCAAGGAGTACCTGGGCCCGGTGCGGCGGGCCGAGCGGGGCGTCCTCCCGCAGGGCACGCGCGGGGGCGAGGCGGGGGTGCTGGCCCGGGCGGGGTTCCACGGGCCCGAGCGGCTCGTCGTGCCCGGCGGGCAGGCGCTGGAGCGGACGGCCGACGACGTGGTCGCGTGGGCCTTCTCGATGTCGTCCTCGGCCCCGCACCTGTTCGGTGAGCGCCGCGACGCCTTCGAGGCGGATCTGCGGCGGCTCCTGGCGGCCGCCGCCCCGGCGGGCCGGTTCTCCGAGCGCGGGCCGGGCACCGAGATCCACCTCTGGCACACGGACCGCACGGACCCCGCCTGAAACGTCAGAGGGTGTGGCGTCGCCCACAGCGCGCTCCGGCCCGCACCACCGGCCCCCGCCCGATTCCCGTGCCGTACCGGGGGAGCGGCGGGCCCTCGGCCGCTCGGGCGGCCCCGGGCCGTGACCGGGATCTCGTTCTGTACGGGCCGGGGCGCTGGCACGCTGGTCGGGTCACCCAGGGGGCGGGGCCCCTGCCGCAGCCGTACGAAGAGCGAGACACTCATGACCGCGACCAGCGCCGCAGCACACGCCCACCACGCCCGCCGTGCCCGCACCGGCGGCCCCGGGGACGGCTCGAAGCTGATGGAACACATCGCCGGCTGGGCCTTCGTGGTCGTGTTCGCGATGCTCGTCACCCAGCTCGGCCTGCTGTAACGGCCGGAAACGGGGGGGGGGGGGGGGGGGGGGGGGGGGGCCCCCCCCCCCCCCCCCCCCCCCCCCCCCCGTCGCGGTCGGTCAGCCGATCGCCTTGATCAGCTCGCCGTTCCCGGTGTCACCGCTCAGCTCCCAGAAGAACGTGCCGCCCAGGCCCTGCTCGTTCTTGTAGGTCATCTTGGTGCCGATGGTCTCCGGTGTGTCGTAGCTCCACCAGTTGTTCCCGCAGTGTGCGTACGCCGTGCCCGCGACCTTGCCCGTGGCCGGGCAGCTGTCCTTGAGGACCTTGTAGTCCTCGATGCCCGCCTCGTACGTGCCCGGCGCGGCCCCCGTCGCGCTGCCGCCCGGCTCGGCCTGCGTGACGCCACTCCAGCCGCGGCCGTAGAAGCCGATGCCCAGCAGCAGCTTCTCCGAGGGGATGCCCAGCGACTTCAGCTTGGAGATCGCGGCGTCGGAGTTGAAGCCCTCCGTCGGGATGCCCGGGTAGGAGGTCAGCGGGGAGTGCGGGGCCGTCGGGCCCTGCGCCGCGAACGCGCCGAAGAAGTCGTACGTCATCGGCAAATACCAGTCGAGATGCTGCGCCGCCCCCGCGTAGTCCACCGCGTCGATCTTGCCGCCGTCGGAGCCGTCCGCCGTGATCGCCGAGGTGATCAGGTTGTCGTTCCCGAAGGCCTTGCGCAGCTCGCCCAGCAGGTTGCCGTACGCGTCGCGGCCGCTGGTGTCACAGGTGAGCCCGCAGGCGTTGGGGTACTCCCAGTCGATGTCGATGCCGTCGAAGACATCGGCCCAGCGGGGGTCCTCCACCAGGTCGTAGCAGGACTTCGCGAACGCGGCAGGGTTCTGCGCGGCCTCACCGAAGCCGCCGGACCAGCTCCAGCCGCCGAAGGACCAGAGGACCTTGAGGTCGGGGTGGAGCTTCTTCAGCTTGCGCAACTGGTTGAAGTTGCCGCGCAGTTCCTGGTCCCAGGCGTCCGCGACCCCGTCCACCGACTCCTCGGCGGTGTAGGCCTTCTCGTGGTCGGCGTAGGAGTCGCCGATCTGGCACTTGCCGCCGGTCACGTTGCCGAAGGCGTAGTTGATGTGGGTCAGCTTGTCCGCGGAACCCGACGTCTCGATGTTCTTGACGTGGTAATCGCGGTCGTAAGTGCCCCAGTTGGTGAAGTAACCGATCACCTTGTCGCCCGCGGCGGCCGTGGGGGCGGCCCCCTTCGGGGTGGCGGCGGCCGGCTGTGCGGCGGGGGTCGCGCCGGCCGGGGACATGCCCGCGACGCCGAGCAGAGTGGCGCCGAGGGCCGCCGTACAGGCGGCCGCGGCGAGCCGCCCCCAGACGGGGCGGGGGCCCGGGACCATTAACATAGGTGCAACAGCGGGGGGGGGGGGTGTACGGGGGGGGTGAATGT
>NZ_JAFEUF010000135.1:13108-19882 GCF_016901035.1 Streptomyces durocortorensis
GCCGGCGCCGGGCGGGGGGGGGGGGGGCGGTGGGGCTTGAGCATCGTGGCTCCTCGTGGGGGAGGGCTGGTCCGTGGGGAGTGCTGGTACGTGGGGGTACCGGCCGGACTCCGGGCGACCGCGCCCGGTTTGACATGAACGCGATTGGCGTTGCGGGAACCGTAGAAGGACTAGACCAGTTGGGTCAATGGTTCGGACCAATTCGCTGATCGTTCAGGGCCTCTTCACGCCTCCGACCTGCCCGTTGCCCCCGTGACGGAAGGCGTCCGATCGGGCATACTCAACGCTCCACAGCCGATCACCGCGCCCCCCGTGACCCGGGAGGGCAGGATCGGCTGCGCAGTCTGTTTTTCCCGGGATCACCTCCGGGAGATCACCCGGCGGCGCCTCTCCCACCCCGAGCGCGCGACCGTCGCAACGCCCGACAGGGAGGAGAGCGCCGTCATGTCCGACCGTGCCCCGCAGCCGGTGGAACGCCGTCTGCCCACCGAGGAGTCCCGGCAGCTCGTCGCGCTCGTCCGCGACATCGTGTCGAAGGAGATCGCTCCCCTGGCGGCCGAGGAGGAGGAAGCGGGCGTCTTCCCCCGTGAGGTCTTCACCCTCCTGTCCGAGTCCGGACTGCTCGGTCTCCCGTACGGCTCCGACCACGGCGGCGGTGACCAGCCCTACGAGGTCTACCTCCAGGTCCTGGAGGAACTGGCCGCCGCCCGGCTCACCGTGGGCCTCGGCGTCAGCGTCCACTCCCTCGCCTGCCACGCACTCGCCGGATACGGCACCGACGAGCAGCGGGCCGCGCACCTCCCGGCGATGCTCTCCGGCGGCCTGCTGGGCGCCTACTGCCTCTCCGAGCCCGCCTCCGGCTCCGACGCCGCCTCGCTGCGGACCAAGGCCGTGCGGGACGGGGACGAGTGGGTCATCACCGGGACCAAGGCGTGGATCACCCACGGCGGCGTCGCGGACTTCTGCACGGTGCTGGCCCGCACCGGCGTCGAGGGCCCCCGCGGCATCACGGCCTTCCTCGTCCCCGGCGACGCCGAGGGCCTGAACGCCGCCCTCCCCGAGAAGAAGATGGGGATGAAGGGCTCGCCCACGGCCCAGCTCCACTTCGACGGCGTACGGGTCGCCGACGACCAACGCATCGGCGAGGAGGGCCAGGGCTTCGCCATCGCCCTGTCCGCCCTCGACTCCGGGCGGCTCGGCATCGCCGCCTGCGCGATCGGGGTCGCCCAGGCCGCCCTGGACGAGGCCGTCCGCTACGCCACCGACCGGCGTCAGTTCGGCCGCCCCATCGCGGACTTCCAGGGGCTGCGCTTCATGCTCGCCGACATGGCCACCCAGATCGAGGCCGGCCGGGCGCTGTATCTGGAGGCGGCGCGGCTGCGCGACGCGGGGGAGCCCTTCTCCCGGCAGGCCGCCATGGCGAAGCTGTTCTGCACGGACGCGGCCATGCGCGTGACCACCGACGCCGTCCAGGTGCTCGGCGGCTACGGCTACACGCTCGACTTCCCGGTCGAGCGGCTGATGCGCGAGGCGAAGGTGCTCCAGATCGTGGAGGGCACCAATCAGATCCAGCGCATGGTCATCGCACGCCACCTCGCGGGGCCCGAGACGCGCTGAACCGCAGCGGTCCCTCCGACCACGCCGGCAGCGCCGCGGCCTGGACCCACTCCGGGTCGCGGCGGCCCGGCAGGGTCCGGCCCGAGATCTCCCACTGTCTGAGCAGCGCGCTGTAGATCGGCGGATCCACGGGGGCGCCCATCGGCGAGGTCCCCGTGGAGCGGGGCAGCGGCTGTGCGGGCGTTCCCGGCTGCGGAACCGATTCTTCGGAGGCGGGTGCGGCGAGCCGGCGGCGACCCGAACCGACTGGAGAATGCAGCGTGGTCATACGGGGCCAACGCGGCAGGGCGGGCCGGGGTCACTGCCCCGCCGATTCGAGCGCCCGTTCGCGGGGGCCCGTGCCCGGTGCCGGCGATCGGCGGGCGTGGGAGCTGCGGCACCACGGCGGCCGTCCGTCGTGGTGCTGGGCAGGGCGTACGGGGTGCGGGTCAGGCGGCCTCGCGCCGCATCCGCGGCACGCGCAGCGGGCGGGAGCCGGGTCCTCCGGCGTGCGAGAAGGGCTGCATCCGCCAGTCGAGGCCCTGGGGGAGCGTCAACAGCAACCCGGCCTCCTGCTCCTGGAGTTCCAGCGTCTCGTCCGCGGGCCGGGCCTCGCTCGCGCCGCGGCCGGTTCCGGCGCAGACGGTGAGGACGAAGGGGTTCCACGGTGTGGGGCACCGGGCGTGCTCCGGCAGGACGTCCTCGTCGGCCAGCAGCGCGATGGGCTGGGCGCAGTCCGGGCAGATCACCCGGACCATCTCGAACATGTCGTACGCGTCGAAGCCGCTGTCGTCGTCCGGATCGACAGGCTCCGGTTCGGTACGTTCGGTGAGCTTCAGGCTCTGCATGGAAATTCCCCCCTCGGGTGGGCCGACAAGGCGCCACGGCCTCGGCCACAGCAAGCACTTCCCGTCGCGCATGGCCGGTAACCGCCAGGCGGCCCGCTACCGACCCGCAACCCTGTGGCGTTCGTCACATGCCGCCCGCAGGTGCCGTTCCGTGACCTCCGAGACTGTGCCGAGCGGTGCCCGGGGCCATAGGTTGATCCGCATGGAGGAGCTGGACCGTCAGATCGTTGAGTTGCTCGTCAAGGACGGGCGGATGAGCTACACCGACCTGGGCAAGGCCACGGGCCTGTCCACCTCGGCGGTTCATCAGCGTGTCCGCAGGCTGGAGCAGCGCGGGGTGATCCGCGGCTATGCCGCGGTCGTCGACCCCGAGGCCGTCGGGCTGCCCCTCACTGCGTTCATCTCGGTGAAGCCGTTCGACCCGAGCGCCCCCGACGACATCGCCGAACGGCTCGCCGGGGTGCCCGAACTGGAGGCCTGCCACAGCGTCGCCGGGGACGAGAACTACATCCTCAAGGTGCGGGTGGCGACCCCGCTGGAGCTGGAGCACCTGCTCACCCGGATCCGTACGCTCGCCGGCGTGTCCACCCGGACCACCGTCGTCCTGTCCACCCCGTACGAGGCCCGGCCCCCGCGGATCTGAGTCCCGGAACGCCGGGACCGGGCCACTCCCGCGGGACGGGCGCCCGCAGGTCCGGGCGCTGGCCTCCGCCGCTCCGGAGGGGGCCGCGGTCCGGGCGGCCCCCGCCAGGCGCGAGACTGGTCCCATGAGCCAGAGCACCGCCCCCCAGAGCACCCCCGCCGACCGCACCGTCCTGCTGCGCGGCGGAGACGTCCACAGCCCCGCCGACCCGTTCGCCACCGCGATGGTCGTCGAACGCGGGCATGTCGCCTGGGTGGGGTCCGAGGGGGCCGCCGACGCCTTCGCGAGCGGCGTGGACGAGGTGGTCGACCTCGAAGGCGCCCTGGTCACCCCGGCGTTCACCGACGCCCATGTGCACACCACCGCCACCGGCCTGGCGCTGACCGGACTCGACCTCTCCGGCGCCCGCACCCTGTCCGAGGCGCTCGGCCTCGTCCGCGCGTTCGGACACGGCCGTGCCCCCGGGGACGTCCTGCTCGGACACGGCTGGGACGCCGCCCGCTGGCCCGAGCGGCGCCACCCCTCGCGCGCCGAGCTCGACGAGGCGGCAGGCGGCCGGGCCCTCTACCTGCCGCGCATCGACGTGCACTCCGCGGTCGTCACGACGGCCCTGCTGGACCTGGTCCCCGGCGTCACCGCGATGAGCGGATATCACCCGGACGGGCCGCTGACCGGCGACGCCCACCACGCGGTGCGGGCCGCCGCCCACAACGCGCTCCCGGCCGCCCAGCGCGCCGCCGCCCAGCGCGCCGCCCTCGACCACGCCGCCTCCCTCGGCATCGGCAGCGTCCACGAGTGCGCCGGGCCCGAGATCTCCGACGAGGAGGACTTCACCGCCCTCCTCGCGCTGGCCGCCGAGCGGCCGGGGCCGCGCGTCTTCGGCCTCTGGGCCGAGGAGGTCGCGGACGAGAAGGACGCCCGTCGTATCCGCGAACTCGGCGCGATCGGCGCGGCCGGAGACCTGTTCGTCGACGGCTCCCTCGGCTCGCACACCGCCTGCCTGCACGAGCCCTACGCGGACGCCCCGCACACCGGCACCGCCCACCTGGACGCAGCCCGGATCGCCGCCCATGTCACCGCCTGCACCGAGGCGGGCCTCCAGGCGGGCTTCCACGCCATCGGGGACGCCGCGGTCACCGCCGTGGTGGACGGGGTCCGGGCCGCCGCCTCGACGCTCGGCCTCGACCGGATCCGGGCCGCCCGCCACCGTGTCGAACACGCCGAGATGCTCACCCCCGAGACCATCGCAGCCTTCGCGGAGCTGGGCCTCACCGCCTCCGTCCAGCCCGCCTTCGACGCCGCCTGGGGCGGCCCGGACGGGATGTACGCCGAGCGCCTCGGTGCGGAGCGGGCCGCCTCCCTCAACCCGTACGCGGCGCTGCTGCGCGCCGGAGTGCCGCTCGCCTTCGGCTCCGACAGCCCCGTCACGCCGCTCGACCCCTGGGGCACCGTGCGGGCCGCCGCCCACCACCGCACGCCGGAGCACCGCGTCTCGGTCCGCGCCGGGTTCACCGCCCACACCCGGGGCGGCTGGCGCGCCATCGGCCGCGACGACGCGGGCCTCCTGGTGCCCGGCGCCCCGGCCGACTACGCCGTCTGGCGCACCGCCGAACTCCTGGTCCAGGCCCCCGACGACCGGGTCGCCCGCTGGTCCACCGACCCCCGGTCCGGCACGCCCGGCCTGCCGGATCTCACGCCCGGGGCCGACCTGCCCGTCTGCCTGCGGACCGTGGTCCTCGGACAAACAGTCTACGTGCGACCGAACGAGTGACGTCGGGACATTTCGTACCGCCGATCGATGGCCCGATCACCGGTCCACGACCTGCGCCCCTTCAGCACTGACCAGGCCATTTCAGGAAAAGTCGCAGGTCGCACGGCTGTTGACAGAAAGCGCCCACGGGCCGGTAGGTTCGGCCGGGTCCACCACAGGACGTCCGACCGGTTAAACCTCCACGCAGTCGTCGAACGCCGCTGGGTCATGAGGCGGTGTGCCGCACCGGCGCACCACCGCTGACAGCCAGGTTCAGCGCCCGCGCCTCGGGGGCGAGGGAAGGGTTCAGCCGGACGGAGGGTGTGACCCGGGTGGGGCCCGGACGTTCAGTAGACAACGGCTTTCGGTCGACCCGCAGCCAGCGGGTCCCAGGTCGGCCCGAAGGGCGCCGGGCCCCGATCCGCAGTTCCACCGTGGGGGCGCGTCCCGCCGGCCGGTGTGCTGGATATGGTGTCCCCCTGTGTACGGACTCTAAGGGGCAGTAGTGAACGACGGCGGTCAGAGGCAGTTCGGCCCGCTCGGCAAGGTCCTGGTGATCATTCCGACCTACAACGAGGTCGAGAACATCAAGCCGATCGTCGACCGGGTGCGCACCGCCGTCCCGGACGCCGACATCCTGGTGGCCGACGACAACAGCCCTGACGGCACCGGCAAGGCCGCCGACGAGATCGCGGCGGCCGACGACCGGGTCCACGTCCTGCACCGCAAGGGCAAGGAAGGGCTCGGCGCCGCCTACCTCGCCGGCTTCGCCTGGGGTGAGGAGCGCGGCTACGGCGTGCTCGTCGAGATGGACGCCGACGGCTCCCACCAGCCCGAGGAACTGCCCCGGCTGCTCACCGCGCTCAAGGGCGCCGACCTGGTCCTGGGATCCCGCTGGGTGCCCGGCGGCCGCGTGGTGAACTGGCCCAAGAGCCGCGAGGTCATCTCGCGCGGCGGCAGCCTCTACTCCCGGCTCGCCCTCGGCCTCTCCGTCCGGGACGTCACCGGCGGCTACCGCGCCTTCCGCACCGAGACCCTGAGCGGCCTCGGACTGGGCGAGGTCGCCTCGCAGGGCTACTGCTTCCAGGTGGACCTCGCCCGCCGCGCCGTCGAGGCGGGCTACCACGTGGTCGAGGTCCCCATCACCTTCGTCGACCGGGAGATCGGCGACTCGAAGATGAGCCGGGACATCCTCGTCGAGGCGCTGTGGCGGGTCACCGGCTGGGGCATCACCTCCCGCGCCAACAAGGTCCTGGGCCGCAAGACCCTCTGACGCCCTCAGGGTCCGCCGGCCGGTCGGCTTCATGATCACCCCCTTACGCCGCTTGCACGCCGGTACGGGCACACTGGGGGCATGACGACCGGCACTCCGCCCCCGACCCGTCCCCGGCGCTCGCGCGCCCGTAGATTCCTGCCGCTGGCCCTGGCCGCCTGGCTGGTCCTGGAGATCTGGCTCCTGACCCTGGTCGCCTCGGCCGCGGGCGGCCTCACGGTCCTGCTGATCCTGGTGGCCGGAGCCGTGCTCGGCGCCGTGGTCATCAAGAGCGCCGGCCGGCGTGCCTTCAAGAACCTGACCGAGACCCTCCAGCAGATGCCGGGACAGCCCGGCCGCCCCGCCACGCCCTGGGGCGCCCCCGCGGGCGGCAAGGGCTCCCGGGGCAACGGACTGCTGATGCTGGGCGGTCTGCTGCTCCTGATCCCCGGCCTGATCTCGGACGCGGCCGGTCTCATCCTGCTGGTGCCGCCGGTGCGCACCATGATCAGCCGGTACGCGGAGCGCTCGCTGGAGAGCCGGATGCGGGCCGCGACGCCGGGCAGCCTCTCGGACGCCTTCCAGCAGGCCAGGATGCACCGCCCGGACGGGAAGGTCGTCCAGGGCGAGGTCATCCGCGAGGACGGCCCCCAGACGCCCGGCGGTCCCGACGACCCCCAGGGCC